>NZ_CP040098.1:2318750-2639166 GCF_005377625.1 Desulfoglaeba alkanexedens ALDC | reverse complement strand
CGATAGAGAACAGCTGGGCCGAGATGATTAAAAATAGTTTCAATCCCTTCCAGGGAATTCGTCTTTGATTACCCGAACTTATGCAACAACCCCAACCCCTCCATCTCTAAGTTTCAATCCCTTCCAGGGAATTCGTCTTTGATTACCAAATCTACAAAGCCGGGCTGGAATTGGACGCAGCCAAGTTTCAATCCCTTCCAGGGAATTCGTCTTTGATTACCCCATCGGACTACCTGGATTGGATCATCCGTTTCACGCCGTTTCAATCCCTTCCAGGGAATTCGTCTTTGATTACCCGGCCGGAACGAAGTACTGCCTGGTACCCGCGGAATCGTTTCAATCCCTTCCAGGGAATTCGTCTTTGATTACCATGCCGATATCCGACGCCGGCACCCGTCGGATATCATGTTTCAATCCCTTCCAGGGAATTCGTCTTTGATTACACCAACAATTTGCGAATGGGATCAATGGCAGAATCTGTTTCAATCCCTTCCAGGGAATTCGTCTTTGATTACCGGGGATGGTTCCGACTTTGGCTTTTGGCCCTCAGAAGTTTCAATCCCTTCCAGGGAATTCGTCTTTGATTACAGGAGTTGGGCAGGCTCGAGGCCGTCAAGGTGGTTGTTTCAATCCCTTCCAGGGAATTCGTCTTTGATTACCCATCAGCAGATTCGAATATGGTGGTCGAGGTGGCCTGTTTCAATCCCTTCCAGGGAATTCGTCTTTGATTACGATCCCGTCTTCGCCGCAGTTGTCATCTTTGTCCAAACGTTTCAATCCCTTCCAGGGAATTCGTCTTTGATTACCACGAAAAACCGGCGGAATCTTGTTCTCATGTTCCGTTTCAATCCCTTCCAGGGAATTCGTCTTTGATTACGACATCTGGACACCAGTCCCACATCTCCGTGTTAGCTGGTTTCAATCCCTTCCAGGGAATTCGTCTTTGATTACTAATGCACCCAACTGGATTCAATATTTGGTTGTTTGATGTTTCAATCCCTTCCAGGGAATTCGTCTTTGATTACCGAAGGATAACTGGGGATATTCAGCGCTTGTAAACGTGTTTCAATCCCTTCCAGGGAATTCGTCTTTGATTACGCCCTTACGGCCCCGAGAAAAAATGGCGTGGCGCCGAGTTTCAATCCCTTCCAGGGAATTCGTCTTTGATTACGCGTCATTGCTTTGGCTGGTGCCGGAACCGAGACCGATGTTTCAATCCCTTCCAGGGAATTCGTCTTTGATTACTCGAAAACAAGGACGCACGACATGGTACGACTAACCAAGAGTTTCAATCCCTTCCAGGGAATTCGTCTTTGATTACGCCGAGCTTAGGCTGTCCGCGCAGTCGAATATTTTGCGGTTTCAATCCCTTCCAGGGAATTCGTCTTTGATTACAAGTATCCCCACAGGTCAGCAGCAAAGAGGGCTTGTCGGTTTCAATCCCTTCCAGGGAATTCGTCTTTGATTACACGCTGGATGATTTGAAAGATTCAATCGACTTGCAGTAGTTTCAATCCCTTCCAGGGAATTCGTCTTTGATTACCACGCCTGTAGGTTAGCAAATAATATCAGCGAACTGCAAGAAGAATTGCGAGGAGTTCCGAAAAGGACCCCGAATAGCCCTCCGCAGTTTGCTGTGTAACGTCTCATCGGGTGCTATGTTCTTAAAATTTGTGGTGGTTTTTGATCGCGAGCGGTCCCCGGCCTTTTGCTTCCGCATCACCTCTCGCGCCCTTGAGTCCCGAAAGCACGCTTGCACCTCTTGCGCGCAACTCACCGCTGATCGGTTTTCGGGGTATTTTGCGGCCACTGGAAGAGCGCCGCATGGCGAAGCGACGCGGGAGCTTAGAAGATAAGAACCCCCTCCATATCGAGACGGCTCTTCAGCCCGATGAACTCCATCTCTTTCAGTTGGGTTTCCGTGACCGGTAGGATCAGCACCTGGTCTTCATCTTCGCGGATGAAGGTGCGGATTCGGTCCATCATGCGTTTCTTTTGGGCTGTTGAAAGGCTGCAATGAAAGAAGCTGTACTGCACGCGGCTGCCGTATTCCTTCATCACTTTGGCCACCTTCTGTAGCCGCTTTGGGTCACTGATATCGTAGCCAACCAGATAGTTGCGCTTCATCGGATATGAAACCCCACGTATTTGTCCAGGTCGCCCAGCAGATATTTGCCTAGAATGCGGAGCTGCAGTTCGATCATCCGCTCGTAACTGAGTCGATAGCCGAACACCGGATGGCTTACATGGTCTTTCTTGCGCATCTCGTATTGAGCGAGGAACTTCTTGCGGCCCTTTTCGCTGAGATAGCATGTCCCCTGGTAGGCCATGAAATCCCGGAGCGTGAAAACCCCGTTGTTGATGGCACCGAGCACGGCGGAATCGACGATGGGCTGGCGAAAATATTCCATGATGTCCAGGGCAAGAGCCGGGCGCCCGTACTTCATCACGTGGTAAAAGCCGCAATAGGGATCGAAGCCCACCCGGGCCGCGGCTCCCATGCAGTCTTTGGCGAGAATCGCATAGCCGAAACTGAGTAGCGCGTTGACGGCGTTATCGGGTGGGCGGCGCACCCGCCCCTGGAACTGGAAGGTCTCTCGCAGCCTAGGCTTGATGAAGCGCGGAAAACATTGGAAATAATGGCGCGTTCCCATGCCTTCCAGGCCGCGCAGGCCCTCGGTATCGCTGCAGTCCCGGCAGCGCCGGATCAGATCCTTTATCTGCCGGAAGGCCTGCACGTCCTCTTCGCTTCGCTCGTCGCGCAGGTACCGCATAGCCAGCGTCCGGGCGCTCGTGAGTTTACTCATCACGATATCTCTCGCGATCTCGTTGCTGCGCTCGGGATCGAAGTGCCTCTGCCACTGCGCGCGGCGCAGCAGGCTGTGGCGACTGAACGCCGGCGCTGTAGTACCCAGGTAGCGGCCGTACAAGGTGAGGTAGTGGACAGGAATCTCCCGGCGACAACATTCGTGAAGGACTTGAGTGGTCACCTGCACGGGCCCTATGAGCACGAGCTCCTGGAGCTGCTCCAGGGATGCCTCACCGAGCCTTTCCTCTCCCGGCGCCCAAACCTGAAGCATCCCTTGGCTTAGGCTTACCCGGGCTCCCAGCCGATCCACGTAGACCGACTGCTGGTCCAGCCGTTGAGCCAGGATGCGCCTGGCGTTCGTCTTGTGCCCCGCGAGCACCTCTTCTTCCTCCGGTAGGCAAAGAGGGAGCAACGAGCACCCGAAACATCGGTTTCGGTTATCCACGGCAGGCGGCAGCGTGTCCTCATCCAGCAGGGCCCGGCAGGCGGCGATCACTTCCCGGGTCTGGGCGCACAGCTCCTCCGTGATGCGGACTTCCACTCGCTTTCTCGAACCGACGAAATAAAGGTAGCCGGCGGGCGGAAGCGGCAGTCCGTTTTCCGCCATGAGGAGCGCCTGGGCGCAAAGTTGGATTTGGTCGTTAAGCCAAGGATCCCGCCCCTTGGGGGCCTTGCCCTTCTTGTATTCCACCGGGTATAGGCAGCCTGTCCCGTCTTCTTCCAGCAGATCCAAGCGTCCGGTGACGCCGAGCCGCTCCGAGCTCCACCATACGGAGCGCCGATGGATGCGGTCCTCTTTGCGCAAGGGCACCGCCTGCTTGCCGGGATCGTCCACGCGGCGGTGCATCTCGCGACCTTCCAGAGTGTAGACATTGTCCTCGTACATGCCGCGCACACATTCCAGGTAAAACCTTCGCGGGCAATAGACGTAGGCGTTGAGATAGGAGATAGGAATGAGCATCATGACGCCCTCATCGGGATCATGCCGTCCCGGGAACGGGCCTTCTATCTTGGGTGTCACTGACGGCGCATTGGCCCATGCCCTGCGTGGTTTTGACCCCGATGCCGGAAAAGGCTGCGAAGTGAAGCAGCGCGTGCAGCGCCGTGAGGCTCTCCCGAGCCCCTTGAGCCACATAGGTGACCGATCCGAAGGCGCCGATGACGGTGCCTCCGTTTCTTAAGGCATAGCGGCTGGTCTCGAGCTTCAACCGCGCGATGGAAATCTCCGCCGCGCCCACAGGGTCGGGTACAGCGTGAGGACACGCGGCGTTCCAGCGCTCGGTCAAGTGTCTTGTCACCAGGCTGACATCGGGCAGCGGATAATGCAGGTCGCCGCGCTTGAAAGCCATGGGGCTCAGGAATCGGACGCGGACCTTGAGGCTTCCCTTCCGGCCCACGGCCGCCGCGGCATCTTCCGCGGCCGTCCAGAGGTCCTCGTACCGGGCCCGCCCGCAGCCGCCGCCTTCCGACGATTCCCCTAGAAGCAGATCCTCAAGCACGAAGGGAACGCCTCCCAGATCGATGGGCTCCCGCCAGACGCCCCGTTCCAGAGACAGGTGTAAGGCATCTTCCAGAGCGTCTTCCAGCAGGCCGAGGCGCACCCGGTAGGTGCCATTCTCAAGCAGGCGCCCGTTGCGGTCCACCGTCCCCCACACGGGAGAAAGAGAATAGGGCGCGTTGCGCCCGGCATCGTGGAGGATGCGGCCGAGGCGGTCGTCTGTTCGGCGCATGCGCTCCAGAAACACCGGGTGAAAAAGGGCGCGAAAGGCGCGCGGAGGCTTGGCGGCGCGAAGGCACTTCAACCGAAAGACGGCGGCTACGGGCATATCATCTCTCTAGGTACCAGAGCAGGGCTTCCCATTTATTGAGGTCCACCCGGCCGTCTTTTTTGATCCCAGGCTTCACAACCAGGGTACGCTCAAAGCCGACCTTCCAAGCCCGGCGCAAAACCGTGGGCAACCGGGTGTAGCCCAAGCAAGAATCGAAGTAGCGGTCGCGGAACGGTTCCTTGATGACGCAAAGAAGCGTCGTCCAGTAGGCGCCGACGCGCCCTTGCAAGGAATAGGTGCGCCGCCGAACGTCATGGCCCTCCCGGCCGAAATAAACGCGGTAGAGATCGGCATGCCACATGCCGTCCTTTTCCACGGAAAAGATTTCATGGGCCGGGCGGTCTTCCATCTCGTTCGGGGCGACACGAGAGGCCAACCGCGACAAAGACACCTGCACGGGATTTTCCGGCAGTTCCTCCGGATTCAACCCTGTACACAGGGTCACCGACGGTTCCCAGCTGCGAGTGACCAATATGCCCCGGTCCCAGAGCGGCTTGCAACTGAGGTCCCCGTCGTAGACGTAGTCCCATAGCATGTCGAAAAGAATCTCCCCCATCCAGTCTCCCTTGGGTGAATGGAAGAAAGGGCGAAGGGCGGCGGCGTCGAAAGTCGCCCCCATGGCCTCCAGAGCGTTCAGGTAATCCTCATGACGATCTTGTGGCAAGGTTCGTAGCTGCGGCTTCACGCCGTTTCCGACGACGACCAGTTCTGCGTCTTCCATGCAACCGCGCCGGTTGCAACGTCCGGCGAGTTGCACCAGCGAGTCCGGATTGCACAGCTCGGTCACGATGGTGTGGGCATCCAGGTCGCAGCCCGCTTCCACGGCCGACGTGGCCAGCAGCAGGAACCCTGCGTCCTTCTCCTGGCATTGCTGCAACCGCGCGATCACCTTGCGGCGCCGTGCCATGGTGAGCCGCCCATGGTAGACGAGAGGGTCGTGATCTTCGAGTCGCTCTCGGAGATCGAGTAGGTCGCCGATCCATTCCGTGCGAACGATGAGACGCCGGTCGGGTCCAATGCGCCGCTTTATCTCCTCGACCATAGCATCCAGAAACGCCGCTCGTTCGCCCCGCGCCGTGTTGGGCGCCGAGCGGCGCACCAGATGCAGCTGCTGGGAGGTGCGCCCGAGCACGTTCGTTTCGAAGCGTTTCTGTTCCGTCGCCAGGTCTCCTTCCATCGCGTCCACGGGATCCAGGAACGAAGCCGTTTCGCGCGGAAGAGTGGCGCTCATCACGCACACATCCTTACCCTTTTCATAGAGGGTTCGAAGCAGCCGGGAAAAGTTGGAAAAGGCAAGCCCGTCGTAGTCATGGGCTTCGTCGAAGATAAGGAAAGGATGCTTGCCCAGGGCGGATCCGAACACCCGGTGACAAAAGATGTAGGATTTGACGGGTTCCCCGTAGCCGAACAACCGAAAAAGAAACTTGTCCAGGGTGGTGACGATGAGGTCGTCAGCAAAGAGGTGCCGATGGCTCGTGAGCTCGTTATAGGTGCCGTCTACGCATCGGATGCGGCGACAACTTCCGCCCATGTCCAGCGTGAGGGCAAGCGGGCGTTCGAATGCCTTGGAAAACCGGCAGCCGATGCGCGCCAAGCGGATGCTCAGATCCTCAAGCAGTGCCTTGAAAGGAAGCACGAACAGAACGCGACGCCCAGCCGCCAGGGGCGGTAGTAGGGCAGCCTCGGTTTTTCCCGATCCAGTTCCCGCGCGGATCAACATCGCCGGGTGTTCCGTCTTCCAGAACGCTTCCCACGCAGCGCGCTGCAACGGGTTGGGCGGGAATCCGGCCACCTGCCGATAGAAACGCTCCATGTCCATGCAAGGAGGCATGTCAGGATTCCTTCCTTATCAATTGTCTGCCGTGAGCATGATATGTCGGGTCTCGGCCGTACCGGACTCCATGTTGCGGATATGCCGGGTGACGGCCTCTTCTTTCGATAAGCTGTTGAAAACTTCTAGGGGTAGGGGGTGCAGATGCAACTCCAGGCTCAAACGGTCCCCCGTGAACGGCCAGGGCACCACCCGGTAGGAACCGTCACGCTCATCACGCCGAGTGACGAATTCCATAAAGGTACGCGCCACATCCTTTGCTCCCTCCACTTCCTTGACCGCCAGTTCCGCTTCCAGTTGGTCCACCATGCACAAGAGATACAGGTCGTCGGCAAACCGATCCCGTTCCGCCCCTCTCAACAGAGCCCGCTCGCGCTGGATCCGATCCACGGAAAACTCGTGATGGCTGCGGATGAGCGCCGCCACATAGGGATCCTTGTGGGGCACTCGGAACCTGTGCCCCGCGAAGCTATAACTCCAGCGCTTTGTTTCCGAATCCTTGAAGAGCCGGAAGGTCTCCCGTTTTCCATGGTCGTGCAGGCGGACGGCGGTTTCGAGCTTGTCCCGGGTATCCGTGGAGAGCAGCTCGCCTTGAAGATGAGTAAAAAGCGATACGCAATTTTCCACGTGGTTTTCCAGGGGTTGGCCGTAGACCGCCTGAAGCCCCTCCGTGGCGCCCTGCTTGCTGTAGATGAAAAAGATGCGTCCCCATGCCGCCATAAAGGTCTTCCTCCCAATCACGAAAAGACCTCTCGATCGCCCTGAAGGAATAGGTCAGGGGCTTCCAGCGGAATGCCACACCCGTCGCCGAGACTCCAATGTTGTCCCTGCAGGGTTCCCGTTTCCCACCAGACACCGATGGGAACGTAGCCTGTCACACCACCACGCTCGCCATTTATCCACAAATAGTCCGCACTCCACCGGTGCCCGTAGAGGTGAAAGAAAGTTCCACCGGCGGGCCGAACCGACGCCGGCACGAGCCCCACCGGCTCGAAGGTGCCCGAACGGCGCGGAGCTTCCTGCGGTTTGTCCACCGCCTTCACCACCAGGAAGCCCTCCTTGCCCACCTTGCCACCGTAGTTGACAAGACTTCGGAGGCGTTCCAGTGGGGCTGGTTCCGACGCCGCCACCCAGCCCGTAAGCTCATCGCAGAGCAGATATTCCCAGTGATGCAGCTGGAAATCCTGGCGAATCTTTCCCTTGCTGCGGATAATCTGGGAAAATTCAACATGGGCGAAATTCTTCGGTCCTTGTCGCCGGGTCTTGTGGATGGACCACCCACCGGGCGGGGGAAATGCGCCTAAGGGGCGGTATTCGGGACTCAAAGTGAGTATGTAAGCTTGGCCCGGGGCGGGCTTTCCATCCTTGCCCTTGGCGAACCAATCTTCGCCGTAGCCCGGCCAGTCGGCATCGTGACCCCCGCTCCGGGCCCCTTCAGCGATTTTCAAAAGCCGCACTAGATATCCGTTCAGGGTAGTGGGCGGTACGAACGGGTAAGTCATGATGGGCAGGCTCCCCGAGGGCATCCGGCGAAAAGTGAGCGGCCCCGCAGGCTGCAGCTTTAAAGAGCAAATCCAGATGGACTTCATCGGGAATCCCCTCAGCTGTCCGCGCGAAGTACGCGCTTTTCGAACTCCGATGCGCAAGATTGCAGAAACGCCAGGGCCTGCGCGCCGAGTCGCCTTTCGAAGGCGTCGCGAGCGTCTTGCTTGTACGTTTCTGCCAGCCGGACGAACCGGTTCACGGCTTCCTGGTTGTCGGTGATCGACGGACTGACCAAGGGCCGTTCGCCGAGCGGCACCCGGTAGCTGTCCACCACCAGCAGCGGTTCGACAGCCTCGGAATGGCCGTTCCAGGCGGCGCGCGCGAAGCCCAGTCCCTTCGGATTTCCGGCTCCCAGCCGGTGCAGGCTCAACAGGAACGCATAGGCCGCAGCGCCGAATTCCTTTTCGGTCACCGAAAGCAGATGGTTGCTGATCGGATAAAGCAGCCCGGGCTGCGCATACTCTTTGCGGTAAGGCATGGGCGTATTGTCTTTTTCCTTGGTTATCAGGGCCGGATGCATGGCCCGCTGTTTTTCCAGAGCGATTTCCGGGGCCACGGCCACGCCCCCGCCGTGGGTCAAGCGCCCGATGAAGGTCTTTTCGCCGGCGATAAGGCCGCCGAATATGGCACACACCGGACAGTCGTCGCGGCAACACGTGTTGGGAATGCCGCACTGGAGCTTGTCCATGAGCAGCCTGCCGCCGGCATCGCTCCACAGCAGGCAGCGGCGTTCCACACCGCGGCGCTTGGACGGGGCGATGGTGCATTTTTCCACCGCACCCCGGGCGGTCGTCACCCGGACCTTCTCCACAATATTCACGTTCACTTCCTTCTCGTCGCCGAAATAGAGCTCCTGAGGCGCCTCCAGGATGGCATAAATGTCGTAATGGCGCCGGGGTTCCTGAGATTCCGGCAGTCCGCTGAGGGTCTTGGCGTTCTTTCCATCGTTTTCAGCCGCTTTGGCCATGATATCTCCCTTCCTGTTCCCGTAGCTCATTCAGTTCCGAGGTAATGCGGAAACATGCTCCACAGAGCGAGTTTGACTTGGTAGGCGAAGGCGCGCCAGTCCGCTTCGGCCGCGTAGGGAGGCGCCTCGCCTTCGCTGACGAGATAACAGGTCACCCGAACCACCTGGTCCGGGCCGATGAAGATCTGCTCCTCGGCATCTCGAGCCCAGGCGAAGGCCTCCCGTTCTTCCACAATCCGCCGGCCTTCGCGCCTCAGGCTTTCCACATCCTCTCCGGCCCGATCCAGAAGTTCCACCGCCTTGTCGTAGAACGTACGGTTCTGCGCGCGGCGGCAGAAGATGAACGTACTGTCTCCTGCTTCGCGCGCCGCCGTGTAGGCGTACTGGATGGGCCGGTCCACCTCCTCCAGGAGCTTCCCGATGGCGCGTTTGGCCTCCTTGGGGTTGCTCCGTTTCCGGTATTCGACGCGTTCGGCCAGGGGCAGGAGCAACCCGGCGAAGCCCACGATAGTGGGGTAGTCCGGAAGCGGCATCACATCCTCCTCTTGCATCAGGGTTTCCAATTGAGCCCAGATGTCCTGCAGTGCGATCCAGCGCCACGAACGACTGTCTTCCTGGATCACGCCGCCCGCCATCAGGGTGTAGAAAGCGTGAAAGACCTTCCCCCGCGCCGCCAGGCGCAGGAACTGGGCGAAGGGGACACGCAGTTCGTTCACAGCGTAGCATCGGTATTCGAACCCATGGTGCCAGTGGGCGAGCGCCGAGGTGAACCATAGCAGCCACCGGGGAAGCCGGAACTGTTCCTCCCCGGGGAAGACTTCCACGCCGAATCCCCGTTGAAAGAGTTCCGGAGGAAAGGTCACAGCCATCTTCCACAGGCTGTAGGCCTGCGCCCCCCACAAGGCGGCCAGGAATTTGCCGTCGGCTCGTTCGGGCACATGCAGGCTCACAAAGTTCCCGGCATGAACGTGAAGGCTCTGGGCTACGTACTTACGCAGTTCCTCGGTTGCCGTTGTACCGACCGTGGAGTCCTCGTCGGAGGATAGAAATCGGACCGTCAAGGTTTCCGGGGTCAGCTTGACCGGGCAGACAAGGACCATGGCGACGCATAGCGGGCAAAAGAGCGGTTTTTCGTCTTTGTGTTTGCCGGACTGGGGACGCTCGTCGGCGTCTTTGAGGAAAAGGGCAAGCCGCGGATAGGACTCTCTGCGAGCTATCGCACGCCCGCAGCTGTGGCAGGCTACGGGATTGGAACGACCGAGAAAGCAGTCCCCGGGCGGAACCGCGGTATGCTCTGTTTCGTTAAAAGGAAAAGGGATGGAGGTGAAGGTCCCCCGGTCGAGCAATTCTTCCAGCTCATGAGTTTTGGCGGGGAGGGTCACCTTCTTGAAAAGCTTCAGCCGGTGCGGACCGTTCTTGTAGTATTCGACCAAGAACTCGGCGAGATCTCGGGAAAAGACGGGGATGTCCTTGACGCCCCATGGACTCGCCTGCTTCTTGAAAAGGGTCTTGTGCTCCAAGTAGAGGGCGAGCGACTGCTCCAGATGGGCCCGCGATCCCAGGTGTTGCCAGCACTGCTCCCACCGCTCTTTGAGCCAACGGGTTATTCCTTGCTCTTCGATGCGATCCCACGCTTCATGGCGGCGGCTCAAGACCAGATCCACTTCCCCATGCCGTATTTGGGCCCAGCAAGTAGCACTGCAGAGAAACGAGCACCATTCGCTCCAAAACCAGTCATAGCTTAGAGCCAGTTGGGGTTCGTAAGAACGGGCGGGAAGGGAAAGCCTCACGAGTCGGCCGCGGCACGTTCCCGCCTTATCGACGATCCATCCATGGCCATCTATTTCCACATGGGGGAAGGCAAAGGGCTTTGCAGACGCGCTGAGAGCCATTCGGCGGAGCAGGCGGCTCTGCCCGGTGGCGCGCAGGAAACGGCTGAGGTGCGGCTGGTACGAATCGCGGCTGGAGGAATCGACCAGAGCCTCCCATTCCGTTTCGTCCAGCAAGCAGAAACACGATGGAGGAAATAGATCCATGAAATACTCCTGATGCCGTGGGGTCAACGGTAGAGCTCGGCCATTTTCCGGCTTTCCCGGGCCGCTTCCCTGCGTAGCCAGTCCGGCTCGAGAATCTCTGCGTCCCCTCCCCAGCTCATGGCCCACCAGAGCACTTCGCGGGGGTTAGCCACGTCCGCGGTGAAGATCAGGGAATCGTCCTTGCCGGCTTGCAGTTGCTGAGACGGATGCCACAAGATTTCTTCGATATAGGGGCGCGCCCTGGAGCTGAACCGCACCCGAACGGCTTGCGTGTTTTCCGAGGTGAAAACGGAAAAGGCGCTTCGAGAGCGGCGCCCGAAATCGTAGTCTTCCCTTGGTTGAAAAAAGATGCCGGTTGAGGCGACGCGCTGGATGCGATTGACCCGGAACGTGCGCAGCGCCTTGCGAGTGGGACAATGGCCTTCCACGTACAGGGCTCGGCGCCGAAAGAAAAAGGAATAGGGGTCCAGTTCGTAGCAAGCCGGCTTGAACGCGCCGGGCTTAAGGTAATCGATCCGGATCCGTCGGCGCTGCGCAACGGCTTCCTGAAGGCGCTCCACGATGTCCGGTCGGCAGCCGAAGCCTTCTCTGAGCACCAGGTCGTCGAAGACCGCCGAGGCAAAGCGGGCGCTGTCCCCATCCAACCCGGCGATCAGTTTCTTCGCGGCCTTCAAGGCGTGATAGCCGATATAGAAATCTCCCGAGGAAGACAATTGCCGCACGGCGAGCACCAGCAGAATCCGTTCGCTCACGCTCAAATCTTCTACCGGCAGAAAGGCGTCTCCATCGACGACGAAACGCCCGGCGCATCGGTCATAATGAAAGGAAAAGCCGAGTTCGGCGAGGATCTTTCGATCTTTATAAAACTGGGCCTTGCTGATACCCAATTTGTCGATCAGCCCTCTCAATGGCTGACCGGGTTGACTCTTGACCTCTACAAGGATTTCAAGCAATCGTTGTAGACGACGCTGATAGGAAATAGCCATGTAGAGCCTCCATGTAACGCCGAGATAGTAGCAAGGCCGTTCTTTTCATAGCAACTCTTTTTCACATTCGGGTCTACTCCAGTGTAGACTCTGCATGTCTCTGCCCGTGAGCAGCAATTCCCGGAGCGGATCGTCTTTGGGGGAAGAGCGGGCCTGAAAGGAGAACCTTCGGGTTTGGGAAAACGAAATCCTTAGAGGCCCGGTTTTCAAGCTTTACAGGCGCCACGGGAATCGCTGATGCGCCGCGGCGCGGCCCACCCGATCCGCATCGGGTGCACATCTTTAAAGGCGTGCTTCCAGCTTCCGGGCCGGTATGGTAAAAATGTGTGGTGCATGCATTCCAAAGAAAGGAAGGAGCCGTCCGTCATGGCGATTCAACCTTGGCCGCTGCTTTCCGGCGATACCCGTCGATCCTTCGGCATTTTCAATGTGCGAAGCGACAAGGTACGGTCCCCGCGGACCGGTTGTGTCCACGATTTCTGGGTCATCGAATTCCCGCCTTGGGTGAACGTGATCCCGCTCACGCCTGAAGGTGAGGTGGTCATGATCCGCCAGTACCGCCACGGGATCCGCAGCATCACCCTGGAAATTCCCGGAGGCGTCGTGGAAGAAGGCGACAGCCTGCAACAGGCGGCGATCCGGGAACTCATGGAAGAAACCGGATACCGAAGCAACGAGTGGACGTTCCTGGGCACCACGCACCCGAATCCGGCCATCCAGAACAACGAATGCGCCACGTTCCTTGCAAACAACGTCGTCCTGGACGGCCCGCCGCAACCCGACGACACGGAAGACATCGAAGTGGTCCGAATCCCCTTGGTGGAAGTGCCTCGCATGTTGCGGACCGGGGCCATTTCCCACTCGATCATGGTCGCCGCATTTTGCCGTTTTTTCCTGGAATACGGTCTTCCGGGGACGGCTCCCTAACTGCGCGAGAAACCTCGCTTCCCGGCGGCGGGCTGAGGGTTCAAGGGTCGAAAAAGGAGGGCAGCCGGTCGGCCATGAGCCAACCGGTGAGGGTGGCCCGCACGCGGTCACCGACCACTTCCAGGTTTCCAGATCGACGGAGTGCCTCGAGCGCGCTTTCCACCTCGGGCCCCTCGCCCAGTTCCCGACGGGTGATCCCGTCGCTTGTTCGGAAGCCCAGATAGAGGGTTTCCAGGCGAAGTTGGTCGCCGGTGAGCCGCTCGTCGCCGGCCACGGGGCTGATGTTCCACTGCAGGCGGCGGATGTAATCATGAAGAGAGCGCACATTCCACCACCGGCGACCCTCCATGAAGGAATGGGCCGATGGGCCGAGTCCGAGGTAGGGCACATGGCGCCAGTATTTCTGGTTGTGGCGGGAACGATGCCTGCGGGTTCGAGCGAAGTTGGAAACTTCGTAGTGGTCGTAGCCGAAGACGGTGAGCCGTTCCGACGTGGCCAGAAAACGTTCGGCCAAGTCCGCTTCCGCAGGGAGGACCACCGCACCCGTTGTTACGGCTTCGTGCAGCCGGGTGCCTTCTTCCACGGTGAGTTCATAGCAGGAAAGGTGTTCCGGGGAGAAGGCGAGCGCCTCTTCGAGGGTCGTCATCCACTGGGAAAGGGACTGCCCGGGGAGCCCCCAGATGAGGTCGATTCCCACGTTGGAAAAACCGGCCTTGCGCGCGAGATCCAGGGCCTCCATGGCGCAGCGGGCTCCATGCCGCCGCCCGAGAAATCGCAGCTCCTTGTCGTCGAAGGACTGCACCCCCAGGCTCAAGCGGTTCACCCCCGCCGCCCGCCACGCCCGGAGCTTTTCCGCCGTGACGTCGTCCGGGTTGGCTTCCAGCGTGATTTCGGTCCCGGGACCGAAGGAAAAACACCCTCTCAGGCCTCGCAGCAGGGATTCCACCAGGCGAGCCGGAAGGAGGCTTGGGGTGCCTCCGCCCAGGTAGAGCGTATCGAACGCGCCGCAGATCTCCCGGTACAGGTCGGCTTCAGCCAAAGCGGCCGAGAACCACGGCGAGACCGCGTCAAGGTCCGTTTCGGAATAGAAGTCGCAATAGCGGCACTTGGTGCGGCAAAACGGGACATGAACGTAGAGGCCGGCGGGTTCTTGGATCATGCGGGCGGCGTCCCTATGCCTTTTCGGCTTTCAGCACCGCCACGAACGCACTCTGAGGAATGGAGACGGCCCCCACCATCTTCATACGCTTTTTGCCCTTCTTTTGTTTTTCAAGAAGCTTGCGCTTTCGAGTGATGTCGCCCCCGTAGCACTTGGCGGTGACGTCTTTGCGGAAGGCCGAGATGGTGGAACGGGCGATGATCTTCCCGCCGATGGCTCCCTGGATGGCGATCTTGAACTGGTGTCGGGGGATTTCTTCCTTCAGGCGTTCGCAGACCTGAACGGCCCACTCCCGAGCACGGTCCCGGTGGACGATGAGCGAAAGCGCGTCCACTTTTTCGCCGTTGACGAGGATATCCAGCTTGGCCAGGTTGCTTTCCCGATATTCGATGATTTCGTAATCGAAGGAACCATAACCCTGGGTGACTGTCTTGAGCCGGTCGTAGAAATCGAAGATCACTTCCGCGAGCGGCATGTCAAACACGATTTCGACGCGGCCGGGAGTCGGGACGCTGAACCGGGGGTTTTCGCCCCGCCTCTCGCTGCACAGCTTCATGACGGCTCCCATGTAGCGGTCCGGGCAGAGGATGCTCGCCCGGATGAAGGGCTCCTCCGCCGACACGATGCGGGTGGGATCCGGATAATACTGCGGATTTTCGACGATTACGGTCTCAGCGGTATCCAGTTTGAATCGGTATTGAACGCTGGGGACCGTCATGATGATGGACTGGTCGTACTCCCGTTCCAGCCGTTCCTGAACGATTTCAAGGTGCAGGAGCCCCAGAAAACCGCAGCGGAACCCCTGGCCCAGAGCGGCCGAGGAATCCTTCTGGTAGACCAGAGCGGCGTCGTTCAGCTTGTACTTTTCCAGAGCGTCGGCCAGCGACGGGTAGTCGTCGGAAGAAACCGGGTAGATGGACGAAAAGACGACCGGTTTGACCTCGCGGAAACCGGGAAGCGGCTTCTCAACCGGCATCCGGTCCAGGGTGATGGTGTCACCGATGTTGACGTCGCTCACCGTCTTGATGCCCGCAATGATGTAGCCGACTTCGCCCGCGCTGAGCGATTTGCGGCTTTCGCGTTTCAAGCCGAAGATCCCCACTTCTTCCACTTTGTGGACGGCGCCGTTCGACAGGAACCTGATGAGATCGCCCGGACGCACCACGCCGTCGACCACTCGGCAGGCCACGACGGCACCCCGGAACGGGTCGTAATGAGCGTCGAAAACCAGGGCGGCCAGCGGTTCTGACGGGCTGCCCTTCGGCGGCGGAATGCGTTCCACGATAGCCTCGAGGACGTCTTCAATGCCGATCCCTTCCTTGGCGGAGCACAGGATCACCTGTTCCGAATCCAGGGCCAGTTCGTTTTCGATTTCTTCCTTCACCCGGTCCACGTCCGCCGAGGGAAGATCGATCTTGTTGATGACGGGGATGACCACCAAGTCGTGTTCCATGGCCGCGTAGAGATTGGCGATGGTCTGGGCTTCCACACCCTGGGAGGCGTCCACCAGGAGCAGCACCCCTTCGCAGGACGCCAGCGCCCGGGACACCTCGTAGGAAAAATCCACGTGGCCGGGTGTGTCGATCAGGTTCAGGGCGTACGTTTCCCCGTTCCGGCCGGTATACGGGAGCGTTATGGTGTTGCTCTTTATGGTGATCCCGCGTTCACGTTCGATATCCATGGTATCCAGCATTTGGTCGTGAAACTGTCGTTCGTCCACCAGCCCGGCATGCTGGATCAGACGGTCCGCGAGGGTGGATTTTCCATGATCGATGTGGGCGATGATGCTGAAGTTTCGAATACTTGGCATTTCGGCCTGTTGTTCCTCCATTTGAAAAACGATACCGGAACCGGCCCAAGGGCCCCGCAGTTCCGGCGACACCCGGTTTCGAACGGCACGGGTGCAAAACACGTGACTCCGTAAGGCTCCATCGGCTATATTATCGGGCATGCGTCTACGCGAGACTATCAGGTAAAGGTGATCGGGGCAAGGCGCATGACGGCGCCGATCCGAACGCCGACGGCTTCCGATGAACGTCCATTGGACCCCTACGGTTCAGGCCCATCGTATGAAAAAGCCCCCTCAGACATCGCACTATCGCCTTCGTGAAAACGCCCGGGCCAAGCGCGTCATCCTCAAGGTCCGGCCCCACGAAGGATTGGAAGTGGTGATACCTCGCGGGTTCGACCGCCGGTTGATTCCGGAGATCCTCGAAGAAAAGAGGACGTGGATCGAACAGGCTTGGCGAAGTCTGGAAGCCCAAGGACTTTCGCCGTCTGAGCCGCCCGAACTTCCCAAGCAAATCCAGCTTCCGGCCATCGGTAAGACCGTCACCGTCAGCACGGTTCGGCAGAACGGTCCGGCAGTGGAACTCATTCCGTCTTTCCATAAGGCGACCGTGACGCTCCGCGGCGCCGTAACGGACCGAGCCGCTTGCTTGACGCTGCTCCAAGAATGGCTCAAACGTCTCGGCCGCCACTGCCTCCCTCCCCTGCTCCAACGGCTCAGCCGGGAAACGGGGCTGAGCTATCGAAAGGTCCAGATCCGAGGCCAAAAGAGTCGGTGGGGAAGCTGTTCGGCCGGCGGCACCATCAGCTTGAGCTGGAAGCTGCTTTTTTTGGAGCCCCCCTTGGTTCGCACCGTTGTCGTCCACGAACTCTGCCACACGGTGCATATGAACCATTCCCAAGACTTTTGGGATCTATTGAGCCGCTTGGAACCCGAGGCCCGGGAAAAGGACGCCGCGTTGAGGGACGCCGTTCACGCCGTCCCCGCTTGGGCCAATTGGAAACCCCGGGAGCCTGTCCGGGAATAGGTTTCAGCGCCCTTTTGTGGAAGCCGGCCTGCCTGCCTGCCGGCAGGCAGGCGACCCCGATCGCGGCCAAGGCCGCTCCAGCATGGGATCCGGACCGCCGGCCTATCTTTTTTGGACAGGCTCCTTGGCACGTTGAAGGAACTTCGGGGCACCTTCATGGAAACCCTACGGCAACGCATGGCCACGTTGCTGGAAGAAGGCGGGCGCACGGTCCGCGAACTTTCGCAAGCCCTTCACCTCTCGGAAAGGGAAGTCGCCGCCCATTTGCCGCACGTGGCCCGGACGGCCGCGGGCCAGGGAAAAAGGCTGGTGATCCACCCTTTTCGGTGCCTCGTGTGCGGCTACGTCTTCAAGGATCGCAAGCGCCTCTCCCGCCCCGGGCGCTGTCCGCGCTGTAAGCAAGGCCACCTGGAAGAACCCCGGTACCAAATCCGCTGACCGGGCTTCCGTTTGCATTTCAGGAGAGGACTTCTTATGATGGCGATGCTTTTTTCGTGGCTGATCCCGGCGGCGATTCTTCTTTCGACGCCGCTCCCCTCACTCGCAGAAGGAGAACCGAAGATGACCGAAACCGCCAACCCCGTCGTGACCCTGGAAACCAGCCTGGGCACCGTCAAGATCGAACTCTGGAAAGACAAGGCCCCCCAAACCGTGGACAATTTCCTCCGTTACGTTCGGGAGGGCTTCTACGACGGGACCGTTTTCCACCGAGTGATCGACGATTTCATGATCCAGGGCGGCGGACTCACCCCCGACATGAAACCCAAAAAGACCCATCAGCCCATCAAGAACGAAGCTTCGAAGGAACTGAAAAACCTCCGGGGCACCATCGCCATGGCCCGGACCAACCTGGTCAACAGCGCCACGTCCCAGTTCTTCATCAACGTGGTGGACAACCCCTTCCTCGACCATCGGGACAAGACACCTCCGGGCTATGGCTATGCGGTCTTCGGGCAGGTGACTGAAGGCATGGAGGTGGTGGACGCCATCCGGAAGGTGGAAACCCGGGCCGTCGGGGGACACGAAAACGTACCTAAGACCCCGGTCGTGATTCAGAAGGTGACGGTGGATGCTCCATGAAAGCGACGAAAGCGGTTTTACAGAGGCGACGCGATGTTACAGCTGAGTACAGTTCCACAAAATAGAGTGTTCATTGTAAGATGCTGGAATTCTCTGGAAATTCCACCTTGTTCCGAAGCTCCACCATCCACCTTGTTCCCAAGCTCCAGCTTCCATTCCCATGAGGCCGTGACCCATGCACCTCATCGCGAGGAGCCCCGGATCTACCGAAGACCATGCACTCGTTCAAATCTTTGGTAGCATTCTAAAGTGGAGACCTTAAGCAAAAAGGATGACGAAGGTCAGAAAATCCCCCTCTCCCCCCTCCCCTTACTCCCCTCCCACAAGGGGAGGGGAAATAGAATTTGGCATCAAATATTAGGTCTATTATTTTCTACGCTACAAACCCTTTGACACCGACCCCACACTTTCTTATTCTACAATGCAATACGATGATAACGCATCATGAAAAGTACTCCGCAGGACGGAATGTGCCGGCTCCGGCGGGCAACGGGCCGGCTTCGGCCGGAAGATCACATAAACAATTTATTTTAACAAGAAAGCGAGGCATTATGGGACAAATCAAGCTCCCCGCCAAACCTCGGTCATTCATTACGTCCCTCGCCCGTGGACTGCAAGTGCTGGAAGCGCTGGCGAGGAGTTCCAAGCCCCTCAACCTCACCCAACTGTCCGAAGAGGTGGGCTTTCACAAGGTCACGACGTCCCGGTTCTGCTACACGCTCACCGAACTCGGCTACGTGGAACGCATCCACAAGAAGCGCTACCGACTCACGCCCAAGGCCTTGGGACTCGGCTATGCGATTGTCTGCAACCTGGACCTCCGCCAGGTCGGTGAATCTCACTTGAGGGAACTATCGGCTTTCCTTGGTGAAACCGTCAACATGGCGGTTCTCGACCAGACGGAAATCCTCTACGTGGCCCGCTTCAAGACGGAACAGATCATGCCGACGGAGCTGCACATCGGTTCTCGGCTCCCGCTCCACTGTACGTCCATGGGAAAGGCCATCCTGGCGCACCTGCCGGAAGAGGAGCTTTCCGAACTTCTCGACCGCATCACCTTTTCACAGCTCACACATCGCACCATCACCACCCGGGAAGGATTCTTGGAAGAGCTGGAGAAGGTGCGAAAGCAGTGCTACGCGGTGAGCGACGAAGAACTTTCCGTGGGACTGCGTTCCATCGCGGCTCCCATCATGCGGGACAACCGGCCGGTGGCGGCGATCAACATCGCCGTTCCCACGGCCCGGTACAACCTGGAACAGCTGGCCAAGAACTTCTCCGGTCCGTTGCTGAAGACCGCGAAGACCATCTCCGATCTGCTGCAGCAACAGGTAACGGTTCAGCCGGCGTAAGGACATCGAGCGAATAGGCGCATCCATGGAGAAGCTGATCATCACCGTGGCTCCCACCGGTTTGCTTCCCGCCAAAAATCGGTTCAGTCGGCGGCCCGTTTGATGGTCCGGCCCAAGGATTCGATGTCCTTTCCCATTCCCGAAATGGTGTTGCAGCCGCCCAGGCACAAAGCAACCATCACCAGGACCAGGAACTTCCTGAAAAACGCCAGGATCCGCATCTTCTCCTTCTCCAGTCGGTGACCATCGGGCCATCCATGGGTTCGCCACATATCCTCTTTCCCTTTGATTCGCGGGTCTTCATCTTATAAGCTTTTTTCGAGGGAGTTGAAACCATGCGCGACTATGAAATGACCATCCGAAAGGAGCTGGGGGTTCGCCCGCCGTCGTGTTACCTGGATCTCCTCAAGCATCACGGCGATCGTTTTCCTGAAGATCCCGTCACGGAAGCGAGCTGGATACCAGGACTTGGAAACGTGGCGTTCGTCGTCGGAACCACCCAATCCTTTCGTGCGGCGTTTCCATCGCTTCCAGAAGAATACATCGTGATCGGCTACGCCGGAAGAAAAACCATCGAGAAACTGGGTGAAGACATCGACGTCTACGTCATGCTTAACACGAAGGACGAAAGCGTCGCATTGATCGATTCTTTGGGGAAATGGGAGACGGTTTCCCCGAATTTCCATGAATGGATCGCTTCCAATCTCGCCAAGGCGCTCCTGCGGACGAAATACCATGGGCACCTGGTGGTGATCGAAATGCGCTACGAAAAGGAGGCCGAAGAACTCACGCGGCAAATTCGAGAGCTGGAACAGGAGCGGCGACTCAAGGTGACGGATATGGCGACCGTCATGCGAAAGGGTGACGGGTCCCTCGAGGTCCGTCACCACCATGAGGTTTCCGGGAAAGGGGTTACGACGGGCGGGCTGGCAGGTCTGCTTCTGGGGACCCTGATGTTGCATCCCCTTTTGGGGGCGGCGGTGGGAGCCGCCGCGGGCGCGGCGTCTTCCGCGCTTCCGGCACTTTTGGATCACGTAGGCATTGAAAACGATTTCCTCCGAGAACTGTCCTGCATGCTGACTCCGGGCGCTGCAGCCCTCTTCGTTCTCGTGGAAGAGCCCGAATCGAGGCCGGTATTGGAACGCATCAAGGGGCTGGGCGGCAAAGTGCTCATCACCACCTTGAGTCGAAGGGCCGAACTCACCTTGCAGGCGGCTTTGAATGGTGAAGGCCCTGAAACCCCCTGACCGGTTGATTTCCTTTCGGGAGTCTGGTCACGAAGCGGATCCCGGTTCCCGGATGTCCGGAAGGCCCACGGAGCGCTGCCTGTTCTTGATGAACGCCTCCAGCCCATATTTTCGAACACGGTAGCCCACCTGCCGGAGGGTCAGCCCCAGATCTTTGGCGGCCCGCGACTGGATCCAGTTGTTGCGCTCCAGTGCACCCAAAATTTCCCGCCGCTCCATCTCTTCAATCCGGCTCAGGGAAACTCCCGCGTCTCGAACCGGCACCTCCGGGTGCAGCTTGAGAAACGACGGCAGGTCGTCGGCGTCGATCAAGGGCCCATCCACCAGAATGACCAACCGCTCGATGAGGTTTTCCAACTCCCTCACGTTGCCCGGCCACTCGTACGATTTCAGCTCGGCAATCGCCCTGGGTCCGAAGTGCAGGTTTTTCCCGTACTCGCCGCACGCCTTGTCCAGAAAGTACTCGGCGAGAAGCGGGATGTCTTCCGGGCGTTCCCGAAGCGGGGGGACATGGATGGGGAATACGTTCAGCCGGTAAAAGAGGTCGCCGCGGAACAGACCTTGTTTAACAGCGGAGGCCAGGTCTTTATTGGTCGCGGCGACGATCCGGACATCCACCTTTCGCGTCCGCGTGCTTCCCAAGCGCTCGAACTCCCTTTCATGGAGAAACCGCAGCAGCTTGGCCTGGAGGGGCAGCGACAGCTCACCCACCTCGTCCAGGAAAATGGTGCCTCCATCGGCTTCTTCAAACCGGCCCGTCTTGGTGCTGGCCGCTCCCGTGAAAGCTCCCCTTTCGTGCCCGAACAATTCCGATTCCAGCAGATTGTCGGGAAGCGCCGCACAGTTCACCTTAACGAACGGCCCCCGAGCCCTTGGACTCAATTCATGAACGATGCGAGCGATCAGCGTCTTTCCGGTGCCCGATTCCCCCAGGAGCAAGACCGAAGCTTTGCTCGGGGCCACCTTCTGAATCAACCACCCCAGTTCCACCAGCGGCCTGCTCTTTCCCACCATGAAGAAATGGTTGTATTTTTCGGAAACTTCCAAGCGAAGCGCCAGGTTTTCGCGCCGCAAGGTTTTTTCCCTTTCGGCCACCTGGAGATTCAGCTCGAAAAACTGCGCGATGATGGCCGCCACAATCGTGAGAAAGCGGATGTCTTCCTGGAATGAGACTTCGGTACCGAAAAGCCGATCCACACTGAGCACCCCTACGGGCCGGCCGTGCAGCAGAATCGGAACTCCGATGAAAGAAAGCCCCTCCTTTTCGATGGCTCGCGACTTGGTTTTGTTCAAGAAAAGCGGTTCCTGGCGGACATCGGGGACCACGAACGGCTGAGCGGATCGAAAAATGAGCCCCGTGATGCCCTCGTCCGGATGATAGATTCCGCGCTCCCGCTCCTCCTGCCGGAGCCCATGGGACGCCCGGATTTTGAGAAGGCCTGTTTCCAGGTCCTTGAGGACGATGGTCGCCCGCTCCATCGCCAGCGAACGGGAAAGAACCTCCAAGATAGTGTTCAATGCCTGGTCCAGCTGGAGGATCTGGCCCACGATCCGGCAGATGTCGTAGAGCACTTTGAGTTCGAGCTGACAGACTTCTCGTTCCATGACTTCTTGGAAAGAGCAAACCACATGCCTTCCCGTCGGCCCGGCCCTTTCGCAAACCGGCCGGGGTCCGGCAATCCGCCGGGGTCCTGTCACTTTTTGTGCGAAACCGGAGTCGTCATGGAGGTGTTCCGGCCCGCCGGCCATCCCAAACCGCGAAACAAATTTGGACTATGAAGATCCCTTCGACACAATTTCGTGCCCCAAAACCTCGCGTCTTCTGAAAAAAACGGTGAAACGATCCGATCAGAAAATCGACTCCCGAAGCGAAGGACTTCGGCGCTCGCCGGAAGGCCACCTTCATCCACCGTGGGACGTCGCCGCGAAAGTTGGAGCGGCGGCCTCGCCGCGATGAACAAACCCCAATGCTCCGCCCCACCCCATCGGCCCGAGGGCGGGCCTCCTACAGCGATGCCGCTCGCCGGCAAGCCGGCTCCCACAGGCAATCGGCCCGATTTTCCGTTATCGGTAGGAGCGGGCTTGCCCGCGACCCATAAACCGGCAATGCCCCGTTGACCCTGGTCGCCGGCAAGCCGGCTCCTACCGCCGTTCACGAACCGCCACTACGCGAAAAACGGATACCCAATCCTCAGAAGGATGAAGGGTGTTCTCAGACAGCCTCTTCGGGATATGGCGGCCATGAAACCGAAACAGGGAGGGGGCGATGGCGGGACTTCAAAGGGGGCCGTTTTTGGTCAAGGTGTCGGATCACACGGGCAACGCATTTGGTTGCCCTATGGTGACATGGTGCCGCCTCGGCTGAGCCGAAGCGGACCGTTTTCACATCCTCTGCGGCACGGATCAGGAAATGAAAGCGGTGAATTTTTCCTTCGGCGATTTACAGAGCGGGCAGATATCCGGCGCGTCCCCTTCCACCGTATAGCCGCAAACCTCGCACACCTGCACGGGACCCAGCTCTACGTCGCTTCCCCCGTCCACAGCCTGTTTGGCCTTTTCGAACAGTTTCTTGTGCTCGATTTCCGTGCCGTAGGACCATTCGAAGCTGCGCTGCGCGTCCTTTTCCCCCTGATATTTGGCCACTTCGATGTATGTCGGGTACATTTCCGTGATTTCGAATTCCTCGCCTGCGATGGCCAATTTCAGGTTCTTGGATGTATCCCCCGGGCCGAAAGCCGCCATGCTGTTGGCGACAAACCCGCCGTCCAGGTGTTTGAGACAGCGATAATGGTCGCCCGCGTGGATGTATTCCGCTTGGGCGATGGCGCGAAACAGGCGGGCCACGTTGGGGAAATTTTCCTTTTCCGCCTGCGTGGCGAAATGTAGATAACGCATGTTGGCTTGGCTTTCACCGCCGAACGCATTGATCATGTTCTGCTGGGTCGATAGCTTCATAGAACGATCCTCCATTCGTAACGGTTGACGACCCAAGAACGAACGACGCCGATAACTTACCAAACCCTTTTTCCCCGCCAAGTCAAGAACGGGAGCGAAGTAATAAGGCGGCTGTTCATTGTGGTGCCGCAGGGGAATCCAAAGAATCGTCCGACTCCCTTTCGTAGAAACCGATCCAGCTTTCCAGTTCCTCCAGAACGGAGTGAACCAGGTCTCCCGCCTGATCGAGGCTCCCCACAACATTCCCTCGGGCGGCACGGGTCAGGCCGTAGCCCCACGCCACCATGGAATCGATCATGGATTTGGCGTCGTTGATGAGCCCCATGGCCGGCTGCAAGCGTTCTTCCATGTCCACAAATCGCTCGGTATAGAGTCGGCAGCAGTTGACCTGAAACCATGCATCCGCAAGCCCTCTCGATGACGCCTCCCAGTCCAGGACCCCGTCGAACACATCTCGCTCGATGGCAACCATCAGCTCGAGCGAGGCATAGAGATGATCGATCGCTTCCAGAAGCTCCCCGCTGGAAAGCGAGTCCTCTTCCTTTCCCATTTCCCGGAAGATCTCTTCCATGGGCGACTCCCTTTTCTTTCAGTCTACCCGCTGCCACCGTGTGGGAAAACCCTCGGCTCGGCAACCGCCCAAGAGTCGACGTCCTCGCACGGTGCTGCTTCGACCGGTTTCAAAACCTTCAAGCCAATAGCCTTTGGAAAGCTCTCTTCTTCACTCCCGTGACCTGCGAGGGAATGATCAAAATTCGATGCTGCTTCTTCGAAACCGGCTGAAGCGGGCTTTCTAAGCGTCATAGTTTCCATTATTTTTCTAGGTGCAGTTCGATCATCGGAATATGCTCCCTTCGTTCCAGGGAAAGGAAGGAGCCTTCGCGTGCCGGAAGATGACGTTTCCAAACTGCGAATTGACAAGAGCAAGGTATCGATACGCCGAAGGCGGGGCGGACGGCTGCTGTTCTGGACGCTTGTCGCCGGTGCGTGCGGGCTCGGCGTTTTACTTTACCGAATGGGCATCCTGGCCCCCGCCGTCGAAGTGACTCCGGCGACCGTTCAATACCTCTACCCTTCCCAGGCTTTCACCGTGTTGAACGCCAGCGGCTACGTGGTGGCTCAGCGGAAAGCCGCCGTGGCCCCCAAGATCACCAGCCAGCTGGTCCACCTGGCGGTGGAAGAGGGAAGCCGGGTCAAGGCCGACCAACTGATCGCCCGGCTTGAAAACGAAGACGCGCGCGCGGCCCTGGATCGGACAAGGGCCGAGGTGGAACTGGCCCGCCACAACCTGGACCAGGCCCGGGCCGAGTTCGAAAACGCGCTCCAGGATTACGAGCGCAGCCGCCGGCTCATCGTTCCTGGCTACATCACCCAGGCGGAACACGACGCGGCGGTCGCCCGCATGAAAACCGCCCGAGCGGCCGTAGCGGCTCGTGAAGCGGCCCTCCGAGCGGCTCGTGCCGCCCGCGACGAAGCGGCGGTGGCCGTCGGTTACGCCGAAATCCGGGCTCCTTTCGACGGCGTGGTGTTGACCAAAAACGCCGATGTGGGCGATATCCTCACCCCGCTGGGAGCGGCGGCCAATGCTAAGGCGGCGGTGGTGACCCTGGCCGATATGAATTCCCTCCAGGTGGAAGCGGACGTTTCCGAATCCAGCATTGGACAGGTGAACGTCGGGCAGCCCTGCGTGATTCAGCTGGACGCCCTTCCCGACGCCCGGTTCTCCGGGCGCGTCCACATGATCGTGCCCACGGCGGATCGTACCAAGGCTTCCGTTATGGTCAAAGTGGCCTTCCTGGAGCCGGATCCGCGGATCCTCCCGGAAATGAGCGCGAAAGTGGCGTTCCTTTCCCGGGAGGTGGGGGCGGATGAGGAGCAGCCGGTGCTTTCGATCCCTCGCTCGGCGCTGATCACCGAAGGTGAGCGTTCCACGGCCTTCCGGATCCGGGGCGACCGGGTGGAAGCCGTGCCGGTCCGGGTGGGACGTTTTCTCGGGTCGGCGGTCGAAGTACGGGTCGGCCTGGAAGCGGGGGACAAGGTGGTGGTGGATCCTCCGGCATCGTTGAGGTCCGGTTCCAAGGTCAAATCATTGGAAGGTTAGGAGATGCCTGAGTCGGTTGTAAAACACCCTCCCATCGTCAGGATCGAAGGCGTGGGAAAGGCCTATCGGCGCGGTAAGCAGACGATCCGAGTCCTTGAAAAGATCACCCTGGACATTTGCGAGGGCGATTTTCTTGCCCTCATGGGCCCTTCGGGGTCCGGAAAGAGCACGCTGCTCAACCTCATCGCCGGCCTCGATCAGCCCGATGAAGGGCGCATCACGGTGGGCGGCATGGAAATCACCGGACTTTCGGAAACCGAGCTGGCCCGGTGGCGGGCCCTTCACGTGGGCTTTATCTTTCAATTCTACAACCTCATCCCCGTCCTCACGGCCCTTGAAAACGTGGAACTTCCACTGCTGCTCACAGGCCTTCCCCGAAAGGAACGCCGCGAACACGCCCGATCGGCCCTGCGCCTGGTGAACCTGGAAGACCGCCTGGATCATTACCCGGGAGAACTCTCCGGAGGACAGCAGCAGCGGACGGCCATCGCGAGGGCGGTGGTGACCGACCCCACGATCCTGGTGGCGGACGAGCCCACCGGCGACCTCGACCGGGCGTCGGCCGACGACGTACTGCGACTCATGGAGCAGCTGGCCCGTGAACTGGGAAAGACCGTAATCATGGTGACCCACGACCCCCGCGCGGCCAAGCGGGCCCATTCCATGAAGGTCCTGGACAAAGGGGTGCTCACGGATGCTCCTCAAACTGCTCTTTCGGAATGCCTTTAGGCACAAGCTGAGGACCGCCCTCACCGTCTGCGGCATGGCGGTGGCCATCCTGGCCTTCGGGATGCTGCAGACGGTCATCAGCGCCTGGTATGCCGGAGTGGAAGCCTCGGCCGCCAATCGCCTGGTGACCCGAAACGCCATCTCCCTGGTCTTTCCCCTGCCCCTCTCTTACGCCGATAAGATCCGCGGAGTCGACGGCGTCGAAACCGTCTCCTACGGCAACTGGTTCGGGGGCATCTACATCGACGAAAAGCATTTTTTTGCGAACTTCGCGGTGGAACCGGAGTCTTTCCTGGAACTCCATCCCGAATTCGTCCTTCCCGAATCGCACAAGACCGCGTTCCTTACAGATCGCAAAGGGTGCGTGGCGGGACGGAAACTCGCCGAACGCTACGGCTGGGATATCGGGGATACCCTGACCCTTCGGGGAACCATATTCCCCGGAAACTGGGATTTCGTTCTGCGGGGCATCTACCGGGCTCGCGACGAAACCATCGACGAAAACCGGTTCTTTTTCCATTGGGCCTACCTGAACGAAACCCTCAAGAAAGTACAACCAACCCGCGCCGACCAGGTGGGTTTCTATATCTCGGGCATCGAGCGGGCTGAGGAAGCCGCCGGGATCGCTCAGAAAATCGACGAGCTATTTGAAAACTCCTTCGCCGAGACCCTCACCGAAACCGAAAAAGCATTCCAGATGAGCTTTATTTCCATGAGCGAAGCGATCCTGACCGCCATCGAATTGGTTTCCCTGGTCGTGATTGTGATCATTTTGGCGGTGGTGGCCAACACCATGTCCATGTCGGTCCGAGAGCGGCTGGACGAGTTCGCCGTTCTCAAGACTCTGGGTTTCGGCGCGGCCACATTGGGGAGCCTCATTTTCGGGGAATCCCTGGTGATCACCTCCATGGGCGGCCTCATCGGCATGGCGCTCACCTTCCCGGCGGCGGCCTACTTCCGCGACGCGTTGGGTCAGTATTTTCCGGTGTTCAATGTGGATGTCCGGACACTTTACCAGGACTTAGCGGCGGTGACGGTGGTAGGAACCGTGGCCGCCGGGTTTCCTATTTGGCAGGCGGTGAGAGTGCCCATCGCCGAAGGGCTCCGGAGGATCGGCTGAGTGGGATTGCTTTTCGCTTACAGCCTGAGGAACCTCGCAGCACGGCGCTTCACGACGCTGCTCACCGCCGGCGGCATGGCTCTGGTGGTCTTCGTTTTCGCCGCCATCCTCATGCTGGCCGAAGGCCTGGAAAAAACCCTCGTGGATACCGGGTCCCCCGAAAACGTGGTGGCCATCCGCCGTTCGTCCACGACCGAAGTGCAGAGCGCCGTGGAACGCAGCCACGCCGCCCTCGTGGAAACACTCCCGGAAATCGCCGTGGGGGACAACGGCCGGCCCATGGCGGCGAAGGAACTGGTGGTCCTCATCAATCTGAAAAAGCGCGGCACCGGCAGTCCGGCCAACGTGGTGATCCGCGGAATCTCGGAAATGTCCTACGCGCTTCGGCCCCAGGTTCGGCTGGCGGCCGGACGCCTTCCCGGGAAAGGCCTGACGGAAATCGCCGTGGGGCGCAGCGTGGCGGAACGTTTCAAGAACGCGGAACTCGGTGGAACCCTGGAGTTCGCCATGCGCAAGTGGCGGGTGGTGGGGATCTTCGACGCGGGAAGTACCGGCTTCAGTTCCGAAATCTGGGGTGACGTCGACCAGCTCCTCCAAGCGTTTCGCCGCCCCGTCTACTCCTCGGTGATTTTTCGCCTCAAAAACCCTGCGGCCTTCAACCAAGTCAAGCAACGAATCGAAAGCGATCCCCGCCTGACCCTGGAAGCCAAGCGCGAAACCACGTACTACCGGGAACAGTCCGCCGCCATGGCCAAGTTCCTCAGAATCCTCGGAACAACCCTCACCGCCGTCTTTTCCATCGGGGCCATCGTGGGAGCCATGATCACCATGTATGCGGCCGTCGCCAACCGAACGGGCGAAATCGGTACCCTTCGCGCGCTCGGCTTTCAGCGTCGAACGATCCTCACGGCGTTTCTACTGGAATCCCTCTTCCTCGGCCTAACCGGCGGTTGCGCTGGACTCCTTCTCGCCTCCCTCCTGCAATTCTTCACGGTTTCCACCACTAATTTCCAGACGTTTTCGGAATTGGCCTTCGGCTTTTACCTTTCCGGGCAAATCATTGCAGATTCACTCCTGTTTTCGCTTTTCATGGGATTTCTGGGAGGTATTCTGCCGGCTTACCGGGCATCGCGGATGAATCTGGTCGCCGCACTTCGTGAAGTGTAAAAGTCTACATTCACGGGATCAGTCCGGTCTGGTGCCGCTCACCGCACATGCGCCTGCATCTTCGAACTTGCACAGGCTTTACCAAAAAAGTGACCCACTCTCGGCCGCCCCAGAAACGCTAAGTTGTTTTTGCCCGCTATCGAGCGGAAAAAATGAACACTGAACACTGAACACTGAACACTGAACACTGAACACTGAACATCGAACATTGAACATTGAACATTGAACATTGAATGGTGAGTGGTGAGTGGTGAATGGTGAACGGGAAAGGATGAAGAATCAAACATATGACACGCAAGAAGGCTGCGGACCTTTTAGAACGACATCCAGGGTGACCCTCTAAGGTAGATCCAGATGGTCTTGAAGCAACAAGCGCATCAGCTCCGTTTTCCCTCGTTCCCAAGCTCGAGCTTGGGAACCAGGGGAAAGAACTTTATCCATAGGCTTCGTATCTCATTAAAGGAACTTAGAGAGACCCAGAGATGGTTAAAACTTATTCAGCGTGTACCACGTTTTTTTAATTCGATGTTGAACGTTCAATGTTCGATGTTCAACGTTCATCTTTAAAAACAACCCAATAGCATAAATGCAACCCGTGCATGTTCCTACAGATGGTTTGCATCGCGGCCAAGACCACTCCAGCAGGAACAACGAACCTCATCAGGGGCAGAGTTTCATGAGCTTGTTTTTCGACAAGCCCTCAGATCCGCAAAATACCCCTGGTTGCTTCGGCGATATGCCGCAGATCCTGCTCGTTGGGCCGATCACTGATGTCGCCGAGCCTGCCGTCGCGTGACATGGCCTGCATCTTTTCCAGGCGATACGCGCCGACGACGTACCATTCCGCGAGGATATGGAAGCCGAGATGATCGAAGAGCTGGCCCATGTACTTGATGGCGGGGATGGCCTCGTTTATACCGGTATGCACGCCTCCGTAGGTGCAGTAAAGCACCGCATACTTGCCGGTCAGTTTGGGCGAGGCCGGTTTGATGGCGCCGTCCTCGACATAGGTGCGGCGCAGCTGTTCGAAGAGGTTTTGCATCGGTTTGCCGGGCAGCCAGGCGTAAACCCCCGAACCGGCGAAGACGAAGTCATAGGCGAGCAGGTCAACGACGGTTTCCTTGTCAATGCGGATGGAATCGAGGGTGTGTCCCGCGTCGCGGATGACCTGATCTATGCGTTCAGCCACCAAAGCCGTGTTGCCGGTGGAGGAGTAGTACAAGTTGAGAATGCGCATTTTTGCCTCCTGTGCTAGATTGTTTGAGAAGTTACCTGTGCCAGAAGAAAACTATATTTTAAACTAGCAAACTCATGCGGATATGTAAAGAAAGACGCTGGGGGGTCCTGGAAATGGAATGTCCGTCATCCACCTTGTTCCCAAGCTCCAGCTTGGGAACACAACTGTGCAGAAGCTCCAGCTTCGATTCCCATGAGGCCGTAACCCACGGCGAACCCGCTGCAAAATCCATAACAAGGGACCCAAACACCTCTACTTCGTCATATCAGCTGTTATAGCGTGGATGCGGCTCTATGCCCACGTGATCATGGAGAACCACATTCACCGCATCGCGAGCAGCCTAGATATTTCGAAGACCACGAAATCGTTCAAATCCTTTACAGTGAGGCGAAGCTGGAGCTTCCCGGGCAGGGCGTTCCCAAGCCGGAACTTGGAAACGAGGGGAAGCAAACCCCTCCCGGGTCCGCGCGGTTCCTCTGGTTCCTCCTTCCCCCCGAAAGCCGCAGCGCCCACCGGCAGCCGGTCCGAGCACTCCGCACCGCTTTCAACAGGAAACAATGGGCTCGCAAGGATCGGGAAAAAGCCTTAGGATTATGCCGACATCACGAGCACACGGAGTTTCGAACATGAAGCCTTTCGTTCGGGTCATGAAGGCGCTTTCCGACCCCAGTCGCGTCAAGATCATGAAGCTGCTTCAGCGGCGGCAGCTGTGCGTGTGTGAACTCACGGCCGGCCTCGGCCTGGCCCAGCCTACTGTATCCAAGCATCTTAAAATACTTGAAGAAGCCGGCCTCGTCACATCGACCAAAGAGGGGCTCTGGGTGAACTACCGCCTTGCCGACGGAGAGAGCAGTCCTTACGCGGCGGCCCTCATCGGCAACCTCCGTCACTGGCTGAACGATGACCCCGAAATCATGCGCCTTTATGAAAGGCTCCCCCATCTGAACCGGGAAACCCTTTGCGGCAAATGAGGCGGAAGAGGAACAGCCGATGGCGGCACTCGATCTCAAGAAGAGGGACGCCGTATTCGTGGTGACCATGAGCGATGAGGAAGACGCCCATACATTCGCCACGGACGTTCTGAAAGATCATCACCGGATACCGGACGAGATCTAACGCTCAACCGAAAATGCCGCGGTGGTACTCACCAGCGGGCATCCAAAGACCCGGTGCACGGGGATCAACGTTGCATAGCTTCAGCCCGAGATGAAGATGACACCGCGTTTTTCGAAGCCATGGCACTGGCTCGGATGCTGAGCACCAATGATCGGAGGACGTACACTCAGATCAAGCGCGGCATGCGCTACGAGTTGACCGCGTTCGCAGGGGAATCGCGCGCGACCGCGGGCGATCCCTGACGGTGCCTCCGGAGCGCCGCCTTTCCCCGGCTTGGTTGCGCCGAAGGCTTTCCGGGCTGGGTCCCTTCCGCGCCTGCCGCCGCCTCCACTCCGCCGGTTACGGTGAAGAAACCCCTTTCTTCTTTTCCTGGATCTCGCGGTGGAGGGTTTCCAGGGCATCCAGCCGTTGTTTCAGTTCCGTGATTTCCTTATCCTTCTCCTCGAGGCGCTTTCTCAAGGCGGCTTCGTTATGGGGCTTGAGCCTCTGCCGGGATCTCTGCGCTTCCTTGTAGCAGGTGGCGTGTCTTTGGAGGAGGATGTCGAGCATTCGGGGATCTTCGAAGTCTTGCTGGTAAGGAGCCATTTCCTTCCAGAGCTTCCAGGTTTCCAAGGCCTGGTCGAACTCCCGAGCCGTACGGGAACCGAGCAGGTGGGAACACGCTGCGGCGTAGAGGGCCCTCCGCCGCAGGGCCTCGTCTTCCGCCTGGCGGCTCAGCGAATCGAAGATTTCAGCGGACGTCTCGTAATCGCCCTCTTCAAAGGCCTTGAATCCTTCGTTCCACTTGATGGCGGCATCTCTTTGAGCTTCCAATTCGGCCGCGCTTTGCTTGCCCCGGAAGTGAGCGCATCCCGGCACCCAGTAGCAGAGCGCGACCGCCAGGACGCACAGAAGCACCGGAATTCGTGTCTCAAGTCTGTTCGATTTTTTCATCGCGGCATTCCTTGGTCGAGAGAGGAAGTGTGAACCCGAACGTGCTCCCGCTTCCTTCCCGGCTCTCCAGCCAGACCGTTCCCCCGTGGGATTCCACGATGTGCTTGGCGATGTGGAGCCCCAGACCGGTTCCGTCGATCTTATGCTGAAAGGAAGAAGCGCGGTAGTATTTTTGAAACACGAAGGACTGTTCACTCTTCGGAATGCCCGGGCCGTTGTCGGTCACCGCGAAGACCACTTGCTCCCTTCCGCTGCCGCAGTTCACCGCCACCACCACTTCGCTGCCGGGCGGTGAAAACTTGACCGCATTGGCGATGAGGTTCAGCAGGACCTGTTCGAGCAGTTCCGGGTCGCCGATCAGGGTGGGAAGATCCGGCTGAATGTCCATCCGGATCCCGATGCTCTTGGCCTCCGCCGCCGGCGCGAAACGTTGCACACATCGTTCGACCAGCCCGGCGGGCCGCAGCTCCCTGGGGTTGACCGCAGGATGCCCCGCTTCCAGCTTGGAGAGCTGAAGAAGATTCTTGAGCAGTCCCGAAATTCGCTCGGCTTCCTGGCGGGCGATGCCGAGAAACCGGCGCTGCTTGTCGTTTACTGTCCCCATGGTGCCTTGTTCGATAAGGTTTACCGACTCCCGGATGGTGGTGAGGGGATTGCGGATTTCGTGGCTGAGCATGGAAATGAAGTCGGCCCGCATCCGCTCTTCTTCCTTCAGCCTGTTAAGCATTTCGTTGAAGGCGAAAGCCAGTTCGCCGAACTCGTCTTCGGAAAGGATCCGGATGGGCTCGCTGGAACCGTCCCTCGCCAGGTTCCGAATCCCACGCCGCAATTCCCGGAGCGGCCGGCTCATGGAACCTGCTAGGAACATCATTCCCAAGACGCCGCAAAGCAGGGACACCGCCACACCGACCATCCCCCACCGGCGGGCCAGATTTCCCTTTTCGTGGAGGTCCCTCATGGCCAGTTCCACTTCTCGTTCATTGGTGGCGAGCACCGTGGAAATCCGCTGAATCCAGCCGTCGATCATTCGTTCCGGAATCCAGAGATCCTCCGGGATTTCCCCGGCACTGAACGTCAGGGACATTTGCTGGCGTTGAGCGGCGTAACTCCGAAACAACTCCTCCCAGGGAACCACCTCTTTCGTTCCCATGAGGAGTCGCAGGATTTCCGCCAAGTGGTCTTCGAATTCCTGCCGGGAAGATTCGAAATACCCACGGTACTCGGGATTCTTCAAAATGCTGTAGCGCTTTTCGTTCTCCTCCATGGAAATGAGGCTGTCGATCATGGCCTTGGCCGAGGAAGAAATCCGGTAGTTCTTGTTCACGATATCGTCGGAGAGGGTGAGGATCTTCTGGATGCTGAGGTAGTAGACGGAAATGGTTCCGTAGAAGGCGGCAATAAGTACAGCGTACCAGAAGAAAAGCTTCTTGATGATGCCGAACCTGGTTTGCATGGAACCCTCGCTGGACCGCTTCCTCGCAGGAGAGCGGCTGTTTTCGGACTGATGTATGCGCTCATCTTTGGCTTTCATCGAGGCTGCAGTCAAGCGCAACGATCGTGTTCCAGAATACGGAGATCCAGGGAAGCCGCGGTTCAGAGCACAGGTCGGCGCCCGCGAGGTACCTGCCGGCCGTCCGGCGGCTCGAGGATTTTCCTTGTCCAGATGCCCCCGTCCTTTATAGACTATGTTCGCCGGGACAAAGGCCTTTCAGTGGAGTGCAGCCATGAACATACTCGTGATCGGCGCCGGAGCCATGGGGAGCCTCTTCGGTTCCCGATTTGGGCGAGCCGGCGAAAACGTTTTTCTGCTCGACATTCATCGCGAACACATTGCGGCGATCCGCAGAAAGGGTCTGACCATTATCGAACTGGACGGGCGCTTGGAAACGACGCCGATCGAAGCCTCGACCAACGCTTCGGACATCCCTTGGCGCGCGGACCTGGTGCTGGTGATGGTGAAAAGCTACGCCACCGGCGCCGCTTTGGCTTCACTGCAAGAAAGGCATCTGCAACCTTCGACCCTTTTTCTCACCCTTCAAAACGGCATCGGGAACGCAGAGTTGCTGGCCGGCACGTTCGAGGCGGCATTGGTCTTGGCCGGTGTCACCGCCCAAGGGGCCACCTTCGTCGAACCCGGCGTGGTGCGCCACGGCGGCAACGGCCCCACCCACGTGGGCGCCTGGTCGGGCGGCACCGACGAGCGGGTATACCGAACCGTCCGCCTCTGGAATAAGGCCGGCATGGAAGCCCACGCCGCATCCGATGTCCAAACCCTCATCTGGAAGAAACTCATGGTGAACATTGGAATCAATGCGATCACGGCGCTCACCGGCATTCGCAATGGAGCCATAGCCTCGCTCGCCCCCGCCAGGCGGCTTTCAGAAGCCGCGGTCCTGGAAGCCCTTGCCGTAGCGCAGGCCGCCGGAATTCCCCTGAACGATTTTTCGGTGGAAGATGTGTTCCGCATCGCCCAGGCTACGGCCGCCAACCGTTCGTCCATGGGCCAGGACGTGGACCACCGGCGGCGGACCGAGATCGATGCCATCAACGGAGCCATCGTCCGCCTGGGAGAAGTACTCCAAGTCCCCACTCCGGTCAACCGGACCCTCACCGAGTTGATCCACACCCTGGAAGCTGTCTTTGAGGAAGAGACGGCCGCGGCATCCGTCGGCGGCCGCTGACTTCCCGCCCAACCTGCACGTAACGGAGGTCTTGCCATGAAACGTGTCACCGTCCCCGATGTGACAGCCGCCAAAGGTCGGAGAAAACTCACCATGCTCACCGCCTATGATTATCCCACGGCCCTTTGGGTCGACCGAAGCGGGATCGACATGATCCTGGTGGGGGATTCGCTCGCCATGGTGGTCCTGGGTCACGACGACACCCTGGCCGTGGGCATGGAAGAAATGCTCCATCACACCAAGGCGGTGACCCGCGGGGCCGCCCGGGCGCTTGTCATCGGGGACATGCCGTTTCTGTCGTACCAGGTGAGCGTAGAACAGGCGGTGCTGAACGCCGGACGGTTTCTCAAGGAAGGACGAGCCCAGGCCGTGAAGCTTGAAGGCGGCGCCCGCGTGCTGCCCCAGGTTCGAGCCATGGTGTCGGCCGGCATCCCGGTACAGGGCCACCTGGGACTCACCCCTCAAAGCATCGCTCAATTCGGTGGGTTCAAGGTCCAGGGGAAAGACGCCGAAGCCGCCCAAACCCTCATAGAGGATGCCATCGCCCTTTCGGAAGCCGGGTGCTTCAGCCTGGTACTGGAAGCGATTCCGGAAGCCATTGCGGCGCGTATTACCGAAGCCGTCCCCATTCCAACCATCGGGATCGGGGCCGGACCCCACTGCGACGGGCAGGTGCTGGTGGTCCACGATGTCCTCGGCCTTTTCGACCGGTTCGTGCCCCGATTCGTGAAACAATACGAAACGCTCGGCCCGCGCATCGTGGAAGCGCTCACGCGCTACCGGGAAGAGGTCGAAAACGGCACCTTCCCCGGGCCGGAACATTCCTTTCACACGAACCCCATCCACAATCCCTGAAACCCTTGATAGCCGCCGCTTCTGATGACATGGCTTTAGGAGAGGAGAACCGAAGTGAAATCCAACAACAATCTGGTAGTAAACGCATGGATAGCTCTAGCTGTTGTATTGACATGTGCTTGGGTGCAGCCCGCCATGGCCGGACAGGATACCATGCCCAATACAGTGTTGTTCAGCGGCGGCGGATCTTGGGATACAGACGGAAAGATTCGGGTCGGCTATGCCCGGGAAATCGATTGGGAGTTTTGGTCCACCGGCGTGGGACATTTTCAGCCTGCAGTGGAGGCGGGCGGCGGGTTGTGGTTTTCATCCGATAAAACCGACGTTAACTTTGATGTCACCCCGATGCTCACTTATGTACTGCACACCGACGGGGAAGTTACTCCTTTTTTGGAGGTAGGGGTAGGCGGGGCCTACATCGAGCATGAAGAATTCGACGACCGAGAGCTCGGTTCCCATTTTCAGTTTCGAGACGTCGTGGGCTTGGGGATGGCCTTTGGTCCCCAAGAACGATACTCCTTGCGCGCCAGGCTTGTTCACTATTCGAACGCTGATCTGGCTGACGAAAATGACGGTATCAACTTTTTTGTCCTCAGCTGCGGGGTGTCTTTTTGATACAGAGGCCGCGAGGTTAGAGGCTGTCTAAGAATACCCTTCACCCTTCTGGGGATGGAGTGTCCGTTTCTCGCGTAGGGGCGCTGCGCCCCTACGTCCCTAGGAGACCCATGCTCTTTAGGAGCCGCCTTGCCGGCGACCCTGATCGCGGGCAAGCCCGCTCCTACAGGGGACACCATCGCAGCAAGGGCGAAGCCGTGAATTTTCGTCTGCGACCTCGCCCACCGAGATTCTTATGACGATATCCACATCTTCGCCAGGCAATCCGCATTTCCGCGTCTTTTTTGGTGGGCCCGACCGTTCCCCCCGAGCCTTGCGTGACCTGCTCCATTCCCATGTCTCCGCCGTGCCGTCCGGCGGCGAGATTTTCTGGGCGACCTATTATTTCCGAGATGAAGCGCTGGCCGATGCGCTTGTTCAGGCCAAGAAACGGGGGGTTTCGGTCAGGCTGACCCTGGAAGCGAATCCGCGCAGCAACCATGTCAACCTCCCCGTACTCGAAATGCTGCAACGTGCCGACAATCTGGCCCGCGATTGCAGGCCGCTCAGGCATTCCTGTCCTGACAACCTTCACTGGAAAAACCCCCGAGTGCATCTAAAGCTCTACTACTTCAGTCATCCTAAACCCCATGTGCTTACCGGCACGTTCAATCCTTCCGGTAATCGGCCTGAAGATCCGCGAATCTTGGAAGAAATCGGCGACCAGGACCGAGGACACAACCACTTGGTGGAAATTACCGACAGCCGCCTAGTCATCCCTCTGCGCGATCATCTCCGCCTTTTGCATGGCAGCCGGCACGGTCCCTGGGAACGTCTGCTGCCGCGCAACAACAAGGTGCTGACGGCGGGAGATACGAGCATTTACCTTTTCCCCCGGCTCCGTCGCGATGTCCTTCGCCGGAAGCTCCTTGCAGTACCGGAGGGGGCGATTCTGCGCATGGCGATTTCCCATCTGAACGATGCCGAGATGGGAAAAACCCTGCTCACCCTCAAAAAGCGCGGAATGGGCATCGAAATCCTTGCCCATGATACGGAGCGGCGGGTTCCGCAATGGGTCGAGACTCTGCTGGATGCACACCTGCTCTTCCGCCGCTACCGCCATCCCCAAGGATTCCCTATGCATAACAAGTTCATTCTGATCGATACCCATGGGACCCGGGAAGTCATCTTCGGCAGCATGAATTTTTCGAAAAGCTCGCTGCATGCAAATCACGAACTCTTAGTGGTCTCATCCAGCCCTTTTCTCTATGATGCTTTCGAGACCCGGTGGAAGCAGATGCTTGACGAAACAGAGGCGATGGCTTCATGACAAGCCATGAAAAAAACAGTGACAATGCCGCTGAAAATCCCTGCGATCATAGACCGCTTAACATAGTGATGGTCGACTCCCACGGTTCCGTCGAGCGCGGTGGAGCCGTGCAGTGCGCATCCCTTGCGCGAGCCCTTGCCCGGCGCGGACACCGCCTCACCTGTATATTTGACGGCGAGCCGGATCAACCGATGCATGGGATGTGGTTCCAGAGCCTGCGAAACGCCGGGGTCCGGACGCGGCGCCTTGGATTGCGAAGCCTTGCCGGCTTGCTGCAATTTCGGCGGCTGATGGCTGAAGAGCGCCCTGATGTTCTCCATACGCACAAAAACCGGGCTTTGTTTTGTGCTTACTTCGCAACCTTGGGTATACGCCGCCCTGTCTGGGCGGCAAATCGAGGTACCGTCTATCCGTTGTCGCAAAGCCCTCTGGCTTATTTTATCCACCGCCGCCATGTTGCCCGTATATTCGCTGTAGCGTATGCCGTTCGGGATGCTTTGGTGGCCGATGGCATCGCCGGGGAAAAAGTTGAAGTCGTGTACGGAAGTTTCGACCCTGATCGTTTCCGCCCGGAAGTTTCCGGCGCGGGGATGCGTCGAGCCTGGAAACTGTCCGAGGGAGTCCCGGTTGTCGGCTTGATCGGCTCCCTGAATACTTCCAAGAAGGGCCAGCCGATACTGCTGGAGGCAGCGGCTCGCCTCAAGGACCGATACCCCGAACTGCGTTTCGTACTGGTGGGCGAGGGGGATTCCAGTGCGCTGCAAGCCATGGCATCCTCTCTGGGGGTGTCCGACCGGGTGGTTTTTGCGGGCTTTACGGAAGATGTTCCCGCGGCGCTGGCCGCAATCGATATTGTCGTCTGCGCATCACTTCGCGGCGAGGGGTTGACCGGCGCGCTGCGCGAGGCGCTCGCCATGGCTCGTCCGGTAATCTCGAGTGATGTGGCCGGCAATCGGGAACTGGTGATTCATAACAGCACGGGACTGCTGGTTCCGCCCGGAGATCCGGCGGCACTGGCCGACGCGATAGACAGGATGCTCCGGGACGCTGAGCTGGCGCGGTCCTGCGCCGCAAGAGGCCGCGAACTGGTGCTCGAGCTATGTACGGAAGACAAGCGGGCGGCCCGTGTTGAAGAAATATATTTCGAACTTCTTTCAGCCTCCGTGAAAAGTTGAATACAGGCATGGAACCCGAGCACCCCGATACGTCATCTTGCCCTGCCCGTGTGTGGGTACTGACCAATCTCCATCCGGGCAATCGGATTCAGGCCGTTGCCTTGGCTGAAGCATTGGGCTGGCCTTACGAGGTCAAGGAATTGCATTTCACGCGGTGGTCCCGTTGGCGGGATTCTCTGCCGTTTCTCCCCCTGACGGTAGGCCTGGACCGGCGGAAATCTTCCCCTCTTGAACCGCCGTGGCCCGATGTAGTCATCGGCGTCGGCCGCAGCACGGCCCCCATTACCCGCTGGGTCGGCCGCGCCGGCAAGGGGCGCACGCTGACGGTGCAGCTGGGCCGTGTCGGCGGAGCAGTGGCAAGCAAGTACGATGCGGTAGTCACCCCCCGGCACTGTCGCTTGCCACCGGATCCCCGGCGCTACGAAACCACGGCACCCCTGAATTCCATCTCGTTGCAGCTTCTTTCTGAAGAAAGCGAAAAATGGCCCGGGCTCTTGGATGGCGCTCCCCGGCCCGTCGTAGTGCTTCTGGTGGGAGGTGATGCCGCTCGTTTCCGTCTGGGCGCCGATGACGCGGGAAAAATGGCATTGCTGGTACGGCGGTGGGCCGAAGATGGTGGAGGGAGCGTTGTGGCCGTCACCAGCCGCCGGACCAGCCCCGCCGCCACCCGGGTCCTGGAGTCCGTGCTCACCGCCCCGCATCGCGTTTTTACCTGGCAACCGGACCGTCACGCCAATCCCTACCGGGCGCTTCTCGCTCAGGCCGATGTGCTGGTTGTCACCGGCGAAAGCGAATCGATGCTGGCCGAGGCGGCGGCAACCACGGCACCTCTCTATATCTTTCCAGTGAGGGAGATCAAGCCAACCCGCTTCAGCAGCCGATTGCGCGAATGGTGCGTGTGCCGCGCCCAGGCTTTCTTCTCACAAGAGATTAAAGAGGGGAAGCCGGCCGGCATCGTAGATACTGCATGTGCCTGGATGCTGCGTCGTGGCTTGATTCGCCCGCTTCGCGATATATCCCTGCTGCACCGCGCCCTGTTCGCATCCGGCCGTGCTCAACCATTCGGGGCTCCACTCAAGACCGATCGCCAAAGCCCTCTCCCTGCGGAGGCGCCCGAGGTTGCACGCTGGCTCAAAAACATGCTACGCTGATTTTGTGTAATTGCCATTGTTTCAAACATCCGTGCACGGAAAGGGATTCTCGCAATGCCTGTTCGATACTTTCTCCCACAAGACTGCAAAAACGGGGTTGAGCGGTTCATAGGCCGCCGGCTGCAAGGTATGCGTCCGGTGCCCGATTTCCCGAAAAACATTCAGATCCAGACACAGTCCGGATGCAATGCCCGTTGCCGGTTCTGTCCCAATGAGAGCACCATCGGCAAGCTCTCTATGGGCAGGATGGATGAAGACATGTTTTTCCGCATCATTGATGAAGCAGTAAAGTATCCGGTAAAGCGCATCAGCCCCTATCTGATGAATGAACCGCTGGCGGATCCGCGGCTTCCCGACCTGATCCGCTACATAACCGACCGCAAGAAGCCGATGACCCGGACCAAAATCAATACCAATGCTTCTTATCTCAATGAAGAGATGGGAGAGCGCCTGATCGAGAGTGGTCTGGACGGCCTTCATGTCAGCTTCCACGGCATACGCAGGGAAACCTACGAATCCAGCATGGGCAATTTGCGCTGGGAGAAGAACCTTGCCAATGTCAATCGCTTCATCGAGTTGAAAGGCCGGCGCAAGGCTAAAACCCCCAGGCTCAAGATCACGATGGTTCATACCAAGGCCATCGACCGTGAACTGGACGAGATTCGCGAATACTGGAACTCACGGGGCATAACGGTCAATATTCATGCTTTCGAAAACCGCTCGCATCATGCCGTTCAGCAGCGTGGCCTCAATGCATTGCCGATGCGGGCATTATCCGGCGACTGCGACCGGCTCATGCAACAGGCGTATATTCTGTGGAACGGCGATTGCGTCCTGTGCTGCGTGGACTGGGAGCGCACAACGATTCTGGGCAATGTGGCGGTTGAAGGCTTGTACGGGGTGTGGCACAACGAAAAATACCTCCAGTTTCGCAGGAATTATCTGGCGGGAAATGTCAAGGGAACCCTGTGCGACGGCTGCATGGTTCAGGATGAGGTGGATTTTTCATACAAGCCGAAACGTTCGTTGATGCAGCGTCTGCTGGGTAAAAGCGCATGAGCTGCGAATGCCACAAGCCTTAATCCGTAAACTTGACTTGGTATCTTCTCAATAACCCCCATGACCCCGTGGGGTCACAACGAAGCATGAAAATTCGGGATACGGGGCAGTGGGGTAGAGCCCAAAAACGTGGCACAATAACCAATCGACATTATTGGTGAATCTTCTATCTTCATATAAGATCGGGGGTAGCGTTCTAATCTGGAGACCTTAAGCAAAAAGGTTAACGAAGGTCAAAAAAATCCCCCGCTCCCTTGATGAGAGAGGGTTGGGGTGAGGGTGAGAAAATTAACGTATGTCAATCAGTTTCATTCCCATCCCCCCAGTCCCCTCCCACAAGGGGAGGGGAAATAGAATTTGGCATCAAATATCAGGTCTATTATTTTCTACGCTACCCAATCGGGGTGTCTGATTTTTGTAGCAAGGTAATGGATTCCGGCTCCCGGATCGCCCCCTGTGCAGGGCAATCGCACGAAATTTTTAGAGGCCGAGTAGTCGAAGCATATAGTCATCATCCCAGCCGGCGCGTTTGCGGGATCCCTTGACACCGATCTTTCTTGTTTTGTCTTGTTTGATAAGGTTAAGGGCAAAATGCCGTATGATGGCCAAATTGTTGGCAGCATGCCCCATACGTATTCTGCTGTCGTCCTCGCGAAACGCTATATCGAGGCACCAATGCAAGCAGTTTTCGATGCCCCAATGCCCACGGGATGCACGAGCAAACATCTTGGCATCACTGGGCAGACTTGAAATGTAGTAGCGGGTCTCATGGGTGATCTTATCGCCAACGTGTCGTTCCGATTCGAGCATGCCCAAAGAGGTGAGTTTGGGCCACTGGGACTTGTCCTCAAACCAGTCTACTTCGGCAGTGGTGGTGAAGCGGCGGATTTCAATGCGGCCATGGTCTCCGTCCGTGGTTTCGTAGGTTTCATGGGAAACATCCTTGAATCCGTTTTCTTTGGCGTCTTGAAAAAACAGTTCCACTTCCTTCCGAAAGGTACCCTGATTGCCTTTGAGGCAGATCACATAGTCCGCTTCTTGTCTGACAATTTGTCGGACGATCTCCTTCTGACAGCCCATGGCATCAAGGGTCACGATACAGCCTTTGAGTGCAAGAACTCTGAGCAGTTCTGGGACGGCTGTGATCTCGTTGGATTTTTCATCGGCCTTCACCTGTCCCAGCACCAGTCGATTCTCGGTGGCCCAAGCGCTGACCATGTGGATCGCGGTCTTGTTCGATGATCGGTCGTAGGAATGCCGCAACGTCTTTCCATCGACGGCCATGACCTGTGGAGCGATATCGTGGAAAGCGGCACGCACCCAATCCAGGAAGCACTTCTCGAACTCTTCGGGACAAATCTTCGAAAACACGCGACCAAAAGTATCGTGCGAGGGAATCCCATGAGGTAATTCCAAGAAAGTGCGAAACCACTTCTCCTTGATACGGCCAAACTCGGCGATTTCCGTCCACTCGTCGGCGCCGGCCAACACGGCGCAAAGGGTGATCACAACGATATCGATCAGCTTGTGTCTCGTCTTCGCCACGATTCGAGGATCTGTGAGGGACGAAAAATGCTCCATAAGCCGCGGTTTTCCTGCAGTCTCCATGTGTCATCCTCCTTGGGTTATGGGTCACCAAGGTAGTGTGGCACATTGGAAGCCAGATGTCCAGCCTTATGACGTGCGATTGCCCTGGCCCCCTGTGTCAGGATAGTTGTCGCACGATCTAAATTCATCTATGATTGATAATTTCAGGGGCGAGGGAGCATCACATCATGCAGTATTCCAAAGAGCGTGTAGCGCGCCCGAGGGGTGAAGTGATGGGCAGCTGTGCAGCCGGATCGAATCCGGCATTCAACTCCGCTTCCAGCAACTGGAGAATGTACACCTCAGCTTCCCACCGCTCACTCGAGTCTGATTTATGCATCGTTAGCTCCATTTGACGCCCAATGACATACTCAGCCGCTGCTTTCAGCGCTCGGCTGGAGTGAATTGTTCGGCCCGGTTCTCTATCCGTGGTTGTCTGCGATCACGAATGCCGTCACCTTCCACAGCAACGTTTATACTTCTTCCCACTGTTGCACGGACAAGGGGCATTACGTCCCGTTCTTGGGTACTTCTCCTCCCGTGGAAGCGATGCCGTCCTCTGTGAATCCAGCCGAGGCATGTTGGGAAACATCTCGTGATGCCGCACAATCATTGGTACGATGACTGAGTGTCGAAAGTCTGCAAATTCAGCCTCTTCCATCTTTAGCGCTGCTTGCATTACGGCAATGCTCTCTTCTTGTTCAGTCTCAGGCAGCAACGCGAGATTCCAGCACATCTGCGCTATCGAGAGTGCATTCTGCATCTGCTCGGGTGATCCGTCTGTTGCGTCGAGCAACGGTTGCGCGTATGCTATCATCGATTTTGCCATTATTCCCATAATACACCTTTCTTCTTATCAGGCCGAACAACCAAGCGGTGCGGCGCAAACGAAGCGCAGCGTAGTTTGCGTCCGAACGAGTGGTTTTGATAACCTAAAAGTGACCAGGAAAAGGGGCGAGTGATAACCGAAAATTGACCATCTTGGGCGGTTGTCCTCCTGGTAAGTTGGCGTGAACAGAAGCCAACGAGAAGGGAGGAAGAGGAGTGCTCAAGATGGACCAGTACGAACTGATCAGGACGGGGTACCGAGTGTACGGGAAGAGCATCAGCGAGCTGGCACGTCTGACAGGTCATTGCCGTAATACGGTGAAGAAGGCCATTCGGGGTGAACCGTGGGGATACATGGAGCGTGAGCATCAGGCGTTTCCGGCCTTGGGGGAGCATCTGGCGGTGATCGACGGATGGTTGGAGGGTGACCGGGATAAACCTTGCAAGCAAAGGCATACGGCGCGTCGGATCTACCATCGGTTGATTGAAGAACAGGGCTTTAAAGGCAGTGAATCCACGGTGCGCCGGTATGTGAGGCTGGCCAAGATGCAGCTTGGGATGGCGGGATCCTGCACGTTCATACCCTGTGATCCCGAAGCGGGCTATGAAGGGGAGGTGGATTGGGGCGGTGCGATCGCGCTGATAGGGGGCGAGGCGCAGCGTCTGAAGTTTTTTTGCATGCGCAGCAAGTATTCGGGCAAGCACTTTGTGCGGTTCTATCCCTGCGAACGCCAACAGGTGTTTTTCGATGGCCATGAGCAAGCGTTTGCGTTTTTCGGGGGAGTTTTCCCGATTCTGATCTACGACAACTTGACAGCAGCGGTTCGCAAGGTCATGCGGGGCAAAGATCGTCAGCAACAGGAAGCCTTTTCGAAGTTTAAGGCCTATTACAGTTTGGATGCGCGTTTCATCGTTATGGAAAGCTTTCCATAACGGCAAGACCCATATGGCGACAGCCCTGGGGATCGAGGCCTGCCGGCAAAACTATCGGACCCGGTTTGTGACCTGCTACGGGCTGGTCAACGAACTGGTGGAGGCCAGAGAACAAAGAGCACTGCAGCGTTTGATCCAAAAATACGTTCGCTACGATCTGCTGATCCTGGATGAACTGGCCTACATTCCGTTTTCCAAAGAAGGTTCGGAGTTGTTGTTCCAGGTCTTGGCGGAACGCCACGAGAAAGGCTCCGTGATCATCACCACGAACCTTGGGTTTGCCGATTGGACCCAGGTGTTTGGGGATCCAACTATGACGGCCGCCCTGTTGGACCGTCTCACCCACAAAGCCCATATCATCCACTGCAGCTGGGAAAGTTACCGCCTCAAACAGAGCCTGAGGTCCAAAGCCAAACACACGGAGCAAAGACCTACCCATCAAAGTGTCGCCTAGAGCCGCCGCTTCGGGCCGCCTCCGACGAGTCTCGGTTGGACCCATTCTCGGCGGCCCTGCGCGGCTCAGATCGTTGCCGGGCGGAAGTAAAACCCCAAGCCGCACACCGCGGCCACATGAGCGAGAAAGCTGTACACACGCGAGGGACCCAGAGACCCTGGATCAGGCAACTTTGAGGAAGGGGTGCCCCGCATCCGGCAAACGCCTCCCAGAAAATTCAATGGCAGGGTGGCAAGCCCCATGTCATCCTAAACCAAGCAGAGCTCACGGTGGTCAAAATTCGGTTGTCACAGATGGTCAATTTTCGGTTGTCACTACGAGATGCCAATATGGCGGTTGAACCTTGGTTGGATGCGTACCAGTATCTTGACAATCACCATGACCATGAGCCTCGTTTGTTTATCGGCGTGAATAAAACGCAATCCACTCGAACACAGAGTTCCCCCCATTCATTTCCTAAATAAATTCTAAATATATCCCTGAATCCGTGAGATTGCGTCTATAGATAAAACTATCATATCGCAGATATCCTATTGAATTTCATCCGCTTTTATGCTATATGGTCTCCTGTCAAACTTTCACCCGGCAGGTGCACCCATGAAGAGAATCGAAATTGAACAATCTTCGAAAGCCTTCTACAGCGAACACGCGGGCCTGGTCCTTGTGGGCAATCTGATCAACGGCTACACGGACTTGTGCGAGCGGTTGGAAAAGGAAGTTCCAGGGCGGCCCATGATCTCTCATGCGGATGTGGTCAAGACCTATCTGGGGCTTCTGTGTCTGGGTAAGAGCGACTTTGAAGCCGCTGAGGGGGTCTCCGGCGATGACTGGTTCAAAGAGGCTCTGGACATCCAAAAGGTCCCTTCGCAGGAAACCTTGCGACAGCGCTTCGACAGGCAAGCGAAAGCTTTCCAACGGCTTGCGGAAGCCGCTAACATCGAACTGCTCAAGAGGACCCAGGTTCCCGTAACGGCTCTTCCCACGGGGCATGTGGCTTTGGACCTGGATGTCTTCTGCCTGGACAATTCCGACACCAAGAAAGAAGGGGTGTCGCGGACGTACCAGAACTACGACGGGTACGCGCCCATCGGGGCCTACCTCAGCGAGGAGGGATGGTGTCTGGGCATTGAGCTTCGTCCAGGGTCTCAGCATTCCGAGAACGGATTTGTGGACTTTTTGCGCAAGGTGTTGGTGTATGCCCAGAAGATCACCCGCAAGCGCCTCTTGGTGCGAACGGACTCGGCTCACGATGCTCTGGAAACGCTTGTGGAGCTTCGCCGACATCCCAATGTGAGCTTCATCGTCCGATGGAATCCACGCAGGGCGAACGTCTTTTACTGGCGTGATCGGGCCTTCAGGGAAGGCCGTGTGAGTGAGCCCCGGCCCGGCAAGAAAGTGGCGATCTTCAGCACGTGGGTGACGCGACACTATGGAGGAAGAAGCTATCGGTTTCGGCTGGTGATCCGGGTCACCGAGAGGATATCGGATGCCAAGGGGCAAATGCTGATTCAGCCCGATATCACGCTGGAGGGCTGGTGGACGTCGCTTTGCGTCCACGAGGATGAAGTGATCTGGTTGTACGAGAAACGGGGCCTGAGCGAGCAGTTTCACAGCGAGATCAAGTCCGATTTGGACCTGGAGCGACTGCCCTCCGGAAAGTTTGCCACCAATGCGCTGGTGTTGACCCTGGGCGGACTGGCTTACAACCTCTTGCGCATCCTGGGGCAAAACGGGCTTCTGGCCGATTTTTCGCCTGTACGGCATCAGGCCAAGCGGCGTCGCGTGAAGACCGTGATCCAGGAGCTGATCTATCTGGCAGGGCGCGTGATCCGAAGCGGTCGTCGGCTGAAGCTCCAGTTCGGTCGGCATTGTCCCGCTTTTCAAGCCTTTCGGAGCGTGTATCTCAAATTTTGCCCAGGGTAGGGTAAAGGGCAGTCGTTGCAAGAGCCTGGACCTATTCTATGTTTTCTATGTTCACATTGAAAGGGGGTGAGGTATGCCCGAAAACAGCTGAAAGAGCACCGTCATGAGCGCTTTTCGGCCACTCGAGAGTCGATGATTCGAGGAACCGGCTGAAACAGGGCATCCTCGACCGCTCAAAATGGGGTCGCCATGCCCGCAACTCAGCTCGCCCAACCACACCTCACGGATTCAGGTATATCAAAATTGTAATTTAATCATCATCGTCTTGTAATAAGGGCATTTTAAAATTCATTGTCAAGGAACTAGAAAGGGCGGCCAGCATAAACTGGAGGGCATGCTATCAGCCTGATCCAGGTCTTGCAGGTGATCCGCGATCTCTCTGAGATATCTTGGCCATTGATCAGATAAGCCGGAGGAAATCCCTTGGGATGGTCTCAGGACGTCGTAGAGAAAGGGGGTGGTTGGGCATTTCGGCTATTTGTTTTGGGTTCCGCAGGCGGGAAATTTTGAGCATTCAATCTGGTACAGGCGGAAAAGTGATTTCAAAGCTATTGGTAATGACAAACTTCATTGGGAGGTCTGCGAATGAAAAATATCACCATAATAGCCTTGGCATTGGCCGTGGCTGGCACCTGTTTTGTCACCATGTCCCATGCGGACCAGGACTCTTATTCTTACGAAGGTGTCGATGATAACTACAGTAGTAACGATATGAGAGACGGCAGAGTAGATCTCGGTCCGCGTCCCTTCTATCTGGTGGAGGGTATGGACGAAGGAAAGCTGAAGGATCGCCTGATGCAATGCAAAGACGGACCATTTTACCGGACCGACTTCTCCATCGGCCATAGGGGGGCCGCTTTGCAGTTCCCCGAGCATTCCGACGTGTCCTATATGGCCGCTGCCCGCATGGGCGCCGGTATCGTCGAATGTGATGTTACTTTCACCAAGGACGGGGAGTTGGTGTGTCGCCACAGCGAGTGCGATCTGCACACCACCACCAACATCGTCGCCACCCCTTTGAACGACAAGTGCACCGTACCATGGACGGGCCCTGTGGACGCCGATCATCCGGCTCCCATGTGCTGCACAAGCGACCTTACCCTGGAGGAGTTCAAGGGCCTCAAGGCCAAGATGGACGCCAGCGACCCCAAGGCCACCACGCCTGAGGGCTATTTGGGGGGCACCGCCGGATGGCGAACAGACCTATACACGGGCCGCGCTCACGTGATGACGTTTAAGGAGAGTATCGCCATGAACCAAGCGCTCGGTGTTAAACATACTCCGGAGCTAAAGAACGCAACCCATCAGGATCGCATCAACGCCATCTTTGGAGGGCAGGAGCAGTACGCCCAGAAGTTCGCCGACACCATGGAAGACGCTGGCGTCGCACCGAGGGATACCTGGCCGCAATCCTTCAACCTCGAGGATGTGTTTTACTGGATTGATAACACCAACTACGGCAAACAGGCCGTCTATCTGCTGGATTACGACACCAACAAGGACGACATCATCATCCAGGCTCCCTACGACACCATGGACCGGATGGAGTTTTTTATGATGTTGAAGAAACGCGGCGTCAACATCATAGCACCACCAATGCCTGCCCTGCTGACGCTCAGCAGCAAAGGCGACATCGTGCCCTCAAAACTTGCCAAGCACCTGAAGCGTATGGGCTTTGACATTATCACCTGGACCCTGGAGCGGTCCGATCTGCGCCATGGCGCATCTAAGGCTGGCTATTATTATGACTTCGATCCTACGGGCAAGGCAATCAGAAAGGACAGCGATATGTACAAGGCCTTGGACGTACTGGCCAAGGAGGTGAAAATTCTGGGCATCTTCTCCGACTGGCCTGCTACAGTGACGTATTACGACAATTGCATGGGCTTGAACATCAATAGGAGGTGAAAAAAGTTCAGGCAGGGGTCAAAGATGATGATATGTGGCAGATCTTAAGGAACTCATAAAGTTCGAACAACAACTCACAGTTATCATTTGTTTAACAATTTTTCTATCAGGGGAGAGAAAAAATGAAAAGAGCAGGAATTACTGGGATTGCTGTGTCGCTTGCCGTCATGCTGACAGCCGATGTGTTTGCTGAAGATATGGTCACGGGCAATGTGTTTTGGGACAAAAACCAAAATGGCGTACAGGACAGGGGTGAACCTGGTATTGAAGATGTATGCGTTTCCAACGGAAAAGAGGTCGTAAAAACTACAAAAAACGGCATATATAGATTGCCGGCCTACGAAGATATGGTGGTTTTTGTCAGCAAGCCCAGCGGTTGGATGACTCCAGTAAACGAAGACAATATTCCGCAGTTTTCATATATACACAAACCAGCCGGTTCCCCTTCGGAGATTCAGAGATTCCGCGGATTGGAACCAACCGGTCCCCTGCCTGCGAACGTTGATTTTCCCTTGTATAAAGTCAAGGATGACCAAAAATTTAATGTAATCGTGACCGGTGATACACAGGTTTATAACGATCGCGAAATCAACTATCTGAGAAACTCCCTGGTAAAAGAGGTTCAGGGCACTGATGCCCTTTTTTGTATCTCCATGGGCGATAATTTGGGTGATGACTTAAGCTTGTTCCCCCGCTATCTGGATGTCATGGGGCAGATGGGAATTCCTGTGTACTATGTCCCGGGAAATCATGATCTTGATTTTGACGCCACCAGTGACAGGGACTCTTTTGATACACATAAAAGCTATATTGGAGCAACTTACTATTCTTTCAACTACGGCGATGTTCACTTCGTGGTACTGGATGATGTTGAGTATCCTTCCCCGATCCATAATGGTAGCTACAACGGCAAAATCGATGACACTCAAATGGAGTGGCTGGCCAATGATCTTGCCCATGTGCCGATGGACAAGCTCATAGTCCTCAACATGCATATTCCCATCGTGTCGGATGTGGATCGAACGAGCAGCCAGCACCAGGTTGACAATCGCGAGGAGCTGTATGCCCTCCTGAAAGGTCGCAAGGTGGTTTCCATGGCTGGCCATACGCACACGCTCTCTCATTTTGCCCCTGGCGATGAATTGGTGGGTTGGGGCCAGCCCACGCCGTTCAATCAGATCATTGTCGGTGCTGCTTGCGGAAGCTGGTGGTCCGGCGATTTTGACGAAGCGGGCATTCCCATTTCCTACATGCGGGACGGTACGCCTCGCGGCTATATGGTGTTCTCCTTCCAGGGCAACAAATACGAGGAAATTTACAAAGCCCACGGGAAACCTTTTGACAAGCAAATGAACCTGTCTTTTCTGACGCTGGACTTCATGGGCTGGTACGATCGCATCGCTTCCGGAGATACCTCGGCCACCATCAACGATTTGGAATTTCGCGATGTCTTGGAGGATACGGCATCAGCGCTCCTGGTGGCAAACATCTGGGGCGCATCCATGCACGACAATTACTACTGCAGCTTTGATAATCGCAGACCGGTCGAGGCCAATTGGACCCTTGAAATGAAGGATCCCTATGCACTTGCCTTGCAGCTTTATGTTCTTCGGGGTGTGCCAGGCTTTTCGCTCTGGAACAAGATATGGGATAACAACATATACATGGGCACAAACTTCGGTCCTGGTAACGCAGTTAAGTTGGACGAATGGCTGTGGACTGTGGAAGATAGATCAACACATCTTTTTGTCTGTCAGGTACCGACCGACCTGGAACAGGGGGTTCACAGCGTGACCGTATGGGGTAAGGACATGTACGGCCATAACATTCAAGAGGTCAAGGTCTTTGAGGTGAAATAAACTAAGACTTGAGGGCAGTTGTCTTCTGATCTCGGGGCCGGCAAAAACTTTTTTGTCCGGCCCCTTATTGCGTTTGAAACTATGCCGCCCTGGGTAAGGTCATGGACAAAATCAACTATAATAATAAGGACATTGTGGTTTACGTTGGCGGAACAAATGCCCAGTCCTCCGGCTCAAGGATCCAGGCAATTTTCCAGACAGATGGAATTACAATGCGCTGTGGAGCCCCATCAGGAAGTGGATCCGGTGCCTGAGCCGGGCAAGTTCGTCTTTCGTGACGTCTCGCGGGTGGGGATGGGATAGGTGCAAGTCCTCCAGAATCCGGCTCGGCCGTTCACTCAGGACGATGACATGATCCCCGAGCTGGAGGGCCTCGTCGATATCGTGGGTGATGAAGAGGATCGTTGTGGGGAACATGGCGTGGACGTTCAGGATTTCTTCCCGCATCTGCATGCGGGTGTCGAAGTCCAGTGCACCGAAGGGTTCGTCGAGGAAGAGGATTTCGGGGTTTGCGATGAGGGCCCGGGCGATCTCCACGCGTCTTCGCATCCCTCCCGAGAGTTCGTAGGGTTAGTGGTTTTCAAAACCGGCGAGCCCTACCAGATCCAGGTACTCCAGGACCCGCGCTTGCCGTTCCCGTTTATCCGGATAACGGCGTGCGCCCATGGCCACGTTTTCCCGGGCCCTCATCCAGGGAAAGAGCCCGTCTTCCTGAGAGACAAAGATATGGCCTCTCTGCGGGCCGCTGACGACCTTTCCGTCCACCAGGATTTGGCGAGCCGAGGGGGTGGCAAACCCTGCGATCATGCGAAGGAGCGTGGATTTTCCGCACCCGGACGGCCCAAGGAAACAGACAAGGGCCCGGGAGGCCACGGTAAAGCTGACACCTTCGATGACAGTACATGTCTCGCCGAATCTGCATGCACGTGGGTCGAACCTCTTTCTTCTCCGCCCCCGGTAGACCTTGGAGACGTGGTCGACAATGATCTCGGTCACCGTTCCCTTCGGGGCCACCGGGCCTCCGGAAGGCGTCCGAGGAGGGAGATGAGGATGTCGAGGAGGAGGCCGATACCTCCGATCACGAGCATGCCCCCGATTACGAGATCCATTCTGAGGGAGTTTCGGGCGTCGAGGAGGAGATAGCCAAGTCCCTAGCGCACGCCAATCATCTCCGCCGCGAGGATCACGAGCCAGGCAGTGGCGAGCGTGATCCTGAGACCCACCACAATCTCCGGGAAGGCGCCCGGAAGGATCACCGTCCGGGCCAGCTCCCAGCCCGTGATCCCGTAGTATTGTGCCACCATCCTGTAGTCGGGCCGAATGCGGTGGATGCCGCTCGTGGTGAAGACCGTGAGGGGGAGAACGACCGACAGATATATGAGAAAGACCGCTGAGCGGTCCCCGATGCCGAACCAGAGCAGGGCCAGGGGTATCCACCTTGTTCCCAAGCTCCAGCTTGGGAACACAAGCGTGCAGAAGCTCGAGCTTCGCTTCCCATGAGGCCGCGACCCATGCGGACCCGCTACAAAATCCATAACAAAGGACACGAATACCCTTACTTCGTCACATCTACTATTGTGGCGTGCATCCCGGTGTTCACCCACCGAAGACCATGCAATCGTTCAAATCCTTTATATGGAGGCGAAGCCGGAACTTCCCCGGCAGCCCGTTCCGAAGCCTGAGCTTGGGAACGAGGGGAAGATTAACGAAGGTCAAAAAAATCCCCCTCTCCCCCCTCCGGTAGTGTCAACGATTTTGTGTAAATTCATTACCCCTCCAACTGCTTCCAAAAGGGCAGATTTTTAGCGACTTTTCCGAGAGGATTGGACCTCCAGTGGAGCTCCATCTTCAATGCAATGAATGCAAGGAGGGTGTAACAGGACTGCTCACCTGCCACGATCTCCATCGGCCTGGTCCTTCTGCGAAACTCCTTGTTGAGCCTTTCGATGATGTTGGTGGTTCGAAGAGAGATCCATTCTTCTTCAGGGAAGTGGAAGAAGGTAAGGCACGCATCCAGGCTCTTCTCCAGACATTTCACCGCGGATGGGACATGCTTTTCCCATCTTTCCTTGAATTCCTTGAAGAACTCCCGGGCCTTGTCCGGACAGGAGGCATAGAAGATGGACCTCATCCCGTCTGCCACCTCTTGTTTGAACTTCTGAGGAACCTTGGCCAGAACGTTTCGGGCAACATGAACCTGGCAGCGTTGGATCTTCGCTTTGGGAAACTCTTCCTTGAAGACGGCCTCCAGCCCGGGCAGCCCATCCATCACCCCCAAAGTGATCCTGGAAGCATCAAGGCCTCTTCTTTTAAGATCTTTGAAGAACTCTCTCCATGTGGGGGCCGATTCCTTGTCTCCCGCCTGCAACCCAAGCACAAACCGGCACCCCTGCTCGGTCACTCCAATGACAACAAGCACCGGGACCTTCTCTATGGAATCTCCCATCCTCATAGCGAAGTTGACCCCGTCGACGAACAGATACTTTACCGGTTCTTGCGACAGGTCCCTGTTTCTCCACTTCTCCACGGCTTCTTTAAGCTCACCGTTTGCCTGGCTGATCTCGGTGTGGGAGATCTTTCTTCCGACGAGCCGCTCGGTCATCATGGCCAGAGTCCGCGTGCTCACCCCACCCAGAAACATCAGACACAGATCGTGGGCTATCTCGCTCTCATACTGCTTCGAACGGGGAAGAACCTGCGTGTGGTACTCACCGTTTCTATCCCGAGGGACCTTGGTCGAAACCTCCCCTATCTCCTTGAGAGTAAATCTTCTTACGTAGGAGCCGTTTCGGTAATTGGCGGCTCCCGGCTCCGCCTCACCTGGATCTTTCCTCTCGTAGGGCTCTCTTCCGAGGAAATGGGTGAGCTCGGCATTCATCATCTCAGAAAGATACCGTCCAACTATTTCCTTTACATCCAGCCGAACCATCTGGAATATCTGCTCCGGGTTTTGCTGAATCTCTTTGAAAATGCTTACTACCTCGGGTACACTGATCTCGATTCTCATTGGGCGCTTTTCCTTTCTTTGAGGTTGTTTTTGGCAAAACCCTCTCTTAACGGAAAAGTGCCCTTTTTTCTACTGCTTAGAATTTACACAAAAAATCTTACACCACCGCCCAAGCTATCAGATATTTCCGCAGGTTTTCCCCAGAAATAAGCAGTGAGGAAAGACGCGACTTTGTACATTGCGTCCCGCTTCTCTCGTCGCTGGAACTCTTCATAGCCTTTCTTCAATTCGGCAGGTGATGGGATCTTCATCGGATCACTCAAGACCAATGTCTGCTAGAGACGCGCAGCCCAATCGCGGTCCTGACCGGCGGCGTGCGCCGATCAAACATACATAGTCTGGTTGATCGGTGTGCGGTGTCCGGTCAAGTACCTTGTTCTGGCGCAAGGCGCCAGCGCAAGGTACTTGACGAAGTCAGCACCGCGATTCTCGGCGGCTCAGCCGCCGAGAACATATGCTTCAGCGGCTGCCGGCTTCCGACCGTCCGCTGAAAGCAATTGTTGAACGGGCTCGTCCAACCACAGAATAAGATCGTGGATCGCTTCGCTCTCACGATCTATCCTTATTCGTTAGACCCCAGTTATTGTGTGAACCGATTCCCCTTATTTTCACATGCCAAGCCTCCGGAAGTATTCACTTAATCGCTGGTATCTGGCATCTTGCGCAAGCTGTGGCGCGACCTGCGCGATTTCGTCCAGACATTGCCCGAACTCTTGAGGGGCCCACTGTTGGTTGGCAATGACGGCGTCCAGCAGCTGCAGAGCCTCCGCCGGGTATTGTCTGCACAGACCGGATTCGTGCAGCAGATGGACAACATAGTATGGATGTTCTATCGGTTGCAACCAGTCCTGCACCGCTGCCAAGGCCGCAGGGAATTCGCCTCGGGCGGCAATGATCAGTCGGGTCAAGGATTCGGCGATTCGCGGAGTGGCTAGGTCGCGTGACTTGGGCCAGACCTGTTGCCAGAACGGCTGGACACGATTCTTCCAATAGTCCTCGCGCTGATCGGCGGCGCCTTCAAGTGCCTGCGATAGCGCTTGTGCACATTCCTCCAGCCCTTCTTGAGGTAGCGCGCCAATCGCGGATCGAAAGTCATCCACGGTGTATCCATCGGTCGGACCCAATGCTGTGTACGTCAGGAAGGCCGCGAACTGTTGTCGGTGTCCGCCCAAGTCGGTGTAGTGATTTGCGCTCTCCAGCAACTGAGGTTTAAGGACCTTAAGCAAAGGCTGGTACAGGCGGGGTGACCACAGGAAACCTTCCCACACGGCTTTTGCTTCAACCGGATTGCTCCAGCTAAACAGCGGCAAGAGGTGTTGCTCGGCCCAAGCGCGATCAACGCGGAAGATCGCGATCAAATGCGCACCCAGCAGTACCCGGCCGTGGCGGAACCGATCCACTTGTACATCGCAGATTTCCGTGAAGAAGGGCTTGATGTCGGTTGGAAGCTGATCGTTGTCGTTCGGATTGCGTTTGAACCAAAGGTTGATCAACGCCTGCGTGACATGCCCGACCGGATGATTGATTGCTTCTGTAACGGGTTGGTCAAGCGGCTCTTCATTGCGCTTTATGCCAGTGCCTGCTTCCAGTGGTAGCTCCAGAACTCGGCGGCACAGGTTCAGCAGAATGTCCTCGTGGCGGTTGATTGCCTTGGATGCGGCCTCGATCCACCACGTCACACTGTGGAGGATCTCCTGGATGACGATGTCGGGCATAGTCCGAACCAGCGGCGCGGCATAGCGCCACGACCGTAGTACCATGCCTTCTTCGGCCCAGACCTGCATTGCTTCACGCCATCGTCCGACCGGCCATACGTCATTACGTGCCAGCTCGCATAGCGCGTACAGGCTGTGAAAGAAGCGGGTGCGGCAGACATCGCACCACGTGTCCTCGTAGAATGGTCGCCGTTCGGGTTTCGACTTTGTAAGCCATTGAACGAGTTCACGCCGCTTTCGAGGTGCAATGTCGACATCACGCCTTTCTTCATAATCCGGATCGCCGGTGCCACTCATCCAGTGGGAAAACTCGTCGCGCTCATTGGCCGCCAACTGCCATTCCGGGTGGGCATTGGATAATTCCGCCAAGCGCGCCGCAGCGGGTACCCCCAGCGCGAGGCCCGAGGCATTCAATTTGGCCAAATGCACCCAGACGGAGTGGGCGACCAACTCTTGCCACCGTTCTGGTTCCAGATCATCCCTGTACATCTCGCGCGGCGGGCCTCTCAGTATGGCCGCTTCCAAACGTTCCTGAGCGGCTCCAGCCAATAGGTGCCCCTGCAGGACGAACAGCCTGAACACCTCCCGCCTCGTATCGATTGACCACAGCCACCACGCGCTATCGGCCAGCAGCCAATCCACCCACTGCTCGGGCGGGATGCAGTCATCCTCACTGGCAGCGAATAAGGCGAGTCGTTTGAAGGTGGGATACGGCAACTCGAACCAGTCCTGCGCTATTCGCGTCGCGCGTGCACTGCTGTTGGCGCGAAGCGCCAGCCACGCATCGCGCAGCAACTCGATCAGGCTCACCCAGTCGCGGAAACCCCGGTTCTGCCAGTGCGGCGTAATGGACGGCAGATCCCAATGCGATCGGTCGCTGCGGTCATCGGCCTCGCCCAGCTCGCGCAACAAGTCCAGTGCATCGCGCAGCAGTTGCTGAAAATCCTCCAGCAGTTGCGGTAAGGCGGTTGTCCAGTGCTCGCCGGCAAGGTCACGCAGGGCCGAATGCACATGATCGGCGGCCAGCACCAACTCCCAGTCGACCAGTTGCCGCAAGCGCGTGGGTGCGTCCGCACTTTCTTCTTCATCGCCCCAGCGAAACGGCTTCTTCAAGGCCACTTGGGGGGCGAGCAGTTCGCGCAATTCCAGGCGCAGCGTGGTGGTAAGCCCATCCCGCTTCAGCCGATTTTTCCAGCGATAGAGATCGAGGTCGTGCCATGATGATTTCACTCGGCAGCTGAGCAGCAGGCGCCACAACTTGCGCATCAAGGAGCCAGGGATGGCCTTCGGCGCCTGCGAGCGGATTTCATACAGTTCGGCGGCCTTGCCGTCACGCTCCAGCGATTCCAGACGATCCAGCTCCCGCTCAATCAGCGAAGTCCATTGATCGTGCATCCGGCCGCCACGTTGTGCAATCCAGAGGATCAACCTAGGGTCATCCAGATGGCGCGTAAGCCAGCGGGCAAGATGAAACATCACGTAGTCCCACTGGCTACCGGCGACACCACCGCAGACCAGCAACATCTGCGGCGCATGGTCATAGGGCGCAGGCCGACGAATCAGGCTGAAGCGCAGTTTGGCGTCTGTCTCGTCACGCGGTGGCACATCGAAGCGGGGCAGATCGCTGTGACAAAAGCGCTCGTCCGAGAAGGCATCCAGCAACCAGTCCAGCGATGGGACAGGGTTGAAGTCGGCAAAGCGCTTGGCCGGCAGCCCTGATTTGTCCGACAAGGCCCACAACATCCGGCCGACGAAATCGTCCTGCTGTGTGCTCGCCGAAGGTCGTGCCAGGGCGTGGCTGACAACGATGCGCTCCTTGCCCAGTACGCCGTCACGGTAGGTGTCCGCCCAGGCGTGCAGAGTTCGATGCAGCGCCGAATGGTCATGGCTACCGGTGGGCACATGGTAAAGGATGGGTCTGACGCCCTTGGCTTCCCACTCGATGGCCTTGCCATGCTCCTGCCCTGGCTCGCAGTCGGCCGGCGCCCAGGCCTGAGGCGTGACTACGCCCAGCATCCGGTCGGCGGCCAGAGCATCCATCATGTAGCGCAGCACCGGGTCGTTGATGCTGTAGCCCACGAAGCAGACCACGTAGTTGCGGAACAACTCGCTTACGAAACGAGCAGCCCAGCGTTCGGTCAGATAGGCCAGGCCGAAATCGCCACTGGTGACCACCAGGCGGTTCAGGGCCGTGTCGTCCGCTTTCTCGGGCAGCAGGCCGTGCAGGTAGACCAGCCCATTCCAGCGGCTGTTCTTAGGGATAGGCAACATCGGTGCTGCATAAGCCTCGAACGCTTGGCCTGTGCGTTTGGCCGCGGTGTGAAAAACGCGGTCGAAGTTGGTGGTGACCAGCCGCAACGCGCCCTCGCGGCTGCGCGCCAACCGCAACAGTGACGCGTGCGTATCCGTGGCACCTTTGCGGCGCAGATTTGGCTTCAAAACTTCGGCCAACTTGCGACGGACGGCAAGGCGCTGCCCCGGCAGGCGCCGCTCCAGCAGGTCGAGCGTGGCGTCGAACTGGCCACGGTCGAAGGCCTCGCGCTCGATGTCTGAGAGCGCCGTGCCGTTCAGCCGGTAGATCTGCTCCACCAGCCCTTTGAAGCCTGGCAGGCCGGCGGGGTATGAAATACCTGCGCCGCAGAAGAACACCACTCGGCCCTCTTCGTGCGCATGCAAGAGCGCATCTGGAATATCGGGGCCGTCGGTGATGAATTGCATTCCTTCTGTTTCCTATCCAATACGCGCGTGCATTCGAGCAGCTGAGATCTCAGTGGGTCTAATCGCGGTGCTGACCGGCGCCCTGCGCCAATGAAACAGACATAGTCTGGTTGATCGGTGTGAGGTGTCCGGTCAAGTACCTTGTGCTGGCGCAGGGTGCCAGGGCAAAGGTACTTGACGAAGTCAGCACCGCGATCCTCGGCGGCGCAGCCGCCGAGAACGACGCCAATCAGCCGCGCAGCTTTTTGGCGTCGGCTGAATTGGCAATGTTATATTTGGTTGTTATCTTTGAAATGTTCAATTAAACCCTCCTCGAAAAAAATCAAAGCATCCTTTATAGACAGCTTGCATACAATAGTTTTCTTGCCTTTGAAACTGACGGAGGTTCCATCAACCATGTGGTGGACAAGTTCTGCCTCGTGAACAAACTTCGACCGTAGCTCGTACAAACATTTTGCCAGGCTTTCGATAGAAGATTCTGTTCCCCGAACCTCTAATTGCGAAATCAGCGCATTTTGACGTTCAGGGTTGAGTGCCTTGAAAAAAGCAATGCATTTTTTTATCGAACCGTAATCCGCCTTATACCTCTCATAAATTGGATCGAGCTCATTTTTGTCATTTATCGGATATGAAATCGCAGATTTACGTCTGACAAGAAATTGATAAAAATCCATAAATTTCTCATTCGAGAGGGATTCAATTAACGAAAATATTCCTACATATTTATAGGTGTTTGTAAGATAATCCAGAATTTTATCCGACCCTGGAATGTCGACCACCCAATCCCCGCGCTTTATAAGAAACAAATAGAACGATGCCGTTCTCAGGAATAAACTTTTTCGGTTATCATCGGCTATTGAATCGAAATAGTTGTTAAAACCTTCGCGAGAATCAAAATGGTGTCCAACTGCGAGAAACGCATATTCGAGGAATGTATCTTTAGCTTCGAGATAACGTAAATCCTTTGTCGTACTTTGCATTGCTTTGCCTTTTAACAATATAACGGTACCCCTAAGCCGCGCGAGGAACAAGGGTCAGCTTGAGGGGCTGGTTGTGCGAAATATGCCTTTAGGCATACGCAAGACGGCCTTTCGGCTGAGGAATAGGCCGGCCGAGCCTTGTGGCGGTTTCGATCCACTCATCGATAATTTGTCCCACATTGCTTAGGGCCTCTTGGTAAGTCTTCCCGTCCGCCATGCATCCGGGGAGTTCCGGCACCTCGGCCACAAATGAATCGTCCTCAGAACTCCAAAAAATGATAATTTCGTATTTTTTTTCCATCATCATTCTCCAATTCGAATTTGGTACTTCAGAATGACATCTCTGACTTGTTTGACTTGATATGGTTTGCCTTTACCTTCTTTGGGTTGTAAATTGAGAATCTCATCAACACCATCCTTGGTGAAAATATGGTGATCCCCTCTGATATGCTCATCAAACCCAAGCCGCTTGAGCAGGGAGCATAAAGTCTCGAACGGGACATTCGCATCTGATCTTCGCATCAAAATATGCTCGTACAGCTTTTCCAGTTTGTTCATAACCGTATTCTATCATTTCCATTGGGTGCAGATCTTTTAGAACGACATCCAGGGTGACCCTCCCCCTGTGTCAGGGTAGTTGTCGCATGACCTAAATCCATCAACTGGAGAATGTACACCTCTGCGCTACGGCGATGCTCTCTTCTTGTTCAGTCTCGGGCAGCAACGCGAGATTCCAACACATCTGCGCTATCGAGAGTGCATTCTGCATCTGCTCGGGTGATCCATCTGTTGCGTCGAGCAACGGTTGCGCGTATGCTATCATCGATTATGCCATTCTTCCTATAATACACCTTTCTTCTTATCAGGCCGATCAACTAAGCGGTGCGGCGCAAACGCTTACGGATTCATGCATTATACAAGGTGGAGGGTGGAAAAGGGAGTGAAAAGAGACCCAAAGGGGAGGTCAAACCGAGGTCGAAGCCTGCGCGGGCACTCAGCGAGCAGGAAAGGCAAATGGTACTCGATGAGCTTCACAGCGAACGGTTTGTGGCTACGTCCCCTGGGGAGGGATAGGCGACTATGCTGGATGAGGAAAGGTATATTTGCTCTGAGCGGACCATGTACCAAGGAGGCCATGGTCCGCGCCATCTTCAAGTCCTGGTTTCCACCTTGTTCCCAAGCTCCAGCTTGGGAACACAACTGTGCAGAAGCTCCAGCTTCGCTTCCCATGAGGCCGCGACCCATGCGGACCCGCTACAAAATCCATAACAAAGGACCCGAATACCTTTACTTCGTCACATCTACTATTTTAGCGTGGATCCCGGTGTTCACCCACCGAAGACCACTTCGAGATCTTGGCAAGCTCCCTAGAAAAACAGCGCGTTTCAGCTGTAGCAGGAGGGAAGCTGGAGCTTCCCGGGCAGGGCGTTCCCAAGCTGGAGCTTGGGAACGAGGGGAATCAAAAAAATCCCCCTCTCCCCCCTCCTCTTAATCCCCTCCCACGAGGGGAGGGGAAATAGAATTCCCCTTGTTCCCAAGCTGGAGCTTGGGAACAAGGGGAAGCATGAGCTGCCGGCGGAAGATCCGAATCAGGTGTGGTCATGGGATATCACCAAGCTGCGGAGGCTGTCTTCGCGGCCGGCAGGGCTCAAGCGTTACAACAAACCCTTTCGATGAGTGTCACCATCGGAATTAAATGTCAGGTAAACGCCGGAATAAAATGTCCTCCCAGATGAGCGAAGGGTTATTCCTCCAGCAAGACCCAAGAGAGCCGGAGGTGACCCATGCTCAAAAAGGAGGACTGGATGGAGATCAGAGCACAAGTTGAAAAGGGCGTCTACAAGAAGGACATCGCAGAAAGCCTGGGAGTGCATCCAAAAACCATAAGCCGTGCTCTTAGTCGAGGAGGAGTACCCTCGGGGAAAAGACCCGGTGCAAGGGTGAGCAAACTTGATCCCTTCAAACCCTTGATCGACCAGCTCCTGAGAGATGGAGTCTGGAATGCTATGGTGATCTTGCGTGAGATCGAACAGCGAGGCTACACGGGCGGGACCACCATCCTTCGGGAGTACATCAGCCCCAGAAGGCCCATGAGGCAAAGCCGGGCAACGGTACGGTTTGAAACAGATCCTGGAGTTCAGATGCAAAATGATTGGGGAGAGCTCACAACCGAAGTGGCTGAAATCCCACAGAAGGTCTACTTCAGTGTGAATACCCTCGGATTTTCCCGGCGTCTCTTCTTCTGGTGTGCCCCCAGGAATGATGCCGAGCACACCTACGAAGGGATCATCAGAGCCTTCGAGTACTTTGGAGGAGTAGTAATAGAGGTGCTCGTGGATAACCAGAAAGCAACGGTTATTGTCCACAGGATCGGGGAGAGTGTTCGCTTTAACGAACGATTTATAGATCTTGCCGGCCACTATGGCTTCACCCCCAGAGCCTGTCGCCCGAGAAGAGCAAGGACCAAGGGAAAAGATGAGCGGATGGTGGGCTATATCAAGCACAACTTCTTTGTGCGTTACCGCAAGTTCGAGAGCTTCGCCCAGATGAACGCTCTCGCTGAGAAGTGGCTCACAGAGGAAACCGATCAGAGGCTGCACGGAACAGTCAAGGAAATCGTAGCCGAACGATTCTCCCGTGAGGCTCCTCATCTTCGTCCCCTTCCTGCCCTGCGGTATGACACCTCTTATCTCGAGCACCGGTGTGTCCACTGGGATGGCTTCATCGATGTTTTGGGCAATAGATACAGTGTGCCCTCTCAGCTGTGTGGACAAACGGTCCGAGTGAGGATCGGGTTGGATGGAACCTTGAGAGTCTACGCCGAAGAGACCCTGGTGGCCGAACACACCCTTCGCAGTGCAGCCGAGGGATGGGGAAGCGTTGCAGCCCATCATGCCCAATTGTGGCAGGAGGCATTGCAGGTTGAGCGAAGGGATCTGTCGATCTACGAGGAGGCGAGCCGATGGAGCTAGCAGGCCTCCTTGAGAAGATGAAGATGGAGCACCTTCTCTCGCAGATCGATTCAGTCTGTGAGCAGGCATCAAAGAGGGATCTCTCCTATAAAGACTTCCTTGCGGAAGCCCTTCAGGCCGAATGGCGGGGCAGACACGGAAAGGCCGTTGAGGCCAGACTCAAGATGGCCCGATTCCCCTGGGTGAAAACTCTTGAGCAATTTGACTTCTCGTTTCAGCCAAGCATCGATCGCAAGGTGATCCGTGAACTCTCGGGACTCTCCTTCGTCGATAGGGCAGAGAATGTGATCCTCCTTGGCCCTCCGGGGGTGGGAAAGACACATCTTTCCATTTCGCTGGGAGTAAAAGCCGTAGAGGCCGGATACCGAGTCCTCTTCCTTACTCTCGAGTCGATGCTTACTCGGCTCACTCGAGCCAGGATGGAGAACCGGGTGGAGAGGCAACTCCAACAGTTTGTCTACCCAAGAGTGCTCATCATCGATGAGATGGGATACCTCCCGATGAGCCGAGATGAAGCTGGGCTTTTCTTCAGGCTTCTTACCAGAAGATACGAGAAGGCCTCTTTGATCATCACCTCCAACAAGAGCTTTGTTGACTGGGGGGAGATCTTCAATGATCAGGTGCTGGCCACAGCCATACTCGATAGGCTCCTTCACCACTGCACCACCCTCAACATCAAAGGGGATAGTTTCAGGCTCAAAGAAAAGAGAAAGGCAGGGCTTGTCGGAGCCGGTCCAAGAACCGCTTTTCCGACTGAACAAAAAGGATCCGAGTGAACCGATGAGGGAGTTGAGCGGTTCGGAGTGGATACCGACTTGAGGGAGCCGGAGACGCGGCAACGACCCGCGATCGGCACAAGCGGCACCTTCCATCTGTGCCGCGCCGATCGCGGCTGTCGTTGCCAGCGGAAACGGCGAGTGAGTCGGAGGCTCCGCTCCGAATCGTTCAACTCCCGGATGACACCAAAAGCGTTGTTTTGGGGACATTTTATTCCGATGATTTGCGGACATTCTCGACCGGTGTTGACAATGAGTTCCAGATAGTGCCGGGTTGCCCGTTCTACGGAAAAGAGGGGACTTTGTTGACTACTTGAACTTAGTGCGGAATCAGTTATCATTTGTTTTGATCCGGCAAAGAAGGCGTCCAATGCTCAGAGGCGCGCGGCTGGATGCCCACCTCACAGCGGCGAAGACGGCCTGTCGGTGTTCATGCGTCGCTTTCTGAGCGGCTATCCTGTGCCGTTCAATTGGTAACCTAATTTTGCACCGCTTTAGTGGAACAGTAAAAATGGCGGACCCAATCGATTGCCGAAAGGAATTTCAGAACATGAAAATTTCTGTTTGCGGAAAAGGCGGAAGCGGCAAAAGTACCGTGGTGACGTTCCTGGCCAAGCAGGCCCTGCGGAAGAACCTTGACGTCCTGGTCGTCGACGCGGACGATTCCAATGCCGGCCTGGCGAGAATGCTCGGATTCGACAGCCACCCACTGCCTCTGATGGATCTGGTCGGTGGCAAGGCCATGATCAAGAAGAAGATGGGCAGCCAGTCCTTGCTGAGTCAGGCACAGATTCGCATCGGGGACTTTGGGCCGGATTTCATCCGCCGCAACAACGGCTTGGCGCTCGTAGGCATTGGCAAGATTCTCCAGACGATGGAAGGGTGCGCCTGTCCCATGGGCGTGCTGAATCGGGAATTTCTCAAAAAGCTCACCCTGGAGCCCAACCAGATCGCTCTGGTGGACATGGAGGCGGGGGTGGAGCATTTCGGCCGCGGCATCGACGAGGCCATCGACAAGGTGGTGGTGGTGGTCGAGCCTTCGTTCGATTCCCTTCAGATCGCCGCCAAGATCAGGAACATGGCTTTTTCCATGGACAAAAAAGTGGTGGCCATCGTCAACAAGTCACCTTCCGAAGCCATTTCGCAAAAAATCGAACAGCAGCTCGCCCGGGACGGCCTCACGGCCATCGGAGTGCTGCCCCATGACCCGTCGGTATTCGAGGCCTGTCTCACCGGCCATGTCCCGGACCAGGGGGAAGCCTTCGAGGCGGTCAACGGTGTGCTGGATCGTCTGCTGGCCGCATAGCCGCCCGGATATGCCCCAAAAGCGCGACCGCCGGCGTCATGTCCCGGTTGCTCTGCCTGACCGGGACGTCGTTTGCCCACGCCTGATAACGCCCCCCGAAATGCAAAAGGAGTACACCATGTGCCTGAGCACTGTTTTCATGCACGTCGATAACACGGACCGGGAGATCATGCGGGACGTCGCCCGCGTCGAGGCGGAAGGCGGCGGGGTCTGGCTCACCAACCTGTTCGGGGAAAAACGTTTCGTGGAAGGCACCGTTCGCACCATCGACTTGATCGACGAACACCTCGTGGTGCTGGAGCCTTCCCGGGCGGGGTGAATTGACGGCAACCTCTGTGACTTCGTGCGACATCTGCCTTGACACACACTGTCGCGACCGGCAGGGCTCAAGCGTTCCCCTTGTTCCCAAGTCAGTTACATTCCCCTCCCCTTAATCCCCTCCCACAAGGGGAGGGGAAATAGAATTCCCCTTGTTCCCAAGCCAGAGCTTGGGAACAAGGGGGTTGCAACATCCTCAATACAGCAAGCCTGAGCTGCCGGCGGAAGGTCGGAGTCAGGTGTGGTCATGGGGAATCACCAAGCTGCGTGGGCTGTCTTCGCCACCGGCAGAGCTCAAGCGTTACGACAAACCCTTTCGATGACGTCCAGATAGTGCCGGGTTGCCCGTTCTACGGAAAAGTCCTGCGCCCTTTTCATGAGCAAGTCCTTGTCCCAAGCAACTTCCAGGTTTCGTAGCATGGCGACGGCCAGACTGTCTTCGTCTTTAACCGGCACCAGGGTGCCGTAGCGGCCGTTATCCAGGATCTCGGCCGGTCCGCTGGGGCAGTCGGTGCTCACCACCGGACAGCCGCAGGCCAGAGCCTGCACCACCACATTGGGCAAACCTTCATAAATGGAAGACAATACCAGCAGTGCCGATCGGGCCATGTACGGATAAGGATTGTCCACAAATCCGGGCATTTGGAGATCGCCGGCAATTCCCAGTTGGGAGGCGAGAGCGGTAAGGTCCTGGCGCAGCTTACCTTCTCCCAGCACCAGAAGCCTCAGGGGCCGCTCCCGGCGGGCGATGGCAAAGGCCTTGAAGAGTGTGGCGAAATCCTTTTGCGGTTTGAATCCTCCTACTGCGAGAATCACCGGAGGCCCGTCACCGGAAAACCAGGGGTGGTTCAGCGGTTGCGCGGCTTTTGTGGCGAGATCGGGTGAAACGATCGGATTGTAGATGGTCTCGATTTTATCCGGCCTCCCCAGAACCTGCGCGAGGTCGTCTGCAACCCCGCGGGAAACCGCCACAAGGGCATCGGCGCGGGGGTAAAAGTAGCGAGCGACCTCCACTTGCGCCTTGATGCGTCGCCGTTTGGTGTTGGCAACTTCAGCGGAAAGCGTGTTGCGCACCGTGGCAATGACCGGAACTCCGTCTCCTGCCAGAGACTTGGCCGCGATGGCCACGGCATTGGGGTAATCCATTGCCGAGATCAGTACATCCGGTTTTTCCCTCCGCAGATAGCGGGCCAGTTTCGGCAGGGCGCCGAGGACGAAGTGGGGCTTTGAGGCCAGCGCCATCCGTGCCCAGAACCAGGCATCCCGACCAAGGAATGGCAAGGAAATCAAGCATTCCCTTGCCGAGCGGACCTTCAGGTCCACCACCCGGATGGCGGAATGGATTTCATCCAGAAAATGACCGGTTCTGCGCGCCATGACCATGTCAACCCGGTGACCTTGATTGGACAGGCCATGGGCCAGATTGAGCATGGCGCGTTCCGCTCCCCCACTTCCCTGCATGGAACGCATGAAAATGGCTATTTTTCTGGGGCGAGGGGTGAGGAGTGATCTACTCATGGGTTGAGGTTCCTCGCCCCGGCAGCAGCAGGTCGAGATAACGCCGGGCGCCGTCTTCCAGAGTGAAGTCATCGCCACGGCGGCGCAAGAGCTCCCTTGGCGGCGGGGCGTCCAGCGCCCGTGCCATCGCCGCGCTCAGCGCCGCGGCGTCGCCCACCGGCACCAGTTCGCCGTAGCGGCCGTTATCCAGGATCTCCGCCGGGCCGCTGGGGCAGTCGGTGCTCACCACCGGACAGCCGCAGGCCAGGGCCTCGATCACGACGTTGCCCAACCCTTCGTAGTCCGACGACAGCACGAACAGCGCCGCCCGGGCGAAGGCGGCGTAGGGATTGGCCACAAACCCCGGGAGCGCCACATCGGCCGCGATGCTCAGCTGCGACGCCAGCGCCTCCAGCTCGCCCCGCTGCTCGCCCTCGCCCAGTATCAGCAGCCGAGCCAGCCGCCTACGGCGCAGCCGGGCGAACGCCTCGATGAGCAGTGGGAAGTTCTTCTGCGGTACCAGCCGGCCGGCGGCGACGATGACCGGAGGCCCGCCGTCTTCCAGCCAGGGATGCGGTGCCGGTGCCGCGGGAAGGGCGGCCAACTCGGGCGTCACCACCGGATTGTAGATGGTGGTGATACGCTCGCGCGGTAACCCTGCAGTGCTGCTCAAGTCATCCGCGACACCCTGCGAAACGGCAACGATGGCGTCGGCCTGCCGGTAGATGCACCCGATCAGGAACGGCAGCTCGCGCCACTTCGCGCCCTTGCGCCCCTTGTCCGCGATCATGCGCGACAGCGTGTTGTGCGCGGTCAGCATCACGCGGGTGCAGACCTGCACCAGCCGCCTGGCCCAGACGGCGTTCAGGTTGCAATAGGGGCCGGCGGCGATCAAACCTGCTGGGTGATATGTACGCAAATAGCGGACCAACGAACCCAGATACCGTAATTCCCCACTCGGCTTACGCGAAAACAACACCGGCCTTGCTAAGGCACGCCACCCCTTAGGCGAGGTCGCGCGCAAGGCGAGAAGCCGGCCCAGGATTACGTTGTGGCGTTTGAGTTCCACCACATCGGCGCGCTGCGGCACCCGGCCCAGATAGGCGCCCTCGGCCCGGTTGACCACCAGGTCGACCGAGTATCCCCCGGCCAGAAACCCTTCCGCCAAGTGCAGCATGACCCGCTCCCTGCCTCCTCCGGCGAAATTGGGCAGGTACAGGGCTATCCGCGGCATGGTATCCCCCCGTAGCGGCCTGCGACCGCCGCTTGTGCCTTGATGCGGCACCGCTTGGCGTCGGCGATTATGGAGCGCATGAAAATGCCTATTTTTCTTGGGTGGGGCGTGAGGAGTGATCTACTCATGAGTATCAGGGGATGGCGGTGCGGCGCTACGGTGGGCAAGTTCTGCGAATGCGGTCAACAGCCGCTCGATCTGTTCCTCCGTATGGGCCGCGCTGACGCTGCAGCGCAGCAGGCTTTCCCCCTTGGGAGCTGCCGGCGGCCATACCAGGTTGACATAGATGCCGCTCTCGAGGAGTTCTTTCCAGCAAGCGAGGGTTTCTTCCTTCGATCCCATGTGCACGGCAACCACCGGTGTCGGTTCGGGGCCGAGGCGGTATCCCAGTTCCGAAAGCCCTTCATAGAGCCTGTGGGCGTTTGCCCAGAGACGTTCGCGCAGATCCGTTCCGGCGGCAAGAATCTGAAGCGCTCGGCGCACCGAGGCGATGGTGGCCGGGGACGGAGACGCGGTAAAGAGGTAGGAGCGGCTCGCATAGCGTACCAGGTCCAGCTCCGGATGGTTGCTCACGCAGAATCCGCCGATGGCCCCGAGGCTTTTGCTGAAGGTGCCGATGATGAAATCGACGTCATCCATACAGCCGCACTCTTCCGCAAGCCCCCTGCCATTTTGGCCGAGAACCCCCAGCGAATGGGCCTCGTCGACCATGAGCCAGAAGCCGTATTGTTTCTTCAGTGAGACGATTTCGGCCAGAGGCGCCCGGTCGCCGAGCATGCTGTAGATCCCCTCGACGATGACCAGGGTATTCTTTGTGCGGTCACCCAGGCGGCGCAGTCGCTTTTCGAGGTCGGCGGTGTCGTTGTGCCGGAACCGGAGGATGTCGGCTCCCCCCATCCGGCAGCCGTCGTAGATGCTGGCATGGGAGTCGCCGTCTATAATCAAGGTGTCCCCAGGGCCGGTGAGGGTGGAGATGACGCCCAGGTTGGCCACAAAACCCGTGGAAAAGACGATGGCTTTGGCGCAGCCGAAGAACTCGGCCAGTTCCCTTTCCAGGGCGCGATGCCCGGCGAATGTGCCATTGGCCGTTCGCGAGCCGGTGGTGCCGGTCCCTTCCGAGCGGGTAGCCTGACAGGCCGCCTCGATGCACCGGGGATCGAAGGTCAGCCCGAGGTAGTTGTTGGTACCCGCTAGAAGCACCTTGCGGCCGGCTATACGGGCTTCGGTTGGGGAGAGGATCTTCTGAATCTCCACGTTGAATGGATCGATCCCCATCTCCTCCAGCGCCTGGCGCGCTTGGGAAATGAATGCGAGTTTATCGAAGAGTCCCATGTCTCAGGCCTCGATCTCTTTTTGAATCCGCAAAACGAAATCCCTGACCGTCCGGATTTCGGCGAGCTCGTTCAAGGTGAAGGAAATATCGTACACATCCTCTACTTCCTGAACAAGTTCCATCACCCGAAGGGAGTCCAGACCAAGATCGTTGACAATTTCCATTTCCTCTCGGATGCATTCCGGAACCTTGTCAAAGCGCCTGAGGATCGCCTTGACCTCTTCAAATATTTCCGCATAGTCTTTTTGGGACACAGCTTCGTTCCTCTGCATTAAGAGCTTGGTAGCGTAGAAAATAATAGACCTAATATTTGATGCCAAATTCTAACGTTTCCCCTCGTTCCCAAGCTCCAGCTTGGGAACGCCCTGCCCGGGAAGCTCCAGCTTCCCTCCTGATACAGCTGAAACGCGCTGTCTTTCTAGGGATCTCGCCACGATCTCGAAGTGGTCTTACCCCTCGTTCCCCGGCTCTGGCTTGGGAACGGGCTCACCGAAGCTGGAGCTTCTGCACAGTTGTGTTCCCAAGCTGGAGCTTGGGAACAAGAAGCAATTTTCCCACCCTCACCCCAACCCTCTCCCATCAAGGGAGAGGGGGCTTTTTTTGACTTTCGTTAACCTTCTTGCTTAAGGTCTCCACTTTAGAACGCTACCAAGAGCTTGTCCGAAAACAAGCTCATAAAAGTCGGGCCTGCGGTTTCTTGTTCCTGTAGGAGCGGCGCCCTCGCCGCAATGAGCTTGATGAACTCGTCACCCGAGCGTACGAAGCAACCCTTCGCGCAGGCCGACTTCCGGAGCCCAGCGGGTGACGCGGCTGAAATCCGAATGATCGCAGACCCAGTCTTCATGGCACAGTTCTCTGACCTTGCCCGGCGTCAGCATCGGCAGGTATCCGGCGAGACGGGAAAGGGCCAGGTTGACATGGGCCACGGCATCCAGGGCGATCCGCGGAACATCGACACGTCTCACGGGACGCCGGTAGAGCTCAGAGGCTATTTCACAGACCTCTTCCCAGCAGTACCCTCCCGCCTTGCCGTCGTGCAGCTCAAAGCAGCCGCCACTGCCGGCGCCGCCCACCAGCCAGCTCAGGACCGCCTCCGCAAGGTCGTCGATGAAAATCAGCGAAAAGCGCCCTCGCCCACCTGCCGGGACAATGGCGATTCCCCGCCGGAGCCATTGCAACAAGGAAAGCATTTCGCGATCTCCAGGGCCATACACCGCCGGCGGCCGGATGATCGTCCAGTCGAGCCCGTCCGCCGCGCTGCGCAGGACCTCTTCCCCTTGCCGCTTGCTTGCGGCATAGTGCGAAAGTTCCGGCGATCTTGCAGCCAGAGAGGAGATCAGAAGAAAGCGCGGAGAATCCACCGAATTCCGCATCATGTGTACGATCTTTGCCACTCCGGAAACGTTGGCCGGCACAAAGTCGGACATCGATGCGCCGCGAACGGATCCGGCACAATAAATAACGGCCGAGGCCCCGTCGAGAAGTTGCCTGAGGCTCTCCTCATGGTTCAACTCGCCATGAATCCATGACAACCCCGGCGCGTTGAAGCACGACGATATGGAGGCCGGGCGTACCAGCGCCCTGACACGAATATTTTCCCGCAGGAAGCGATGAATGAGGGATTTGCCGATGAAGCCGGTCCCACCGGTCATGGCGACGGTTGTGACGTGAGCGGGCGCGGCATCAGTGCGCGACTCCCGTACGGGTTCAACCATGCCCCTAGCTCCCGGTTCGGCCGACACACTGCAGGGGGGCTGAGAACAGATGCTGGTTCCGCCGGAGGAAATCGGCCCGCGCCACGGTTCTTGATATCTTGCCGGATGACGTTTGCGGCAGGGTGTGCGGGGGGACGAGCTCGACCATGCAATCGATGCCGAATTCTTCCCTGACGCGACCGCGCAGGGCCTGCACAAGGCGGTCGCGTTCCGTCCCGTCGAACTGACGGCACTGAACGACCAGAACTACGGTCTCGTCTTCTCCTACCTCGCCGATGGAAAATGCGACAGCGTCCCGCGAGCGGATTCCCGGCATCTGCTCGGCTATGCATTCAATATCCTGCGGCCATATATTCCGGCCGTTGATGATGATCATGTCTTTTTTGCGGCCGGTGATGATCACCTGGCCGCCGGCCAGATAGGCGAGGTCTCCGGTATTGAGCCAACCGTCGGGAGACAGGACTTCCTTTGTGGATTCCCGGTCGCCGAAGTATCCGCTCATGACGCTGGGTCCGCGCACATGCAGCACCCCGCAGCGCCGCTCGGGCAGGACCCTCCCCCACTCGTCGCGGATCTCGATCTCGTGCCCGGGAAGTGGTGCGCCACAGAAGACGAGTTCTCTCGTCTTTCCATTGTTTTTACTATCTTCAACGGGAATGGCTTTTCCGTTTTTCGCAAGAGTCTCGGCACTTATGCGATCGATCACCAGGCCTTCGCCCAGGGGGGCGAAGCTGACGGCAAGGGAACATTCCGCCAGGCCGTACGAGGCGACAAAGGCCCGGGAATGGAAACCGGCCGGTTCCAGCAGCCGGGCGAAATGTTCGAGGATATCCGGACGGATGGGCTCGGCACCGATCCCGGCAATGCGCCAGGAACTCAGATCGTACGATTCGATTTCAGTGGGGCGGATGCGCCGCGCACATAGGGCGTATCCGAAGGTGGGGCTGTAGGAGATTGTGGCGCGGTTCTTGGAAATCAATGCCGGCCAGAGCCGCGGACGCATGGCGAAATCCCGCGTCCTCAGGTAGTCGATGGAAAGCTGCGAAGCCATCGGCGCGAGAAGAAAGCCCACAAGCCCCATATCGTGGTAGAGGGGGAGCCATGAGAGGCACCTGTCTCCGGGGCGGACACCGAGCCCGTTGCGGATGATCCCTTTCAGGTTGGCCATGACCGCTTTCTGCGTGATCACAACCCCGCGCGGGAAACGGGTGCTGCCCGAAGTGTATTGCAGGTAGGCGACTTCATCGGGACGAGCATGTTGCAGCGGCAAATCCGTCTCCGGGAGGGCGTCGAAGCCGGCTGGTTCCCCGACATGGACCAGATTCAGACCGTCAGCGGCATCAGCCAGAAAGGGGTAAAAAGAGCTGGAACTCATTGCGGCCTTGGCTCCGCAGGACACCAGTAGTTTCCGTAAATTGGCGATAACGGCCTGGCGGCCGCCTAGATGTACAGCCGCGGGAAGCGGGACGGGAACCAGTCCGGCATACTGGCAGGCAAAGAAAAAGCGCACAAAATCGGCATCGGTATCGGCGACCAGAGCCATCCGCTCGCCCCGCTCGAGGCCGAGCCCCAGGAGCTTGCGCGCCAGCGACCGGGCACCGTCTCGCAACTGCGCATAGGAGAGAGAGGCTTCAAGCGCCCCTTTCCCGGAATAGAAATTGATCCCCGTCGTGCCTTCGGCTGCATAATCGAGGGCCTCGGCCAGAGTCTGAAAATCGCCTTGACGCAAGGCGATGGAGTTTTCGGTCGGCGTCATTTCAAGTTCCTTCATAGAACCACTCTGCCCGGCCTTTGCCTTGTCTCCGTAGGAGATCCCGGCGACACAGCACATTTTTTGCATCATTGCACAGCTTCAATTTTATGAGGACGCTTTTCTACCACACTTTCTCGGTGCTCTGAAAGGATTTTGTAACATTTCAATCATCAGGGGCAAACCTTCCGGATTCCGGCTCTCGCCGGTATGACGAAACAACCCAACCTACCGTTATTCCGGCGAAACCTGTCCCAGACCCCGATCCGGGAGCCGGAATCCATTACTTTGCTGCAAAAAATCAGTCACTCCGATTGAGAAGACAGAGGATCTTCTCCGTAAGAACCCAGTCCTCGACCTTGTCGACGTCCACCGCCGCTTCCGCCTCGGGCATCCAGACCACGCCGGCGCGGGCATCCATCACGGACGACATGCGGGCCAATCCCTCTTCAAGGGTCAAGCGGCCGAGAAGATAGCGCAGGACAGCCATCAACCCAAGTGATTTTACGATTCTAAGGGGGTGCTTTCGCTGCTTTTCGACCCGCCGCCAGAAGGTTACCGCATTGCCGGCCCGGGGCGTGAGCAACGCAAAGAGGTTGCATCCGCAGTATCCGCCATCGCGAAGGCGCGTTACGGTCCGGCGGCTTTCGGGAAAGGCTGCCGCCACCATCTCGGCGTGAGCGAGCCCGGCAACGACGTCGCATCCCGATTGGGCGGCTCGGGTGCAGAAATGATCGACCATCTGCGGCGTGAGGAGTGCGTGATCCGCCGTGGCCAGCAACACCGGCCGGTCGGGCGGCAGCTCGCCCAGAGCCGCTTGGGCGCTACGGCTGGGCGATGCTTGGTTTTCGACCCAGCGAACCTTTCCGGAAGCGATCCGGGCATCGAGTTCAGAGCATTTGCCCAGGAGGCGGTCCGAGGAGCCGCATACAAGGCATGAATCTATGGCAGCCGCACTTTCGAGGGCATCGAGCACGCGCAGTATCATGGGCCGCCCGGCAACGGGAACCAGCGCTTTGCAACTGACGCCGGCCGCCTTGACGAGGGGGTCTTCGGCGCCGCGGTCGCCGGCGAGAACAACGGCGGCAAACGATGCGGGAACAGGGTTCATGTCAGCGGATCTATCACTCAAGCGAGGTCCTTGCCGTAAATGCGATAGCGTTTGTAGCACTTTCCCCTCGTTCCTAAGCTCTGGCTTGGGAACGGCCTCATGGGAATCGAAGCTGGAGCTTCTGCACCGTTGTGTTCCCAAGCTGGAGCTTGGGAACAAGCTGGAATAGCGGATCTATCACTCAAGCGAGGTCCTTGCGGTAAATGCGATACCGTTTGTAGCACTTCCCGCCGATCGATTCGATGATCGTGCGCATTCCGATGTTGTCCTCAAGTATCCAGGACGTCTCTACTTCTTCCAGGCCGCGGCGGCGCGCCGAATCCTGTAGCGACGTTATCAGCAGCAGAGCCAGGATGGCCCCGAGATAGCTTCCTTGATAACGCCGCCGAACTCCCATCAGCGGAACACGGCCGGTTTTCACGCCGCTCACCTTGAGCCGCCAGAGCAATTTGAGCCAGCCCAGGGGGAACAGCCTGCCGTCCAGATCCCTGATCGCTTCGTTGAGATTGGGGAAAACCACCATCATCGCCGCCGGTTCGCCGTCAACTTCGGCGATACGGACAAAGTCGGTCGGCACGAGGAGCTTGAGGCTTTTTCCCAGATCGTTGAACTCCTCTGCGGTAAATGGCAGGAAGCCCCAGTTATCGGCCCAGGCATCTTCGAAGATGTCCTTGAGGATTGCCAGGTCTTCCATGAATTCCCGGCGACGCATCGTTCGCAGGCGTACCCGTCCGGCAACGCGTGAGCTCAGCGCATCAAGATGACGGGGCGCGGCAAAGTCCGACCCGATGCGATAGGCCAAGAGATCCTGCTCAGCGGTAAACCCCTGTTCTTCGATACGCCGGGAATAATAAGGAAGGGCATGCCCCATCATAATGACAGGGGGAGTGTCGAAGCCTTCGACGAGCAAGCCGCATTCCTGATTGATCGAAAGGTTGAAGGGCCCCCGGATGCGTTTCATGCCCCATTCGCGCAGCCAGGCTTGAGCGGTATCGAAAAGGGCTTGAAAGACCTCCGGATCATCCTGCGCTTCCAGCATTCCGAAAAAACCGGTATGGTCGTCGTATCGCTCCAGATGGAGCCGGTCCACCTGGGCGCTGATGCGTCCGACGGTTTTCTTTCCGCGCCTGGCGATCCACGCCTGAAACGTGGCGTGTCTGAAATAGGGATTGTTCTTTGAAAAATGCCGCCTGCATTCGAGGAGCAGGGGAGGAATCCAGGCCGGGTCATGGGCATACAGCGATCCGGGAAGATGCAAAAATTCACGGCGTGCAGCCCTGTCGCCTACCGGCAGGATTTCCAGCCAGCCAGTTGAAGGAGTGTCCTTTTCGGCCGTTGCCGATTCATGGGGTCGGGTGGTCATGGGTATCCGGGAATACTTTACTTGGGAGTCCGTAGGAGCCGCTCCGGTCATGGCCCGCAACCGTTTTCTCAATTTATTTCACCGAACCGGGACAGCGATCTTTTTTCTTGTTCCCAAGCTCCAGCTTGGGAACACAGCTGTGCAGAAGCTCCAGCTTCGATTCCCATGGGGCCGTTCCCAAGCTGGAGCTTGGGGACGAGGGGAAAGACCACTTCGAGATCCTGGCGAGCTCCCTAGAAAGACAGCGCGTTTCAGCTGTAGCACGAGGGAAGCTGGAGCTTCCCGGGCAGGGCGTTCCCAAGCTGGAGCTTGGGAACGAGGGGAAACGGACCTGATGCGCTTGCTGCTTCAAGGCCATCCGGATCTACGTCAGAGGTTCACCCTGGATGTCGTTCTAAAAGATCCGCACCCATCCGCAATTGGATGACGGATACCCTCAGACAACCTCTTATACCGCTCCGCGCATGTCGCCGGCCTGTCTATCCGCGATGGCGCGCACCACCTTTTCGGCATGTTTCAGGTCTGCGGGGCAGTCGACCTCGCACCAGAGCAACCCTTCAATGCAGCAGGTCCAGACGGGCGTCTTTCGGGCCAGTTCGTCGATAACGGACAGATACCAGCGCTTGAGGGCGGCGGGATGGCGCATGACATCTTCCACCGCTTGCCGGAACAGCTCCGGCCCCTCTCCGCGGAACAGCAGCATGCCGATCGACTCGGCACAAACCTGGTCGAGGGGGAGGTCCTTGCCGATGCGTAGCAGGCGCTCGCCATCCAGAACGACCTTCATGTCATCGCCGTCATAGCTGTTTTTGCGATCGATGGTTACCGTTATTGGATGCCGCTCGGAGGCAAGGAGGGTTTCCATGACAGGGGCCTGAAAGAGGGTGTCACCGTTCAGGAGGATGAAATCCTCCGTCATCTCGGAACGGGCGATCCAGCAGGTGCTCAGGTTGTCACCGACGGAGTAGAAGGGATTGAAAAGGGTGCGTACACCGCCTTGTCCGTACCGGTCCTTGAGCTGTTGCTCGACCTTGTCGGCCCCGTAGCCCAACACGACGCAGATGTCTTCGACGCCGCACTTGATCAGTTCGTCGATCTGCCATTCAACCATGGCCCGACCATGAATGGGAACGATACATTTGGGACGTTCAGCGGTATAGGGAAGCAGTCTCTTCCCTTGCCCTGCGCTGAGAATGATGGCTTTCATGCTGCTTCATTCTCCTCTCCGTCTTTCCATAACCGACCATCTCTTGCCGGATGCCGTTTTAGTATGTTATCGATAACGCTACCAATCTAGCGAAAATACCGGTAAACGTCAAGGCAATTTCAGCGGATTTGGGAGCGGATCGCCTTTGGGCGAAAAGCGAGCATGAAAGGAAAGTAGTCGAGTGAAGTGTTTGGAGCCGTTTTGATTCTGGAGCGCTATATCGTACGGGAAATTACGGCCCGGATGGTGGAGGTCTGCGCGGTTTTGACCATGATTTTCGCCGGTTACAGCGCCGTCCGCTTTCTTAACGATGCGGTCAACGGCCTCCTTTCCGGCGAAACGGTTGTCGCCCTGGTTGGGCTCAAGGTGCTCATAGCCCTTGAAGTACTTCTTCCGGTTACGCTTTATCTCGCGGTGGTGGTTGCCTTAAGCCGCATGCATGCCGACAGCGAGATTACGGCCATGGAGGCATGCGGCGTGGGTCCGGGGCGAATCGTCATCTCGGTTTTGTCCCTGGCACTTTTCCTTGGCCTCGTGGTTGCCTCTCTTTCACTCTTCGTCCGTCCCTGGGCTTATGAGAAAATTTATGCCCTGGAAGCCAAAGGGAAAGAGGAATTCGACATCGCCAAGGTTGAGGCCGGCCGGTTTTACGAGTTGGGCGAAGAAGTGGTCTTTTTTGCCGAAAAGCTTGATCCGGCGGAGAACCGGGCCGTAAAAGTCTGGGTATGGGAGTTGGAATCGGACAGCCGGAAGGTGACAACGGCCCGCAACGCCCACCAGATCAATGGTCCGGGAGAGGGACAGAAGGTCATCGTTTTCCGGGATGGCTACCACTACGTGCTGAATCAGAAGACGGAAGGCGATCTCATGATCCACTTCAGTGAAAACGTATTCCGGCTCGATACCGACCGGACCCCTCCCGCCGAATATCGCCGCAAGGCCGCATCAACTCTGCATCTGGCCCGATCGCCGGAGCCGGAAGATGTGGCGGAGTTACAATGGCGGCTTTCTACGGGCATTTCCACCGTCCTGCTGGCCCTCTTGGCGATCCCCCTGAGCCGGGTTGCCCCGCGGCGCGACAAATACGGCAAAGTGACCTTGGCCATCGTGTTATTTTTTGTTTTTTACAACTTCAACCTGATAGCCAAGACCTGGGTCGAAGAACAGGTGGTCGGCGCCGTGCCCGGCATATGGTGGGTGACGGCCCTTCTCGGCGTTCTCGTTCTGATCATGCTTCCGGGACGCAATCCCTTGAGCCGTCTTTTGGGGCGCCGCTCCTTGATCCGTGGGGAGCCCTTGTCGTGAACATTCTCGACCGTTATCTGGCGGCTGTTTTTTTTGCGCATATGGTTCTCTGTGAATCTTGTCCTGGCCGGGCTGCTCAGCTTTCTTGAGCTGGCCGTCCAACTGGACGACGTCGGCAAGGGGAGCTACAACTCAAGCGACGCCGTGCTGTATGTTGCTCTGACCCTACCGGACCGCATGATGGATCTGGCTCCGCCGAGTGCTCTGCTCGGAAGCATCATCACTCTTGGGCTGCTGTCCAAAAACCTCGAACTGCTTGCCATGCTGGCAAGCGGAATCTCGATCCAACGTGTCGGGTGGGCTCTTGCGAAACCTGCACTTCTTACTCTTCTCGCCCTCCTGCTTGGCGCTCAGTTCGTTATTCCGTCCCTGGAGCAGACAGCGTGGACCCTGCGTGAAACCGCTCTTTCAGAGTCGGGAACCATTCTGCCGCGAGGGGATTTCTGGACGAGAAGCGGAAGGCGCTTTATAAACCTGCGCACCAGCAGGGAACATGGGGCTCAGGCAGCCGATATCTACGAATTCGACGAGGGGAATAGGCTGACGCGCTATATCCATGCTCGGGAGACAAAGATCGGCCCCCAGGGGGAATGGGTATTGCGCGGAGTGCGGGAGGATACGATCACGGACCAGGGCGTGGCGGTGCGCGAAATCCCCCAGCTTGCCATCCCCGGCCTGCTCACCAGCAAGGAGGCGGTTCAACTGGTGCTGCCACCGCAGAGCCTCTCTTTGACGGAACTCGCCAGAGTCATCGGCAACCAGGAGAAACGGGGAGAAAATCCGGGGCGCTACCGGCTGGCGCTCTGGCAGAAGCTGAGCCTTCCGGTGATGACCGGGGCGATGATCATGATATCGCTTCCATTTGTGTGCCGCTCGCCCCGCAGTTCCAGTCTTGGCTGGCTCATCGTGGTCGGGGCCGTTATCGGTGTGGCGTTCTTCTTTCTCAATCAGATTCTCGGCTATGCCGGCCTGATCTTCCAGATCCCGCCCGCCTGGACAACTCTCGTTCCTGCTTTGGCTGTCCTCGCCGGCGGGGTTTTCCTGACGCGAAGCATCCCCTGAAACGAGAACCGGCTTGCGGAGGATTCGTCAGAGATTGCGGGCAGGCAGGCGGATTTCCTTCTCCGCGCCGGCTATGAATGCGTGCTGGGCTGGAGCGTAGGCGCGAACGGCGAGATGCAGCCGCCAACCGTCTGCTGTGCGTTGAAAACGGCAAACGTGATAACGGGCCGTGCACTGCGGGATGGGGCCGGCATTGGACGCCGAGGGAACCCCGAGAACGGGGATAGAATGCGTCCCGGCGACGAGTTCATCCTCCCTGGATACGTGGGCATGCCCGTGAAGAATCAGTTCCGCCCCCCGGCGGGCAACAACCTCGGCGAAGAGGGGGGCGTCGGTCAAGCGCTTGCGCCAGGAGATACTGCCGGGAATCGGCGGATGGTGGATCAGGACAATGCGCAGCAGGCCGAGCCGGCCGGTCCGCTCAAGCATTTCTTCGAAGCGCGCCAGTTGCCGGCGGCCAAGACTTCCCACGGCGACAAACGGCATGCTGGGGCGGGCGGATGAAAGACCGATCAATGCCACCGGGCCTCGAATCCTCAAAATCGGATAGACCCCGGCGCCGGCGCTGTCATCATCTCCCGCCAGATAGGGCGCCCACCGGCTGAATGTTTCATGCCATGACGTGGCGACGTAGGCGTCGTGGTTGCCGGGGACGACTGTAACCTTTTCCGGCGGGCCAAGGCGCTTGAGCCACAGGGCTGCCTGACGGAACTCGTCCGGCAACCCCAGGTTGGTCAGGTCTCCGGTTACGGCCACATGGTCCGGCGCCGCTTCGGCCAGGTCCAGCAGCAGCGCGTCAAGAACGTGCGGCAAGTGGATGTGGCGGCGGCGACACTGCCAGGAGAGATAGCCGAGCAGGCGTTTGTTGAGCAGCAAGGTGGGGCGTACCCCGCTCGGAGAAGTCAGATGCAGGTCCGATATATGGGCAAGAACAAACGTTTCTTTCCCCTTATTCCCGGAAGGACCTGGCTTTGGAGGCTGTCTGAGAATACCCTTCACCCTTCTGGGGATGGGGTGTCCGTTTTTCGCGTAGGGGCGCAGCGGCGCTGCGCCCCTACATCCCTATGTTCCTAGGAGACGCTTGCCCCGTAGGAGCCGGCTTGCCGGCGATCAGAATGAACGCGGCATTGCCGGTTTTACGGGTCGCGGGCAAGCCCGCTCCTACCGATAACGGAAAACCCGGGCCGACAACGCAAAATCAGGCCGGCCCCTTGACGGAACACCGGGCCGATCCCCTTGGCGGAAAACCGGGCCGATCCCCTGTAGGAGCCGGCTTCCCCTCGTTCCCAAGCTCCGGCTTGGGAACGACCTCATGGGAATCGAAGCTGGAGCTTCTGCACAGTTGTGTTCCCAAGCTGGAGCTTGGGAACAAGGTTGAGTCCGTCGGAAAGAAGTGTGACCAAACTGTTGCCTATAACTAGACCAACTTGAGCTATAGATCAAGAGTCGCCTTGTATTAAATTTGGTGCCATAATAGAGAAAAAGCCGGCCGGATTGGCCTTGACACATAAGGAACTTCTTGCTATGTATTGACCCAATAAACCTGGGTGATACCACATCCTTTCTGGATTTAGGCGAAGGCCGGAATGACGAAACAAGCCAGCCTTCCATTATTCCGGTGAAGGCCGGAATCCAGACGGGTTACCCGTGGTTATTGAGATGTTACTTCGCTATGCTCCTGCATCTGCAAAACAAATAAAGAAAGTTATAAAATATGGCCTTTAAACTGAATCATCTTGAGTACTACAGGCTTCCGTGGAATTACGCGGATAATGGCATTTCCTGGCTGGAGCCGACCAGTCTATGCAATCTGAGATGTAAGGGATGTTACAGAGACCCGAAAGGCCATAGGTCTCTGGAGGAAGTCCGTTCCGACCTGGAAGTCTTCCGAAGATTGAGAAAAAGCGACTGCATGAGTATCGCCGGAGGTGACCCTCTCGTCTACCCTCATATTGTCGAAACGGTAAGAATGGTCAAGGAAATGGGTTGGAAGCCCATTGTGAACACGAATGGAGTTGCACTCACGGAATCTCTATTGAAGGACCTCAAGAAAGCGGGGGTCTTCGGTTTCACCTTCCATATCGATACGAGCCAGGATCGACCCAACGTAAATGCGACAACAGAAACGGAGCTGAATGACCTGCGGTATCATTACGCAAGTATGCTGGCCAAGGCCGGCGGGATCGCCTGTTCCTTCAATGCCACGATATCGGAGAAGACACTTCCGGAAATACCCAATATGGTGCGTTGGGCTCAAGAACACGCTGATATCGTCCATACCATGGTGTTTATTCTTTATCGATCTCCCAATCTGACAGGGGATTTCGATTTCTATGCCCGAGGTCAAAAAGTCGATCCGAGCCTCATGTACCATGAAAGCGAGTGGGGAGGGGCGAAGCCGCTGATGGCGGAAGATGCCGTGGAAATGATCCGAAAAGCGGACCCTGCGTATGAACCAGCGGCCTACTTGAACGGGACCGCTAATCCGGATTCTCTTAAGTGGCTTTTGGCCAACCGAATCGTTTTCAATGGGAAGGTCATGGGGTACATGTCTCCCAAGCTCATGGAGTTGATCCAGACCTTCAACCATATCTTTACGGGCACTTACTTGTCTTACGCCACTCCCAAAAGCATGGCGCGGGGGAAACTTGCCTCGCTTTTCGGGCTTGTGGATCGAAAAATGAGGAAGGCCCTGGTCAATATAATGAAGGAGATCATCTCCAAGCCGGCGACCATGTTCCGCCCGGCCCACCTTCAGAGCTTCATGATCATCCAACCCGTAAACTTCGAACCGGACGGACGGCAGGACATGTGCGATGGTTGCCCGGATATCACCGTTCACGAGGGCAAGCTTGTCTGGAGTTGTCGGCTCGAAGAAATGAACCGATTTGGTGTGTTTTTGCAAACCGTCCCCAAGAATAATCCATAAAGCAGGACGGCTCGGTCATGGAGTTTTCATAATCTGAAGCATTTTATTTGCCCTCCACTTCTGAGCGACAGCTCTCCACGCTGAGGGTCGGGCAGGTACAGTTGGCCGTCAAGTGTGAAACCGCTTTGCATGAGAAGCCTAATCTCGCGAACGTTATGGCTTATGTACCCGCGGTCAGGGCTTCCCAGCCGACTCCTTCGACCCCTGATCAGGGATGGAATCGCCCGAAGGAGATGTTCTGCATCGGAGCGAACTACGGTAAAGTGCAAGGGGCCGGATTCGCTGCCCCAGTAGGGACGAATTCCCAGAAACAGACGCTCCAGAGTGGTGGCAAGGATGACCAGGGCATTTATGGGCCGCATCGCCATGCCGTCCAGGCTCATTCGAATGGCGGCCGGTGGGATAGTTCGCTTGTCATCGCCGACGGCGGCCAATAAGAACCGGCCCAAGGTAAGCCCTGCCGCCAGTTCACCCCGCACGCCCGCCCGGTGTATCCGATTCAGGCAAAATTCGATCCCCTGATAAATCCCGCCGGCGCCGAAAAACATTCCGTATATGGGCTGAGCGCCGACCGCCCCTTCTAAGCGCAAGACCGGCCGTTCTACAATGGACGGCGCACCACACCCGGAAGAGGCCCAATCCAGAAGCCGAGACAAGGCCCGTAACCGTGAACCCCTCAGCCCCACGTCTCTGGCAATCATGCTGGCCGTCCCCGCACGCAGGAGCGCCAACACCGGCAACCGATGTGGCCATCTGGTAGTAAACAGGGCGGTCAAGACCGCATGAATGGTCCCATCGCCCCCGTTCACCACCAGGAGATCCACGCCACGGCAAGCGAAATCTCGTACCGCCGCCGTCACTTGTTCGGGATCAACGGCCTTTCGGTGAAAGACCTGCCGGTAGCTGGAAAGGATCCGCTCTACAGACTGAAACCCTTTTCGGTTCCCACCGCTTAATGGATTGCTGATGACCCCGATACGGGGCCTCGTCGCGCCGGCAAGCCATTCGGGATCATCTGTGTTCAAACACCCCGCATGGTTGAATCTTCCGGTGTGAATGGTGTGAATGGTGTGAATGGCGTGAATCGTATCCTCCATGATCCGATCACTCACGGGTTGGATTTATGCCATCGGGTTGTTTTTAAAGATGAACGTCGAACATCGAACATTGAACGCTCAACATCGAATGAAAAACCGGGGCGCATTTCCCCTCGTTCCCAAGCTCTGGCTTGGGAACGGCCCCACCGAAGCTGGAGCTTCTGCACAGTTGTGTTCCCAAGCTGGAGCTTGGGAACAAGAAGCAAGTTCCTTTTTTCCCATTCACCATTCGATGTTCGATGTTCGATGTTCGATGTTCGATGTTCGATGTTCATTTTTCCAGTCGATACCGGGCAAAAACAACTTAGCGCTTATGGTGGTCAGCCCCGCGGAAGCAAAAGCAGGCGGCGCGAGGTCAAGTTGCGTGGCCGTACAGCGCCCACCCCAAACGGTGGTACTGCCACCGAACAACCGCAGGCGGGAATTCTCCAGGGCGATACCGCGAGCAATGATACAGACATCCGTTTTCAGTTTCAACTCGCCGCGGGTTCCGGCCAAATCCATCTGTATATCAACCTCCCCTGACCCCCCAGGCCGGCCCCAGGCCGTTTTCCTTGCCGTCGGCCCGGCAATCTGCTAGAGTGTTGGCAAAGTCGGTTGATCGTGATTGCAAGTATCGAAATATTGGTAGCGTAGAAAATAATAGACCTAATATTTGATGCTAAAGTCTATTTCCCCTCCCCTTGTGGGAGGGGATTAAGGGGAGGGGGGAGAGGGGGATTTTTTGACTTTCGTTATCCTTTTTGCTTAAGGTCTCCACTTTAGAACACTACCAAAATATTATTTTGCTTTTTTATATCGGCTCCGATTGTGGCCGTAGATACTAATATTTTTCCGAGAGCACAACAATGACCGTACATGCGTTAATCTTTGCGGAGACCCCCATCCGGTTGTGGGGCCTTTCCAGCCGCCGGCGTCTAGAGCGTATCCTGAAAAAGATGAATGTCACCAGTATGATTGACGACCTCGAATCCGTCTCCAGTGAAGATTCGGTCCTGCTCCTGCGAGGCGATTATCTCTATGATGAGCGTCTCATCGGGAACCTGGTCCGGAAACCCGGAACCGTTCTCCGGACTGCCACGGAAGCGGGGAGCAAGCCTGTCGCCGCCCACGTGGCGGCGGCCGATGCTCCCCTCGTTCGCGATGTGCTGGAGGGGAAGCCCGGCAGCGCGTTGCCTCCGTCCCTTTCATTCGAGACCCCTCAGACCCTTGCGCCGACATACATGAAGCAGTTGCGCAAGATCGACCCCCCTTATCTCCTGCCCATTACCGAGAAGAACAGGGAAACTCTGGAACGACGCCTGTTTTCCGGGTCGTACAAGGGAGTTACCGATCTGGTGACAAAATGGCTCTGGCCCAGGCCTGCGCAGGCGGTGACCCGCTTCTGTGCCGACAGAGGCATCACCCCCAATATGGTAACCTCTCTGAGCCTGGTTCTGGTCATCGTCGCCGGTTTCCTCTTCTACCATGGCCACTTCGCTCTCGGCCTCGCCGCCGCCTGGGCGATGACCTTCCTCGATACCGTCGACGGCAAGCTTGCGCGGGTCACCGTCAATTCCAGCCGCTTCGGGCACATTTTCGACCATGCCATCGATCTGATCTCGCCCCCCTTGTGGTACCTTCTCTGGGGTCTTGGACTGACAAGCTGGGATCCGGGAATGCCTCTTTCCCTGGTGGACACCTTCTGGATGATCTTCATCGGCTACATTGCCGGCCGCATGGTTGAAGGTATCTTCAAGAAATGCCTGGAGCCTTCGGGGATTTTCTGCTGGCGGCCCATCGATTCCTATTTCCGCCTGATAACGGGGCGGCGCAATCCCAACCTGATCCTTCTCACCCTGGGGCTCATTGCCGGACGGCCGGACCTGGGGCTGGTGGCGGTTGCCTTGTGGACGGTCATTTCCAGCATGTTCCTGGTGGTGCGGCTGGCAACCGGTTTTGCCTTCCGGATCGTCAAGGGCCCCCTGAGGTCCTGGTTTCTTGAGATCGACCCCGACGAAAAAAATCCGACTCTTGCCCAACGATGCTTTTCGAACAACCGCCTGTAAACGGGGAAATCCACGGACAGCCAGGCTCCATGGACCATGCCCGGTGCCGTGACCATCGGCATGGTCACGCTCCCCCCGGAGCTGAAGTAAGAGGCCGGCCCGGTTTCTGAGAATCTGAGCCGGCGAGGCCAAGGATCCCCATGAAGAGCGACGCAAACGTAAAAAAAATCATCCAGCATTGGAACACGCGCGCGCTGCCGCCGGAGATCACCGCGTTGTCCGATGCCGCCAGGCGACGGCACGACGGGGTGGCCGCCGTGCTTTTCTATGGGTCCTGCCTGCGCAGCGGCCGCGTGGATCAAGGGATGGCCGATCTTTACCTGCTGGTCGACGATTATAAGGTGGCGTTACATTCGCGATTGCAGGCATGGATGAATCGCCTGCTGCCGCCGAACGTCTTTTACCTGGAGCTTCCCTATGGGGAACGAACCCTGCGGGCCAAGTACGCCGTTCTGACCCTCGACGATTTTGCCAAAGGAACCGCCACGTGGTTTCATTCCTATATCTGGGGGCGCTTTGCCCAGCCTTCCGCCCTGGTTTACGCCCGCGACGCGGAAGCCTTCGGGCAGGTTCAGGATTCCTTGGCTCGTGCTCTTTATACCTTTGTGCGTCGCGCCCTGCCCCAGGTTCCGCAAATCTTCACGTCCCGCGAACTTTGGGGTATCGGGCTGAGCCTGAGCTATCGCTGTGAGCTCCGGTCGGAAAAACCGGGCACCGCGGTTGGCCTCTATGACGCCGCTCCGGACTATTATGAAGCAGCTACGGTTGAGGCTCTGAAAGCCTGGGAGCTTCCCGTCGAACCCGTTGCCGGCCGGGCCCCCGGCACTTATCGTACCCTGATTCCCTGGAGGGAAAAATATCTCAACCGTCTTGGCTGGCACCTGCGCAAGGTACAGGGCAAGGTGCTCTCCGCCCTGAGACTCCTCAAGGCTCCCCTTACCTTTGACAACGGTCTGGATTACGTCCTTTGGAAAATCGAGCGGCACTCGGGCGTCCGCATTGAACCCGGCCCATCCTTGCGTCGTTTGCCCGCATTGGCGGTATGTGTCACCTTCTGGAGACTATTCAGGAAAGGGGCATTCCGGTAGGGTGCAGATCTTTGCTTCTTGTTCCCAAGCTCCAGCTTGGGAACACAACTGTGCAGAAGCTCCAGCTTCGGTGAGGCCGTTCCCAAGCCAGAGCTTGGGAACGAGGGGAAAACCGGCAACGCCCCGTTGACCCGGATCGCCGGCAAGCCGGGGCGCAGCGCCGCTGCGCCCCTACAGGGCATGAGTCGTTGCAGGAGCGGCGCCCGTTGAACGCCGTGCACCCAAGCGCGCTGCCGCTCTTGAGGACCCGGGTCCCCAATCACGGAACCCGGTCATCGAAGGCTTCGTCGACGCGGAAGTAGCGGCGGAATCCGCTGGAGGCGGTGAACTTGAGTCCGCTTCCTTCTGCAGCTTCGGAAAGGATCGCGACTTCGAAGCCGGGCAGGGTCTCCACCAGACGGAGGCCTTCTTCCGGGCCGAGCACCAGGACACCGGTCGCCAGGGCGTCGGCGTCGGTGGCATTGGGGCCGACCACGGTGACCGAGGCGGTCCCCCGGGCGGTGAAACCCGTCCGGGGATCCACGATGTGGCTGTAGCGGCGCCCGTCTTTCAGGAAATACCGTTCGTAGTCGCCGGACGTCACAACCGCCACGTCCTGCGCTTCCAAGACGGCGATGAGTTCTCCTTTGCGGCGCGGGTGCTGCACGCCGACCCGCCACGCCGACCCGTCCGGCTTCCGCCCCATGGCATAGAGATCGCCGCCGGCATTCACCAGGGCACTCCGAATTCCCGCTTCCCTCAGTTCCTGGACGGCCCGGTCGATGGCATAGCCCTTGGCGATCCCGCCGAGATCGAGCGCCATGCCCGGTACCCGAAAGCCGATGGTTTGCCCGCCCGAATCCAGAAGCACCTTTTGCCACCCCACCGCTTGGAGCGCTTCCGCGACGGCGTCATCGGTCGGAAGGATCTTTTCGGCCCGGTAGAGCGGCCAGAGCTTGAGGAGCGGCCCAACCGAAATGTCGAAGGCGCCCTGCGTATTCCGGGACCATTCGATCCCCTTCTGAACGATTTCGAACAGCTCCGGGCTCACCGCCACCGGCCCCGGGTAGCCTTCGCGGTTCAGCCGCGAAAGCTCGCTGTCTTCCCTGTGAGCGCTCATCACCCCTTCGATCCGTTCCATTTCGGAAAAGGCGTCGCGAAGGGCGGCGTAGGCTCGCGCCTCATCGCGCTGGACCACGGCGATTTCCACCAGCGTTCCCATGAGCGGGCGCGTGTTCCGGAAAACAGTTTCCCGGACGAAGCATCCGGCAAAGGCGAAAAGAACGGCCAGCGCGGCCGCCGTAAACCCTGCGGGCAGGGCGAACCGACGCGGGAAACGGAATGCAGATACGAGCCTGACCAAAACGGCGATTCCTCCTGCGGCGACGGGTTAAACGCAAAAGGCCGTGGGTATCCGGCCGTTCCGATCTCGGCGGAACGTTTCAGCCAAGAATCCCCGGCATCAAGGCGCGTGTCAAGCCCCATCACGTTGGTTCATCGCGGCGAGGGGGCGCCGCTCCCACAGGTCGGTGGTACTGGGCCCGCCCTCGGACCGATGGGTATAGTGGGGCATCCGGGTTGGTTCATCGCGGCGCAAGGGGGCGCCGCTCCCACAATGGGCGCACTAGGAGCGGCCTTGGCCGCGATTAGGATCGCCGGCTCCTAAACCGCCCCTACGCGAAAAAAAACGGATACCCAATCCCCCGAAGGGTGAAGGGTATTTTCCAGTTGCCGAATTTCTATAGAACATTATTCTGTCCCGTACGCCGCGGTTCGATGGCGCTCCGATCCCGCTTCGGCGGCCCGACTGTTATATGGAATATCCAGGGCGGATCACGTTGTTCCCGCCCCTTCCTAAGGGAAAGCTGCGGGAACGTTTATATGAAAATAACCAGTTATTAAAGTGATTCCGGTATGTTGAGCATGCCAGCTATCATAAACTTTTGGTAGCGTTCTAAAGTGGAGACCTTAAACAAAAAGGATAACGAAGGTCAAAAAGTCCCCCTCTCCCTTGATGGGAGAGGGTTGGGGTGAGGGTGATAAAATTAATGCATGTCAATCAGTTACATTCCCCTCCCCTTAATCCCCTCCCACAAAGGGAGGGGAAATAGAATTTGGCATCAGATATTAACTCTATTGTTTTTTTACGCTACCAAACTTTTTATATTCGTGGTCGAACCCACAATTCACAATATTTTCATGCTTCGTTGTGACCCCGCGGGGTCATGGGGGTTTTTGGGAAGCGCGACGCACATGTACGTGCCTTGCAACAAGTGATTGAGGCCACGAACGCGTTCCTGGTGTTCGGTGGCCTGTTTTCTCCTTGGAGCGGCCCTTCGATGAAAGCGGACAGCACGCAGCCGAATGCCGGGCCGACCTGCACCGTGCGCCTGCTCGGGCGGATGGACTACGACACCGCCTGGGAGTTTCAAAAATCCTTGGCGGAACGGCGGGCCTGCCTGCAAGTCCCGGACACACTCCTTTTCGTCGAACACCCCCCCACGTACACGCTGGGGCTCGGCGGTCGCGAAGACAACTTCCGCACCCCCCCGTCGGAACTCGCCCGACTGGGCGCGGTGGTGCGCCGCGTGGATCGCGGAGGCGATGTGACCTTCCACGGCCCCGGCCAACTGGTGGGCTACCCCGTCATCAGTCTGGAAGGCCGCCGAGGGGGTGTGCTACGCTATCTTCGAGAACTGGAGGAAGTCCTGATCGTCGCCCTGAAACACTGGGGGGTCCAGGCTCAAACCATCCGCCGTCACACGGGGGTCTGGGTCGGAAACGAAAAGATCGCCGCCATCGGCGTCAAGGTGACCACGCGGCACATCACGCAGCACGGATTCGCACTCAACCTCTCCACGGACCTTCGTTTTTTTGACCACATCGTCCCCTGCGGCATTCCCGAAAAGGGCGTGACCAGCATTGGACGCCTGACAGGGTACGCCCCTTCGCTCCAGCAGGCCGCGAAAACGGTGGCCCAAGCTTTCGGCGAGGTGTTCCACCGGTGCATGGCTTGGGAAGACGCCTCCGCAGGCACGGACGGAAACCCGAGTTGACGACCGCCATGCTCCGCGGAGCGCTCTCGCGCCTTTTCCCCTTCGAACGCCGCGCCGCCGCTCACCGCCACGAACCCCCCAAGGGAATGGAAACCGCCCGCAGGGTTTCAGCTTGATGATCTCAAATCAAGTCGGAGGGCTGCAGATCGGCTTCGGCGGCTTGTCACCCGTGTTCGCTGACCTTGTGGAACTCGATCTCCGGCCACTTGTCGCTCACAAATTCCAACCGCCATTCGCTGGGCGCCAGGTAGGCCAGGTGGCCCTCGGCGTCGAAAGCCAGGTTGGCCGCCATCTCCTTTTCGAAGGCCTTGAGTCGTTCGGGGTTCTTTGACGTGACCCAGCGGGCCATGTGGTATGCGACGGGTTCGTAGACCGCGTCCACACCGTATTCCGCCTTGAGCCGCGCCATGGTGACGTCGAACTGCAGTACGCCGACCGCTCCCAGGATGTAGGTGCTGTCCAGCACCGGCCGAAACACCTGGACCGCGCCTTCTTCGGCGAGCTGCGTGAGGCCTTTCTGGAGCTGCTTGGCTTTGAGCGGGTTCTTGAGCCGGACGCGCCGGAAGTGCTCGGGGGCGAAGTTCGGAATTCCCGTAAACTTTAGGGGTTCCTTTTCCGTAAAGGTATCGCCGATTTTTATGGTACCGTGGTTATGGATGCCGATCACGTCGCCGGGATAGGCTTCTTCCACGTTGGCCCGGTCTTGGGCGAGAAAGATCGTCGCATTGGCGAACGTCACTTCCTTTCCCGTCCGATGATGGATCACCTTCATCCCGCGGTGAAACCTTCCGGAACAGATCCTTAAGAACGCGATCCGGTCCCGGTGCGCCGGGTCCATGTTCGCCTGAATCTTGAAAACGAATCCCGAAAACGCTTCTTCGTAGGGAGAGACGAGTCGGGTTTCGGTCATCCGCGCCCGCGGCGGCGGGGCCATTTCGACGAAAGCGTCCAGAAGTTCCCGAACGCCGAAGTTGTTCACAGCGCTCCCGAAAAAAACAGGCGTCTGGCTGCCGTTGAGGTAATGCTCGAGCTCGAAAGGTTCCGAGGCGCCTTCGAGCAGCTCCACGTCTTCGCGCAGCCGGCCCGCGGCCCGCTTACCGATCCGTTCTTCCAGGAGGGGATCTCCCAGGTCGCGGACCAGGACGCCTTCCCGCGGCCGGGTCTCTTCGCCGGGGGTGAAGAGAAAGAGTTCCCCGCGGTATCGGTTGTAGACGCCTCGGAACCCTTTTCCGGCGCCGATGGGCCAGGAAAGGGGAACGCATTCGATCTGGAGCTTGTCCTCGATCTGGGAAAGAATTTCGAGGGGAGGAAGTCCCTCCCGGTCCATCTTGTTGACGAAGGTCATGATGGGGGTGTTCCGCATGCGGCACACTTCCATCAGTTTTTCCGTCTGCGTTTCCACGCCCTTGGCACTGTCCACCACCATCACCGCACTGTCGACGGCGGTGAGCACCCGGTAGGTGTCCTCGGAAAAGTCCTGGTGGCCGGGGGTGTCGAGTAGGTTGATTTCGTAATTCCGGTAGTTGAACTTCATGACCGACGTGGTGACCGAAATCCCACGTTCGCGCTCAATGCTCATCCAGTCGCTGGTCGCGTGCCGGGCGGCCTTCCGGGCCTTCACGGCTCCGGCCAGCTGAATCGCCCCGCCGAAGAGCAGGAGTTTTTCGGTGAGCGTCGTTTTTCCGGCGTCGGGATGGCTGATGATCCCGAAGTTGCGCCGCCGGTCCACTTCTCTTTTGTGTTGCTTGTCCACGGGTGAATCCTTTGTGATACGAAAAGTCTGCCGGATACGGCCCCGCGGAGACCGCCATGGGATTCCCTGTCCGTTGGACACGCTTGTGAACGGGAACCGCGCTCCGCGTGAACCGACCAGCGGACCGCGTCATACAGCAAACTGCATGCCGGGTCAATGGGGCCGGAGGATTTTTCATCCCCTTTCCGTGACCTGCGAAAGGAACCTCCATGCATCGGGTCGCCTTGGTCCACACATCCGAACGCGCCGCCCGAGCCCGCGAATCCATCCGCGCCCGGATCCACCCACAACGACCCCCCCCCGCCGGCCTCGAACGCCAAAAACCACGCGACGCCATCGCACGGATTTTGCTCAATATTTGAGTGAGCAGCAGAAGACGATCCGCTCGTTCCCAAGCTCTGGCTTGGGAACGGCCTACCCGGGAAGCTCCAGCTTCCCTCCTGCTACAGCTGAAACGCGCTGTCTTTCTAGGGAGCCAGCCAGGATCTCGAAGTGGTCTTTCTGGGTGAAGACCGGGGGATCCACGCTACGATAGTTGATGTAACGAAGTAGGCGGCGTCTGGGTTCTTTGTCATGGATTTTGTAGCGGGTTCGCATGGATCGCGGCCTCATGGGAACCGAAGCTGGAGCTTCTGCACAGTTGTGTTCCCAAGCTGGAGCTTGGGAACAAGGGAAAGGGGGCAGCTGAAGCTTGGGAACAAGGGAAAGGGGGAAGCTGAAGCTTGGGAACAAGGGAAATGCCGCCGCCCGGCGGGACGGAGCGCACGGGGCGTTGAACCGTACGGTTTTCGCTGAAATGGGGTAAAAAGCGGTTCGGCAAAGGCCTCACGGAGCGGCGAGGTTCATCAGCCGGAGGCGGCCAACGATCGAATCCGGGCGTGGGGCCGCTCCGCCGAAACCCGCCGCGTGGCGGGATTTGGCGTGATTGTGTCGGGAATTGAGTCGTGATGTCGGTATTTCCCGGCTGGGCGGGCGGTATCGGCCGGGAAGGCGAGCGGCGCCACATCGTCCAACAGGTTGGCATCACAAGCTTTCTTCTGTATTCTCGTAATGTGGTCTCAGGTTGGCACGTGGGTTGCTTACTCCATACGGGCAAGAAAGAAACTCTTTCCTCCTCCGAAAAGCCAGACGGTACAGCCCCGCCGTCTGGCTTTTTCTTTGTCATGAACATCGCAAGCGTTGACACGGGAACCGCCGGACCGATAGAGTCACAGAACATCGAAGGCCGGATTTCTTTGGCGGCCGTCATGGTAGCGGACTTTCACGGCGCGAGGTGATCCGTTGGCACTAAATTTTACCGATCCGAAAGATCCAGCCGATCCCACCACGCCCGCCCTCCGCGTGGGTCTGGGCGGTGAAGGAATCCTCAGGACCCACGGGCACGACGGGGAAGCGCTTGCCGTCATCGAAGAAGCCTGGAACCAGGGAATCCGCTATTTCGACTGCGCCCGCGCCTACGCCGGGAGTGAATCCTATTACGGTCTGTTCTGGGAACACCACCCGGAACGGCGTGCGATGGCCTTTCAGGCGGGGAAGTCCGCCATGAGGACCCGCGCCGAGGCCTTCCAGGACCTGGAAACCACGCTGAAAAACATGCACACCGAACGGCTCGACCTATGGCAGATCCATGATGTCCGCACGATGGACGAATGCCGGACCATCGAAGGGTCGGGCGGGGCGCTCGAAGCCTTCCTGAAGGCGAAGGCGTCGGGCCGAGTGGGAGCCATCGGCGTCACAGGCCATCACGACCCCCGGGTGCTCACTTACGCGGTGGAAAACTGGCCGCTGGATGCGGTGATGATGCCTGTCAATCCGGTGGAAGCCGTCATCGGCGGGTTTCTGGATGAGACCCTCGAAGCCGCCCGCCGCCGGAACCTGGCCGTGATCGGCATGAAGGTTCTCGGCGCCGGCGAATACCTTTCGGAGTCGGCGGGAGTCACCCCGGAGACGCTGATCCGTTTCGCTTTGTCGCAGCCGGTGACGGCGGCCGTCGTGGGCTGTTCCACGCCCGCTCACGTCCGGACTCTGGCCGCATCCGCAAAGAACTTCCCGCCGCCTACGGAATCAGAAACGTCGCGGCTGCTCCAGACCTTCCGCCCCTACGCCAGGCGGCTCGCGTTCTACCGCGGCGCCTTCTAAGCTTTGCGACTGGTGAGGCGAACCATGGATTACTTCACGGAACAGATCCTCAAGAAGGAAGTGGAAGCACTCATCGGCCGGCTCGACCCGTGGCTGGACCAGGTCTATGTGGTGCAAGACCGGAAGCCCGCCCCGGAAGCGGAAGCGTTCCTCCGCCGGCTTGCCGAAGCCGTCTCCAAGGAACTGGAACGCATGATCTGGGATCGCAAGCTGGATCCTTTGGAAAGAAAGCGCTGATGATTCCCCGGAAGGCGGGCGGCCGCCCCACCGGATGGAAGGAAACGGAAACCTGGCAGAAAGCGCCGGGCAGGCTCCGCCATGAGATCGACACGCGCCGGTTTGAATGTGTTAATGGTTTGCTGAGCAACTGCCGAAATGAAGTGGAAACATGAGGGAACCCATGGACGTATTTGTTTCCTACTACGGTTCGGTCTTGCTCGACCCCTCCAAGGCCGCCGAAATCCAGCGGTTCGTCGATCTACTGCGCGAAGAAGCCAAGGCGCTGGCGGATGAGGATGCCCACCAGACCGTGGAGTACGACGAAAGTTCAGGAAAGCTCCACATCGACCTGGAGGGCATCACGGTGGCGAAGACGCACAACCGGGTGGTCAAAACCCTTCGAGGACTCGGTCGCTACGCCCAGGGCGTCGGAAGCTTCACCATCGAATACGACGAAGACTCGTACACCATCTGGATCGGCGCCGAAAACGAAGTGCGGCGGACAAAGGTGGGAATCTACCTGCAGGCCGCGGTCCAGCTTCTAAAAAAGGCCGCCGCCATGGCCGATAATCCGGAACCCGTCCACCGCCTCATTGAGGCAATCGAAAACCTTGAAGAAATAAGTTTCGCACGTGATCTGAATCTGCTGCCGCCGCTTTGAAGGGCGGGGCACCGCCATCGGAGCGGCAGGCGCCGGGCGACTGCTGACGGAGAAGGTCCATGACCAACGTCCGCAAGAGGAGACCGGCCCTGGATTCGATCATCCAGGCCGTGGACAATCTTCCACCTTTTCCCAAGGTGGTGTCCAAGGTCATTCCGCTGCTCCGAAGCTTTGCACCTGTTGAAGAAATCGAATCCGTCATCAAGTATGACCAGGCGATCACGGCGAGGGTCCTGACCATCAGCCGGTCCCCCTATTATGCCCGCCGGTACAAGATCCGTTCCCTCAAAGACGCCATTATCGTCCTGGGACAGCGACAGCTCATCGAAATCATCCTCATGTCATCGGTGGCCCATTTTCTGAGGGGCAAAGCCGAAGCGTACGACCTTCACGAAGGCGAACTCTGGGAACATTCGGTAGCCGTCGCGATCCTTTCGCAGAGCATCGCCGAAACCCTCGGACGCAGAAGGGCGCTCACCATCTACACGGCAGGCCTGCTGCACGACGTAGGCAAGGTGGTGCTGAACCAGCAGGTGGCCGATTACATGGATTCCATCTACATGCTCATCAAAGAGAAAGGGATTCCCTTCCTGGAGGCCGAGGAAGAAATCATCGGGGTCAACCACCAGGTGCTGGGATCACTCATGGCCCGCAGGTGGCGCTTTCCGAAAGAAGTCGAGGTGGGCATCCGATATCATCACTCGCCCTTCGACGCTTCCATCCACCAGGACATCGCCGCCATTGTCTATGCCGCCAACCGGATCGTTTCGTCGGTGGGGATCGGCACTTCGGCGATGGATTTCCTCCAGCCCGGCCACGACGAGGTGTTCGCCCGATTGAAGATCACCCAGGCGATGATCGATCGTTTCATGGTGGAAATCCTCGAAGCCATGGAAGCCACGAGAAACTTCATCGGGGTCTGAAATCGCGACGGGGCCGCCGCGACGAATCAACTCTTATCCCAGACCCCCTCGTCCAGGACCCCATGGCGATTTTTCCCGCCTGAAGTCCACCAACCCCCCCTCACCTGCCGCCACTCCCGCAGGCTTCAAGCCCCCGGAGCGTGCTTGACCCGTACCTTTCAACCTGTAAGATTGATGTTCTCGAAACGCCGGGACACTCCAGCGTTTCCACCCAGGCTCCCTTGAGCCGAAACGTGACCGGCGGCAGGCCTTTCGCCGCACTCGACGCATGGAAGGAGGCTCGGTGACAAAGCTCATCGTCTTGCGCTTCGTCGTTCCCGTCCTGGTCCTGCTGCTTCTGATCCGGTTCACCCGGCGCTATGAGTGGCTGGAAAAGGCCAAGGAGCGCGTCAGCTTCAACGTCCATTTCAAAAGAATGATGATCGCCCTGGTGCTGATCGTGCTGCTGGTGGCGGCGGCCGACTACGCATTGCGGAAGCTCTTCCCCGACCGGGAAGAACTCATGATTCAGCGCCAAGGAGGCCGCTCGGGCGGCATGCCGCCGCCTGTGCACGGGAGGCGCTTCGAATGAAAGCCGCCTCTCACGAGAGCGCCGTCAGCGGGGCTGGGTGTGGCACTCCTGGCATTTGACGGGCGCCGCCATCACGTGGTTTTCATGGTTGTACGTTCGGTGGCAGCCGATGCAGTTTTTGTGGTAGGCCAGCTTCAGGTTCAACTGCTGCTTGGGAAGCGGCAGGCGTTTTTCGTTCCTGACCGTTGGTTCGTTGTGGCATTCTTCGCAATCGGTGGGGTCCCCATCGGTCCAGACGTTTTCCCCACCCCGGAAGACATGGTGGCACTCCTGGCAATCGTAGCCGTAGTCGTACATGTGGGCGTCATGGTTGAATTCCACCAGAGGCTGTGAGTGTTCTCTGTAGAGGTCTGATTCGATGAGGAAGGACGGATCTTGCGCCGGCGCATCGCCTGCACCCAGCAACAGTCCGAAGATCCAGCCCAGCGTCAAAACGGCGGCAGCCACAACCTTTGCGCTTTTCATTCCCTCGCCCTCGCTACGATCCATAGAGTCGGTTCCGCCTCTTCGCCCACGACGGCCGTATTCTAGTGAAGCTTTTCATTTGTTGTCAAGATTGTAGGGGCACGCATGCCGTGCCCCTATGGGGATCACACAACGTGGCCGGCGTCACGCCCTGCATGCCGCCCCCGGATTTCAGATGTTCTTTTCCGGGAACGGGCACAGCGGCTCCATGACGCATCGGCCGCACTGAGGTTTCCTTGCCGTGCAGGTGTATCTCCCGTGAAGGATCATCGCGTTGCTGAACCACGTCCAGTCGTCCCTGGGAATCTTCGCCATGAGTTCCCGTTCCATCTTTTCCGGCGTCTGAGCCCGGCTCAGTTCCAGCCGTTGGCAGACGCGCTTCACGTGCGTGTCCACGGCGATGCCCTGCTGCACCCCGAAGGCGTTGCCCAGGACCATGGCCGCCGTCTTTCGGCCGACACCCGGAAGCTTCACCAGTTCCTCGATGTCTCTGGGGACCTCCCCGCCGTAACGGTCCACCAGAACCCGGCAACAGGAACGGAGCGCTTTGGCCTTGTTCCGGTAGAACCCCGTGGGCCGGATGTCCTTTTCCAGTTCCTCCACGGGCACCTCGAGGAAACGTTCCGGAGTGGGATATTTGCGAAACAACGTATCGGTAACCTGGTTCACCCGCTCGTCCGTGCACTGAGCCGACAGGATCACCGCCACGAGCAGCTGGAACCCGTTTTGAAAACGGAGTTCGAGGGACGCGTCGGGATACTTCTTTTTGAGGGCTTGAATGATCCCCGCCAGCCGTTCCTCGAACTCCGAAACCGATTCGTCTTTTCCCTTCATGACCCCCCAGCCGTTTCAAAAGGCCTGTCCGCGGAACCGCCGGCTGAGGCATGATGACCGCGGCCGTGTTGCTGCACACTCCGCGAAACACCAGCCGCCGCATCCGAGACAGAGTCGAAGCAAAGGAGGCAGCCCATGAACATCGTTCGAACCCGCCAAACGGAAGTCCCGCCCTTTATCACGAAGGACGGTTCCCAGGTTCGGGAGCTGATACATCCGAAGGTTCACGGGAATCAACGGCAAAGCCTCGCTGAAGCCGTGGTTCCTCCCCATGGTGCCACACACCCGCACCGCCACCTGAAAAGCGAGGAAATCTATCATGTCCTGGAAGGGGAGGGGCGGCTCGCCCTGGCGGAAACCGCCATCGTCATCGAAAAGGGGGATTCCGTGTACATTCCTCCCGGGACCGTCCACAGCCTGGTGAATCTGCGCGCCGTCCCGCTGCGGATCCTGTGCTGCTGCAGTCCCCCGTACGACCACGACGACACCGTCCTCGCCGACGGCGGACCGCCGTCCTGAACGAGGGTTTCGGTCTTTTCCGGTCGGCTTCGGGCCCACCCGTGGGAGGCGCCGCGCACCCCCGGATCAGTGCCCGTGCTTCCGGCTTTCGAGAAATTCCCGCAGCTTGTCCGGAATCCCGCGTTCCTTGGCGGCTTCGCTCCTCGCACGGGTCAGCGACTTGGCCGCGAGCGAATCCTTGAGGCGGAAACCCCATTTCTTCTTATATTCGCGCGGCGTCAGCCCATGGCTCTTCAGGTGATTGGCGGTGAGCTGCCGAAATTGCGAGCCGCATTCCAGGCAAATCACCCGGTCCTCCTGGATGGAACTCTTGGGATCCATGGCGGCCTTCGGAACCGCTTCCGCCGCGGGCCTTTCTTCGCGGACTTCCGGGATCTGAATGCTCGCAGGAACACCCATATCCTCGGCCTTCTGAATCTTTTGGAGAGTGCTGAATGTTTTCAGCAACGCCTCTTCCATTTCCTCCGTTGTCATTGATCTTCCAGAAGCCTGGGCCATAACGAGTTCGGCACACAACTCAAAAAGCTTTTTGCTCATAACGGTCTCCTCCACCCTTCCATTAAACGATTGTCCGTATCCGAAATATTTCTCTATATAACCTGTGCCTTTCTTGATTACAAGAACATTTGCAAATCATATCGGCAAGCCCATCAGAAAAAATCAGACATTGACCCGTCGCCCTCATCTCGCTGCGGATCTCCCGGAATTCGCTACTCTCTCTCCATAAGGGCTTGTCCAAAAACAAGCTCATGAAAGTCGGGCCCCGACGTTCCTTGTTCCTGTAGGAGCGGGCTTTATGTGGATTGCGGATTGCAAAAGCGTTTGCCTCAATTTTCTTGTTCCCAAGCTCCAGCTTGGGAACACAGCTGTGCAGAAGCTCCAGCTTCGATTCCCATGGGGCCGTTCCCAAGCCAGAGCTTGGGAACGAGGGGAATGCCCCGCCCCTACAGCGATGCGCATCGCCGGCAAGCCGGCTCCCTAGGTGCCGCTCGCGAAGCCCCCCCCCACGGGAAAAAACGGACACTCAATCCCCGTAAGGGTGAAGGGTATTTTCAAACAGCCTCTAAAAAGAAAACCCGGAGCCATCCTCCGGGTTCCAAAAACAAGAGTGCCTCAGGCCCGGCCTGAGGGAAAATCCACCATCTCAGAGGGGCGTCAGGCGTGCCCCAGCCATTGCATTCTCTCATGGGCGGCCGCCAAGCGCTCCTGCTCCAGCTGCTGCCGCTCGGCGCGCAGGCGATCCAGTTCGCCGGCGGGCGACCGCCGCCCGGCGGCATCCTCCGGCAGCCCGTCCAGTTCCCGCTTGACGGCCGCGGCACGCTCCTGGACTTGGCGAATACGCTGCAACACCTTCTGTTCACGCTCCGTAAAAACCGTTCGCCGTTCCTCGCAGCCGTATCGGGCGCCGGCGCCGCCCTCCGGGAGTTCCGTCACGCAACATTGGCAGCCAGTGGCCGCCCTGGTCAGCCTGTTGCTCTTTTTTCCCATGGCCCCGCCTCCTTTCGCAAACCAGCCCTCAAAGATGAAATACCCGGCGCCCTGGAGCCCGAAAAGCGGCTCCGGCCTCTCACGCCGGAATCTTCCTCAGCGTTTCCGACCCTCGAAGCCGTCCGACTCCGAGGTCAGAGGCCGGCCAGAAGAGAAACCACTCTTTCCACGAAAGTTTCATAGAGCGCGCTCTGGCAGGCCTGCCAGCGGAGAGGGAATTCCTCGTCCACCGCTCCTTCCGAAACGCTCAATTCCTGCAAACGCCGCATCACGAAGTGCCCCTTGACCCCCATGCCGCAGGTGCGCGAACAGCTTTCGCAGGCGATGCAGAGCCAGATGGACGGAGAACGCAAGAGCTCGTCTTCGGCCCCCACGAGGGTGGAACGGATGATGGCCAGGGGATCGAAGGCCGCCCGGTTCAGCGCCACAGGGCAGGCGTTGCTGCATTCACCGCACGCAAAGCAGGAAGAAACATGGGTGGGATAACCCCGGTATTCCGAAACCGCGCGGGCCAGGGACCGCCTGGCCGCGCCGCCCCTACTGCGGGGAACCTCCAGGGGCGCGGTGTTCCCCGCCGGCCCCCGGGTTTCGAAAAGCTCTCCGGAATCCGCCGGCAAGCCTTTCCCCTCGCCGCACAAAGCCGCGGCCGCATAGCGGGCATCCTGGAAGCTCCGGTAGAGAGCTTTCCATTGTGCTGGAAATGCCGACGCCACACTCCCTCCACGGACGGCTTCCCAACGCAGATAGCGAATGAGCTGCGACGGTTTTACGGTCATGGGGCAGACATGGCTGCAGCGATTGCAGAGGATGCAGAACCAGATGTCCGGAAGGCGGACCAGTTCGTCCAGCAGGCCCAGGTTGGCCATCCACACCAGTGTGCGCGGCTGCAGGCGGTTGGTGGCGCGGTTCACGGGGCACTCGGCCACACAGGAACCACACGTGTAACACAGATTGATTTCGGCTCGCACGGCTTCATTGATGGCCTGCCGCTGAGCGACATGAGGGGTTACAGCAGGAAGCATGGCATCCTCCACGGTACCGGGGGCTCGGGTGCACTCCGATACACTTCGTTCGGCCTCTCGGGCCGCGCTTGGGTATGAAGCCTAAGCCGGCGGCGCCCATCTTTCAAGTGACTTTGTGCCCAATCGAACATATCGCCCCGCCGGGAAATCGACCCGGTTTGAGGTCCGGTTCCCAGTGCGGCGTTCTTCAGCGGCTCATGGCGTCGATGACCGCCGCCATAAAAGCCGGAAGATCGTCGGGCTTACGCGATGTGACCAGGTTACCGTCGACCACGACTTCCCGGTCCACGTACGTTGCACCGGCATGTACGAGGTCGTCCCGGATGGAGAAGAACCCGGTGACGGTCTTTCCCCGGAGGACGCCGGCTGAGGCCAGCATCCATCCGCCGTGACAGATGGCCGCCAGTACCTTTCCGGCTTCCAGCGCATCGGAGACGATCCGGACCATGGCGGGGTGTCGGCGCATGAGGTCGGGGGCGTAGCCACCCGGAACGATCACGGCGTCGAAGTCGGCCACCCGGACTTCGTCTGCGGACATGTCGCTGGTCACTGGATATCCCAACTTGCTCTTGTAGATTCGGCCTTTTTCCGGTGCAACGGTGAACACCTCCGCCCCCTCCTCTTTGAGCCGATAGAGGGGGTACCAGAGTTCCATTTCCTGGTACAGGTCTTCGACGAGAATCAATGCCTTCTTGCCTTTGAGCTTCATGGCGTCTCCTTTTCTGGTTCTCGGCCGGAAAGGTTTATCGAATCCCTACGGACCCCTTCGCCGCCGGGGGCGCAACCTCTCTGCTTCCCACCCGACGTCCTTTGCGGCCTCGCGCCTTTCTGGTAAATATAGGATGGATTTTGGACGGCGCCACCCCGAACCCTTGAAGATTCGAGCGCATGGACAGAACGGACAACCGGTTTCAACTCATCGCCAAATGGCAACTCACCGGAGACCAGCCGCGCGCCGTGGACGCCCTGGCCGAGGGCATCCGGGACGGCGTCCGCGAACAGACCCTCCTGGGGGTCACCGGTTCCGGCAAGACCTTCACTATGGCCCACGTGGTGCAGCGGATCCAGCGGCCCACGCTGGTGATCGCGCCCAACAAGACGCTGGCCGCCCAGCTCTACGGTGAATTCAAGGCGCTCTTTCCCCACAACGCCGTGGAATACTTCGTGTCCTATTACGACTACTACCAGCCGGAAGCGTATCTCCCCCAGACCGACACCTACATCGCAAAAGACGCCTCCATCAACGAAACCATTGACAAGATGCGTCACTCAGCCACGCGCTCGCTCCTGGAGCGCCGCGATGTCCTGATCGTGGCGAGCGTCTCGTGCATCTACGGCCTGGGATCGCCCGAGACTTACCAGAACATGCTCCTGCAGCTCCGAACCGGCATGGAGGTATCCCGGGACGCGGTCTTGAGAAAGCTGGTGGAAATCCAGTACGAACGAAACGACGTGGACTTCCACCGTGGAACCTTTCGGGTGCGGGGCGACGTGGTGGAGGTCTTTCCGTCGCACGAAGAGGACCGGGCGGTGCGCATCGAGTTCTTTGGGGACGAGGTGGACGCCATCAAGGAATTCGATCCGCTGACCGGGCGAACCTATCGCAGCCTCGACGCCGTCGCCGTTTACCCGGGCAGCCACTACGTCACCGACCGGCAGACGCTGGAGCGGGCCGTCAAGGCCGCCAAGGAGGAACTGGTCCGGCGGCTGGACGAACTCTATTCGGAGGGTCGGCTAGTGGAAGCCCAGCGGCTGGAAGAACGGACGCTCCTGGACATGGAAATGCTGCAGGAACTGGGATACTGCCCGGGGATCGAAAACTATTCACGCCATCTGACCGGTCGAAACCCCGGGGAACCTCCCCCGACGCTCCTCGACTATTTCCCCGAAAACTGGCTTCTTTTCATCGACGAAAGCCACATCACGATCCCTCAGCTCCAGGGCATGTACCGCGGCGACCGCTCCCGCAAGGGAACCCTGGTGCGTTTCGGCTTCCGCCTGCCTTCCGCCTTGGACAACCGGCCGCTTTCCTTCGAAGAATTCTGCAGCCGCATCCGCCAGGTCGTTTATGTTTCGGCCACTCCCGGCGCCTACGAACTGGAACGGAGCCGGGGAAGAGTGGTGGAGCAGATCATTCGGCCGACCGGCCTGGTAGATCCGCGCGTGGAAGTGCGACCTGCGGAACACCAGGTGGACGATCTGATCGGGGAAATCAGAAAGAGGGCGGCCGCCGGCCAGCGGGTCCTCGTCACGACGCTCACCAAGCGCATGGCCGAAGACCTCACCGAATATCTGTCGGACCTCAACATTCGGGTCCGTTACCTGCATTCGGACATCAGCACCCTGGAGCGCATCGAACTGGTAAGAGACCTTCGGCTCGGCGAATACGACGTGCTGGTCGGGATCAACCTGCTTCGCGAGGGGTTGGACATCCCGGAAGTCTCCCTGGTCGCCATTCTCGACGCCGACAGCGAAGGGTTCCTGCGCTCCGAACGTTCCATCATCCAAACCACGGGCCGGGCCGCCCGCAATGTGGACGGCACCGTGATCCTCTACGCCGGCACCATGACGGATTCCATGCGCCGGGCCATTGAAGAAACCGAACGGCGGCGTAAGATCCAGCTTCGCTACAATGAGGAACACCGGATCGTGCCTCGGACGATCCAGAAGGACATCCCGGACATTCTGGCTGAATACCGTCCCAAGGAAGCGGCCTTCGACCTGGATGTCCTCATGGAGGACCAGGCGACCCTGGCCGAAGCGAAAGGGGGCCGGCTGGAGGACCGGGTCCGTGATCTGGAAAGCGCGATGAAGGAAGCCGCGGCACAGCTGGAATTCGAAAAGGCCGCGGCCCTCCGTGATGAAATCAGGCGGCTCCGCGGGCGGATGCTTCTCGTCCAGTAGGCGCCTCCGGCAAGAGATCCGGACTCAGCGGTCCGAAATTGCTCTCGTAGCGCGCAAGGAAACCGCCCCAGTCGAAACGATGTTCCTGGGTGCCGTGGCATTCCACGGCGTAGGTCGCGGCCACGCTGCCCATCTGGCAGCAGGTGAGCCAATCGAAGCGGTTGACGAGTCCCTTGAGCAGCCCAGCCCGGTAGGCGTCGCCGGCTCCCGTGGGGTCGACGACGTCCTTGACCTTCGACGCAGGAACCAGCGTTTTGTCCCCCCGGACGTTCAGGACGCTGCCCTCCGGCCCGTGGGTGGTGATCACCAACCGGACATGTTCGAACAACTGCTGGATCTTCCAGCCGGTCATCTTGAGAAAATGGGTCAACTCGTAATCGTTGGAAATGAAGCAAAGGGCGCCGCGCACGACATCCCTGAGTTCCTCGCCGGTCCAGATGTTGAGGCTCTGGCCGGGATCAAAGATGAAAGAGGCCCCGGTCCGCCGGGCTTTTTCGGCAAAGGCCGTCATGTCCTGCTTGTTGCCGGGACCGATATGGATCAGGACATCGTCGCTCGGGGCATTCCAGTCCGGCAACTCCGCCGGGTAAAGCATGGCTCCCGGGTTGAACGCCGTGATCTGGTTGTCGGCGAGATCCGTGGTGATGTAGGCACCCGCCGTGGGGACGTCGTCGATCTTCCGGACATGGCTGCACGAAAGGCCGTTTTCCACCAGCCAGCGCTCATACCGGTCGAAATCGCTTCCCGCCGCCGCGACAATCCGGGGACGTTCCCCCAGGAGCGACAGCGTGTAGGCGATGTTGCCGGCGGTTCCGCCGAACTTTTCCACCACACCGTTGATATTGAAGCACACGTTGAGCACGTGAATCTTGTCGGGAAGGATATGGTCTGCGAAGTGGCCCGGAAAATCCATGATCCGGTCGTAGGCCAACGATCCCGATACAAATAAGTCCATGAGGCTCGATCCTTTCGTCTGAGTCTGAAGGGTTGGCGATGGTGGAGGACCCGCCGCCGGCGCCTGCCGGCCGGAATCCACGGCCTGCGGATCTTTCCGGATGCGGATCACATCCGGCATGACCCATGACGCTCTATTCGACGGTCTCCTGGGACTTCCGGCGCTCGTCCCGGCGCGGCTCCCCGGGCTTGGACGATCGTTTGGGCCGCCGCCTCCTTTTGGGCTCACCCTTGGCGCCGGCACCGGGAGGAGTCTTACCCCTGGCGGCTTCCCCGGTCGCGGTTCCCTTGGGAGACTTTCCCTGCCTTGGCTTGGGTTTTCCAGGCCGAGGCGCACGTTCCCGTTTCCTGGGAGGCTCTTTCACGAACCAGTCCTCCTCGGGCCAGACCACGGGAATCTTTTCGCCCAGGAGCTTTTCCACCGCTTCCAGGTGATAAACATCGTCCTCGGACGCCAGGGTGATGGCCCGCCCCCTCTTTCCGGCCCTGGCGGTCCGCCCGATGCGGTGAATGTACTCTTCCGGGTCCTGGGGAACGTCGTAGTTGATCACATGGGATATGTCTTCCACGTGAATGCCCCGTGAAGCCACGTCGGTGGCCACCAGGATGGTCACGCTTCCGTCCTTGAACTTCCCCAGGATCTTCACCCGGTTTTTCTGGGGCAGGTCCCCCGTGATGGCCGTGGCCTCGTAACCGCAGGCATGGAGACGGTCGGCCAGCCTAGCGGCTTGAATCTTCGTGTTGGTGAAAATCAGCACCCGCTCGGCCGCCTCACGTTTGAGCAATCCGAGGAGCAGCGAAAACTTCTCGGCTCTTCCCACATGGTACAGGGTCTGCTCCACCGTGCCGACCACCAGCTCCTCGGGGTTGATGACCACCTCCTCCGGAGCGTTCATGAATTCATAGGTGAGTTCCAGGACTCGGGGGGAAAGCGTCGCGGAAAAGAGCATACTCTGCCGGCGGTTGTAGGGCGGCAGGCGCCGCATGATGTAGCGGAGGTCCTTGACAAAACCCATGTCGAACATCCGGTCGGCTTCATCGATCACCAGAAAGGACACGTCATCGGGTTTGAAAATCCCCTGTTTCATGAGGTCGATGAGGCGCCCGGGGGTGGCGACGACCATGTCGGCTCCCTGCCGCAGTTTTTCGATCTGCTTCTCGTAGCCCACCCCGCCGTAGATCACCGCTGTGGTGAACGGGCAGTAGCGGCCGAGCAGCCGGGCGTCTTCGTGAATCTGCAGCGCCAGTTCCCGGGTGGGGGCCACGATGAGCGCCCGGGATTTGTGACCTTCCAGGCCGGGCTGGGAAAGGAGCCGCTGAAGGATGGTGAGGACAAAGACCGCCGTCTTGCCCGAGCCCGTCTGGGCCTGGGCTGCCACGTCGCGGCCGCTGAGCGTCAGCGGGAGCGTCTTGTCCTGGATGGGCGTGCAGCGTTCGAACCCGGCGTCCCGGAGCCCCTTGAGGATTTCCTCCCGAAGGTTCAGGGCATCGAAGGGGGTTCCCGTGGCCAGTTCGGAGACGGCCTTCCTGGGAGTAATCCCGGAAGTTTCGCAGTCGTCTTCCGACAGCGCTTCCGCCGGGACGGGTTCGGGCGGGGTTTCTTCGGCGGACGGGTGCGCTTCCTTCACCGGTTCCACAGCCGGTTCCGCAGCCCACCCCAAAATACGTTTGCAAAGGGACCAAAAAGAGTCGATAAAACGCACGGTTTCTGCTTTTCCTTTCTCAGAGAGGACTTGAATATCGACCGAGAAATGGATGCCGGGGTCTTCTCGTCTTCTGCAAAATAGAACGTGGACCCCACATCATCACTTTTGCTATCTTGGGCAACAGCCGATACTCATCTATACCAAAAGGGTTCAAAAACAGCAAATGTGGCATCAGCGGCCGGGAGCTCACCGGACAGGGAGTCAACGCATGATGAGGAACCTTCGCCGGCTGGCGTTTTGTTTCACGGGCCTCTTGTGCTTCACGGTGTTGCCGGGAAGCCCCCCACTCCTGCGGGCCGGTCCCGTGAGGATCCACCTCGCCGACGGGAACCGGCTGGAGGTGCCCTACTGCTGGGAGGAAGAAGGGCACATCCGGTTCGAAATGCCCGGAGGCGTGGCGGGTATCCCCAAGCAGCAGGTGCTGTCCATCGAGGAAGTGGTATCGGCCAGTGAATTCGATCCCCAGGCGGCCGGCGGCGCCCTGGAGGCGGCCGAATCCATGAGCCCCCAGGAATGGGCGCTCTTCCAGAAAGAAATCCTTCAGAAGATTCCCTTGGGGGAATCCTACGAACCGCTGAAACCGGATGAGATCACGGGACGGCTTCCGGCAAGCCGTGAGGACACCGTGAACGCCCGGAGCACGGCGCACCTTTACGGTATTTCCCTGCACTCTCAAGGCGATTTTTCCGAATGGGTCCGACTCAAGGACGACGGCGCCCTCCTCGCGGTCCGAAACGTGATCAGCACCCACGAAGATCTTTCCAATCGCCGCGTGCTCCTCACCCTTTTCGACGCCGACGGGAACGTGCTTCAGAAACAGCCGTGCACCGTGCACGAACTGGACGTCGATCGGCGGACCCTGAACACCCTCGGCATCCGCGGCCGACTGTTTTCCGTAGTGGCCACCATCACCCCGGACCCCGCCATCCGGCGCTACGAAATCACCCTCCTGCGGCGGTAGATCCCGCGGGGCAGGCGCCCCACGCGGCCGCGGCATGCAGAAGCATTCCAGAGGATTCACCGGGGCCGTCCGCTCGATTGGCTCGAGACCGGGGGGGGGCAGCCGCGTTCGCCGTTTCTGAGCCACCCTCGCAGGCCTTCCACCTTGTTCCGAAGCCCCAGCTTCCATTCCCATGAGGCCGTGATCCCATGCACCTCATCGCGAGGAGCCCCGGATCTACCGAAGACCATCCAATCGTTCAAATCTTTGGCAGCGTTCTAAAGTGGAGACCTTAAGCAAAAAGGTTAACGAAGGTCAAAACAAATCCCCCTCTCCTCCCTCCCCTTAATCCCCTCCCACAAGGGGAGGGGAAATAGAGTTTGGTGCAGATCTTTTGCTTCTTGTTCCCAAGCCCCAGCTTGGGAACGAGGGGAAACAAAGAACCTCAGGGTCCGAATAGCATGAGCTTGTTTTTGGACGAGCTCTTGTCTCTTGGCAGAACCGCCCCTGCCAGTTACAAATGGGTGTACCCTGGCAAATGACAACTCTCAGGTGAGAAATTTCTCGAGAATATTTTGAAGACAAGACGATACGACAGGCGGCGGGGCGGACCTCCCGCGAGACAGAAGGCGGAGGCTCCTTCGGAGAACACCCCCTTTCAGCTGAACATCCACAAGCGGGTCCGCCCCGTGCTGGACCGCATCGGCATTCCGGAACCTCAACCGTTCGTTCCCGACCCCTACCAGGTCGAAGCGCTTGAAAAAATCGAGGCATCCGACGTCCTGGTGACAGCCCCCACCGGGGCCGGGAAGACCTACATCGCCATCGAAGCCATCAAGAAAGTCTTCGATCGAGGCGGAAGAAGCTGGTACGCCTCGCCGCTCAAGGCGCTTTCCAACGCCAAACTGGAAGAATTCGGCCGCATCTTCGGGATCGAAAACGTCGGCATCCTCACCGGCGACCGCAAGGAAAACCCCGACGCCCCCATCATCGTGGGAACGACCGAAATCCTCCGAAACCAGCTTTACGATGCCATGCATCGCGGCGAAGACCTCCAGGTGGACCTGGTGGTGATGGACGAAGCGCACTACCTGGGAGACGAGGACCGCGGGGTGGTCTGGGAGGAGATCCTGATCTACCTTCCCACCCGTGTGCGGCTCCTGCTTCTTTCCGCAACGATACGAAACGCTCGGGAAATATGCGACTGGCTCGAGTGGCTGCGCCACCACCCCTGCAGCTGGGTGACGGCCCACGAGCGGCCGGTCCCCCTCTTCCCGCTCTTCCTGTTCCCTCATGGGGAACTCACGCCGCTTTCCAGCCGGAGAGGCCTTCACGGGCCCATCCGGGAGATCGACTCCAGAGCCTTTGCCCGGCGCGATTTCCCGGACGTGGCCCGCATATTGGATGCCCTTCGGCAGGCCAATCTCCTTCCGGCTATCTTCTTCATGAAGTCCCGATCCGACTGTGAGCGGGCCATCACCCTGTGCCCGTCCAAACCTCAAAAACCGAAGGCATCGGGCACCGACGACTTTCACCACCGTTTGCGCGAACTTCTCGATCGCTGGCCGTTCCTGGAAAGCCATCGCCATCTGCCGATCCTGAAGCGATGCCGGGTGGGCGCCCACCATGCCGGCCAGCTGCCCCACTGGAAGCTGCTTCTGGAGCAGCTGATGCAAGAAGGTTATCTGGAAGCGATCTTCTCCACCTCCACGGTGGCCGCCGGCGTGAATTTTCCGGCGCGCACGGTGGTGATTCCCCAGAGCGACCGGTTCAACGGGCGGGAATTCGTGGAGCTTTCGGCCACGGACCTGCTCCAGATGACGGGGCGCGCGGGGCGGCGCGGCATGGACAAGATCGGCTTCGTCCTGGTGGTGCCCGGCCGCTACCAGAATCCCGAACTCCTCCATGACCTGCTGCATTCGCCGCCCGACGCCATACAGAGCCAAATCCGAGTGAATTTCTCCATGGTGCTGAATCTGCTGCTTTCGCACCGCCCGGAAGAAATCCGAACCCTATTTTCACTCTCTCTCGCCACCTTCCAGAACCTCAGCCAGGAAACGGAAACCCGAAAAACCAGCGAACGCTACCGGAAGGCCTTCGCCCAATGGCTCCCGGACATGGCCTGCGGGTCGCCGGAAGCCCTGGCGGAAATCCGGCCCCGCTACATGCAGCTTCAGACGGAACAGAAAAAGGCCCGCAAGGCCCTCAAACGCCAGACCTTCCTCTGGTCGATCCAGAAATTGCTCCACCCGGGCCGCCTCCTGCTGAGCCGTCGAGGGACCCCCTACCTGGTGGTGGAGGCTCCCGAAGGCGATGAAGAAGCATCGGCGGGCGCCGTGCGTCTCGCCTTTCCCCTGCAGTGGCGTCACGGCGCCGTGAGGGTTCACCGGATCAACGGCCGGCGCATCCGGGACATCGGAGAAAAGCTGCCGGAATTTCCGGATCTTTCCGATCGGGAAGGCTGGGAAGTGCTGGTTGCGGAGCAGGCCGAGAGACCCTTCCGGTCCCTCTTTCGTGGAGACACACCGACCGAAGAACCCGCCCCGGTTCAGGCGGTCGGCAGCGACCTCAAGGAGGCGGCCCTGGCCGCCGGGTCCCTGCCGTGTCCTCGCTGCGCCTTGTACGGACCGTGCCAGAAATCGACGCGGCACCCCTTTTCGCGCCTGATCCAGAACTACTTCGCCCACCACGCGGAAATCCGGACGATCCAGGAGGAACTGTGGCGTTCGTTCCTGCACCATTTCCGGTTTCTCCAGGCCGAAGGCTACGTGGACGAACACGGATACCTCACCCGGGACGGCCTCTGGGCTTCCAAGCTTCGCCTGGATCAGCCGCTGCTCATCTCAGAAGGCATCCGCCAGGGCGTCTTTCCGGAACAGGACCCCGCACTCCTGGCCGCGCTCATCGCACCCTTCGTGATGGATCGGGAACGGCCGGGAGAAATGCAGCTGTCCGCCCTTGTCTGGAAGTATCCCGAACTCGCAAAACCCTTCTTCACGCTGCTTCAAGTCCTGCACCGACTCCGCGAACGGCTGCAAAACGAAGGGTTCACGACGCCTCCCCTCCCGTTCTGGACCGTGCTGGTAGTGTACCACTGGGCGAAGGGGGAAGACTGGGATACGGTCCGAAATCTTTCCGGAATCGACGAGGGGGACCTGGCCATGGTGGTCCTCCGCACCGCCGATCACCTCCGCCAGGTGGAATCCCTCAAGGAAACTCACCCCGGGCTCGCGGCTTCCGCCGAGAAGGCCATTGAAGCGATCCTTCGGGAACCCGTGCTGGTGGTGTGAACGGCGGGCGCCGCCCGCTTGAGCGCCTTCGGCACGGCAAGGCAAAGGCCGCGATCCAGATCCCCGTGGGAGCGGCGCCTTCGCCGCGTTGTAAACCATCTGTGGGAGCGGCGCCCTCGCCGCGATCGGGATCGCCGGCAAGCCGGCTCCTACAGGGCATGAGTCGCTCCTTCCCCTCGTTCCCAAGCTCTGGCTTGGGAACGCCCTACCCGGGAAGCTCCAGCTTCCCTCCTGCTACAGCTGAAACGCACTGTCTTTCTAGGGAGCTCGCCAGGATCTCGAAGTGGTCTTCCCCCTCGTTTCCGCTCGTTCCCAAGCCTGACTTGGGAACGGCCTCACCGAAGCTGGAGCTTCTGCACAGTTGTGTTCCCAAGCTGGAGCTTGGGAACAAGAAGCAAAAGATCTGCATCCATCTGAGTTTTCGGAGAAGCTCCTCTTCCGTCGAAACCCCGCTACATACTCCATTTCCAGTTCGCTGCAGTAAACTATCGGCACGGTCGTAGCGGGCACAGTGCTCAACGCTTCGTCCACAAAATGCCTTCTCAGGCCGAGCCGTACGAAAAAAAGGGGCGGATTGTCTCCCGCCCCTTTGCCGATCCCGGTCTCTACGCTTTCGAACCGCGCCGGTTTCAGATCACTCGGTCGAGTACCGCGGTCTCTTGGTCACCAGCGCTATCACGATACCGATGATCAAGAGGACGCCGGCAATATAGAATGCATAATCGTAGCTCTGGTAACGGTCGTAAATCCGGCCGGCCAGCTTGGGCATGAACGAACCGAGACCCCAGCCGACGAACACCAGGCCGTAGTTGATTCCCAGGTTCTTCGGGCCGAAAAAGTCCGCGGTAAACGACGGAAACAGCGTCAGGCCGCCGCCGTAGCACCAAAAACCGATGGCGCAGGCCAAAAAGAGCAGCGGAATGTTCTTGATGGAAAAGAGATACGGCAAGAGGAACATGATCACGGCGGCTGCGATGTAGTTCAGGATGAGGGTGTTGCTACGGCCGATCTTGTCGGAGATGATTCCCGTTCCGACCCTGCCCAGCGAGTTGAAGACGGCACCCCAGGAAACCAGCAGATAGCCCGCCGCCATAACGACGGAGATCATCTTGGCCGCGTGACCGATCAGCAGGAGCCCCGCCTGGGTGTTGATGCAGAACATGATCACCAGCGCATATAACTGCCACGTCCGGAGCACCTCGCCCGCACTCCAGTCATGGCGGGTCTGTGCGGCCGCCTTGGCCGCGCTCACCGCCGTGGCCGGAGGCTGCGGCGGGACATAGCCAGGTTCAGGCCAGGCCAGGAACTGGGCCGCAATCAGGATCACGATCAGATAACCGACTCCCAGCACGTAAAACGACGTGCTCATGCTATAGCTGGTGATGAGCCAGTCCGCCAGGGGAGCCACGTAGAAGGCGGCCAGACCGTAGCCGCCCACCACAAGCCCTGCGATGAAGCCGCGTTTGTGAGGACCGAACCATTTCAGAGCGGCGGGAGTCGGCGCCGCATAGCCCACACCCATCCCGATGCCGCCGAAAATGCCATACCCAATCAGAACCCCGGTGTAGCTCTTCGTGGCACCGGCGATGAGAAGCCCGATCCCGATGCCGAGGCCGCCGATGCTGGCCGCGATCTTGGGACCATACCGATCCTGAATGCGGCCGCCGGGAATCATGAGGAGTGCAAAGAAGAGGATACACAGAGACGCCGGGTTGGACGCCTGCTCGGCCGTGAGCGGCACCCAGCCCTGCTGCGTCATGAGGGCCTCATCGGTGAGATACTTGACCCACACACTCCAGGCGTAAAGACAACCGAGGCAAAGGTTGACCACGATACCCGCAATCACCACCTGCCACGCTTTGGCGGGTACCTTCTCCAAAGGTTGCTGAGCACTTGCCATGTGTCAAACCTCCCATGCTGTTTGGTTGCAACCCCTCCACCGCCCCATTTCCGGTGCCGAACCCTGCAGCGATTCCATGAAAACCAAGGAGCTCGCCCGGTTAGGCGGCCTTCCAAGTGCCCACGGGATGTCATTCGTTCAAGTAAAAATAAAAAGTGCACCCAAAAGTTTCCATTAAAGGACGATGAAACGACACGAACGGCTACGAATTAAGCGGATCAAAATCCGAAACCATCGCAGAGAGAACAGCGGCGCGAAAAGGGATGAAGAAGCTTACTTCGATCGAGATTCCGATCCAGCAGTCACTTCAGAGGTCGCCGAAAGGGGATTTCTACAGAGACTCATAAGAGGAAAACGCTTGAATGACAACCTAACCCAGCGATATCACCTCCTTTCTGTGGCTTCGTCGAAACACACCTTCGAGTCACCCGAAATCGAAAGATCTGTTGACTCCTATGACACGGCACGTTGTTGGAAGTCAAGGGGAAATTGTCATTCATTCCGGATTGTTATCAAATATACAAGGCCCCTTGTGCCGACACTCCGCAGGGTCTCCCCGCTCAGTCGAACGGTTTGAGATGCACGTGATCGATTCCGGGCTTCAAAAAAAAGCGGCTTTCTTCGACCTTCTTTTCCAGCGGCCCGGTGGTGAAGATGACCTTGCGCCTGGCATCGAAGCTCGAGAGGCCCTTGACCGCATAAAGGCTCACAAGGCTGTCGAAGCAGACGGCATAGACGATTTCTTCCGCATCGTTCAAGGCCAGGAGGTCCACCGGATGATCAGCGATCCGGGGAGGATAATAGTCCGCCACCACCTGCAACCCCATCGCCTTCAACTGCCCGAAAAGATGGCACTGCAGCGTCCGCTTCATGGAACGTTCGTTCCGGTAAGCCTTGGGCACCGCCCTCCAGACCGCTTCAAGCGAAGCCTTCCATTCGGACTTCAACGGCTCCCAATCCCTTTCCCGCATCACCTGCTTCCCTTCTTCCCGTCGTGCCTCTGCAACTCATCGATCCGGAGGACCGGGATAGATTTCCACGAATTCCCGCCGTATCCATCCGCTCAACCATTGCAGAACGAATCCCCGGCCGAAACCCCTGATCCATTGCGAGCACGCATACCATATCCCGTCCTGCTTCGCAATCGGGGCGCTTTTCCCCTCGTTCCCAAGCTCTGGCTTGGGAACGCCCTGCCCGCGAAGCTCCAGCTTCGCCTCGCTGCAAAGGATTTCAACGATTGCATGGTCTTCGATAGATCAACGCTGATCGCGATGCGGTGAATATCGAAGCTGGAGCTTCTGCACGCTTGTGTTCCCAAGCTGGAGCTTGGGAACAAAGCGGAGAGGGGCCGCCCGGGTTTACCTTTTTCGGTAGGAGCGGGCTTGCCCGCGATTCGCAAAACTTCGTCGCCCTACCCGGCCGCCCTCAGCCGATAAATCCCTTTATGCTTCTTTCTCCCCGCCACTTTTGAGGGTGAAGGTAGTGGGCGGCAAGCTTCACGTAATGAAGGGCCGATTCCCGGAGCTGCGCCGTTTCTTCCTCGCTCAAGTCTTTTTTCACTGCCGCCGGAACGCCCATCACCACGCATCCGGACGGTACTTCCATCCCCGGACTCACCACCGCCCCCGCAGCCACGATGGATCCCTTGCCGATCCGGGCTCCATCCAGGACAATGGCCCCCATGCCTATCAGGCACTCGTCCTCGACGGTACAGCCGTGCACGACGGCCCGGTGTCCCACGGTCACCCGGTCCCCGATGATGAGCGGGAAGCGGATTTCCGTCACGTGAAGCGAGGCGTTGTCCTGGATATTGGTTTCACAGCCGATGCGGATGGTGTTCACGTCGCCCCGCACCACCGTGTTGAACCAGATGCTGGAGCGATCGCCCACGACCACGTCGCCGATCACCCAGGCCCCGGGCGCCACGAAGACCTCGTCTCCCAGCTTGGGCCACACGTCTTTGTAGGGCAGTATGGAACTCATGCCTTCCTCCCCCGCGCCGCCGACTCCGCGACGCAGACCGGAATGTTTCGAACAGCTCATGGCCTTCTCAACCCCGAACTTCCTTCAGGTTCAACCGTTCGGCGATTTCCGCGGCGGTGCTCTCCACGAATCGCCGAAACGCATCGGGATCCATGGAACGGCCAGGGACCGGCTCAGCCACCCCTTCCGGCGGCCGAACCAGCATCGGCGCATTTCGCAGCTCGGCCCTGGGCGTTACCTCGAAATCGGGCTCGAACCGATCTTCGAAATACTTCTCCTGGAAAACGGCGAACTTGAGTGCGTGCGCCGTGGCGTCCAGCACCGCTTCCCGGTCGCCGGAAATCAGCCCTTCGTGCAAGGCCCGCTTGAGCCCCGCCAGACATTCCCCGCCCTGGGTGCAGGCGATGTGGCCGTTTCGGTTGGCTATGAGCATAGCGTCCATGATTTCCTGTTCGGTCACTTCCGTCACCTGAACGCTCCGTTCGCCGGCGACGGCTCGGTACCGTTCCACCAGCCGGATCACCCGGGGCATGGACACCGGGTTTCCGATCATGGCCGCCTGCGCCACGCTGGGTCGCACCGTCACCGGCCGGAAGGTGCGCCGCGCCGGGTCGGATTCCAGATAGTAGAGGTAAACGGGGTTGGCGTGTTCCGACTGGACCCCCAAGATGGTGGGAAGCGCCGTGATGATCTCCAGATCCAGGAGTTTCAAAAAGCCTTCGAGGACCGCCGTGATGTTTCCCGCGTTCCCGATGGGAACCACCACGACCAGGTGCCCCACATCGTAGTCGCAGGCCTGGGCGATTTCGTAGCTGTACGATTCCTGCCCCAGGATCCGCCAGGCGTTCTTGGAATTCATGAGCGCCACCGGATAGCGGTCGGCCAGGTGCTCGACGATCTTCATGCAGTCGTCGAAAACCCCCGGAATTTCGATGACCCGCGCCCCGCTTCCCAGGGGTTGGCTCAGCTGCTGAGGGGTCACTTTGCCGTGAGGCAGCAGCACGGCCGAGGTGACCCCGTCGACCAGGTAAGACGCATAGAGCGCCGCAGCCGCGGAGGTGTCCCCCGTGGACGCGCACACCGCCAGGACTTTTTCCAGCCGCCGGGATCGGATCAGGTGGTTGAGGTAACTGAAGGCACTGGCCATGCCCCGATCCTTGAAGGACGCGCTGGGGTTCTGACCGTCGTTTTTGAAGGCGAACGGCATGCCCGCCCAGTCACGGAGCCTCGCGTTGGCCCGGACCAGGGGCGTATGCCCCTCGCCCAGGTAGACGACGGCGTCCAGCGGCAGGATGGAACCCAGCAACTCGTGGAACCGATAAATGCCCCGAAGCGCCGGTTCCGTCACCATGCTCCGGTAGTCGAAGATTTCGCGCCACTTGGGACCGGGAACCTGCTTGAGCCGCTCCCATTCCACGTCACGGATCATGAGCACGCCGCGGCATTCCGGACAGGTGTAGAGGAGGGTCTCGATACCGTATTCGGCCTGGCACGTGTAGCACCGGTAGCGGTAAGTCCCCGCCGGTTGCGGCAGGATGTGTTCGCGCACGTTCTGAGGGAACTGTTCCAGTCTCATGGGGCCATGTCTCCCGAATCGGTTGAGCTGGTGCGCGTTTGGAGTGGACAGGGCGGCGCTGAGAAATCCTCAACCCCAAATCACCGCCCACCAGGTCTTCAACGTGGGAAGGAACGCCACCACCAGCGGGGCGATGACCAGCGCCGGCAGGAAATTGGCGATCCGTATGTCTTTCACTCGCAGCAGTTTCAGTCCGATGGCGACGATGATCAGCCCGCCCGCAGCGCTCATTTCGGTCACCATCCCTTCAGAAAGCACCTCGTCCAACGCCCCCGCCGCCATCGTGATCGCTCCCTGGTAGACTAAAACACTCACCGCGGAAAAGATCACCCCCCAGCCCAAACTGGCGGAAAAGGCAATGGACGCGAAACCGTCCAGCATGGACTTGATGGCGAGCAGCTTGAAGTCCCCCTTGAGTCCGTCCTGGATGGATCCCAGGATCGCCATGGGGCCCACGCAAAACACCAGACTGGCCGTTATGAAGCCCTCGGCCGGGCTCGTGCCGGCGCTCTTGGAAAAAGCCGCCTGGAAGCGATTTCCCAACGCGTCCAGAACGCCTTGAAGGCATAGGGCTTCGCCCAAAACGGCTCCCGTCAGGATGGACGCGAGCAGGATGAGCACATTTTGCGTCTCCAGGGCCGCCTGAATGCCGATGAGCATGGTGACCAGCCCCAGCCCCTGGACCACCGTCACCTGCATGTTTTCGGGTAACCGCGCCCCGATGGCGCAACCCAAGGCACCACCTGTCACCACCGAAGCCACGTTGATCATGGTACCGACCATGATGCGCGTCTCCTTGCGCGGTTGAAGAAGGAGCGTGAAGCGGCGACCAAAATAATCCAGCCGGACGACGATGAAAAGAAAGAAAGCGACCCGTCTCGTTTGGTTTATAATGATTTTAACCGCCAACCCATTCAAAGGAGGACCCCATGCCGGTTTGGAAATGCAACCATTGTGGTAGCACGGTGGAGATGCCGAACCCGCCGAACGTCTGCCCGTCCTGCAAGGAAAAATGCGAATTCGTGGACGTTACCTGTTACATTCCGGAATGCGGCGGGCCGGATTCGGGAAACATCGATCCGCAGGTTTTCCAAGAAAGTTTCAAAAGCGAAAAATGACCGGACCGACGGTTCGGGAAACATGAAACACCCGCCGGCGGGAATGACCGGGTGCGTTTAGCACCCGTCTCCCGCCGCCACGACCGGGAAAATTCGCCGAGGGCGCCTCCAAGCCGCCGTGCTTCCCCTGCACCCCCCGTTTGGCACGATATGTGCCCCATGAGGTCTCGACAACGACGATCGAGGCTTTTCCAATCCCATGCGCCGGGGGAAGGAGGTGGCCGCATGCTGGCGATACCCGTTTTGCGCGGTCGCGTGGCTCCGGTTCTCAATTGGTGTTCACGCCTCCTGCTGGTCACGGACGGCACTGAAACCAGCGCCCCGCCCCAAGAATTGTTGATGAACTCCTCGGATCCGTTTCAGCGGGTTCGGCAGCTGCGGGACCGCGGCGTCACCAAGCTCATCTGCGGGAGCCTCAGCCCGGATCTTCTCCATTACGCGGAAGGCCTGGGTCTCACGGTCGTCTTCGGCGTTGCTGGGGATGTAGACGAGGTGCTGCAAGCCTACCGGCGGGGACATTTGGATCAACCCCGCTTTCAACTGCCGGGATGCCGGGGATTTCGCCGGTACCGGGCCTGTTGGGAGTCGGGGCAGAGGGCGCTCGGCGCTCAGAAAGGAGCGGTCATGCCAGGTCAAGGCGGAGGACGTGGTCAAGGCGGAGGACGCGGTCAAGGCGGAGGCGGAGGGGGAGGACGTGGTCAAGGAGGAGGACGCGGTCAGGGAGGAGGTTGTCGCCGAACGGGGACGGGCCCCGGCCGTCAAGGCGCCAATCGCTCGGGGCTTTGCGTGTGTCCCTCCTGCGGCAGGGAGGTGGAACATCAGCTGGGCATTCCGTGCACCCAGATGTCCTGCCCCGAATGCGGCAAACCCATGGTAAGCAAGTGAACGGCTTGCGGGCGGCGGTGCACCGGTTTTAGAAACCCGGCGTGGACGGCCCACCGGCCTGAAGGAACCGTTGAGGAGGGAGGACTTCTGATGATCATCTCTGTGGCGAGCGGCAAGGGAGGAACCGGAAAGACCACCCTGGCCGTAAATCTTGCGGTGGCCGCGGATCGGCCTGTCGCTTTGTTCGACTGCGATGTGGAAGAGCCGAACGCGCACTTGTTTTTGAAACCGGTGCTGGATCACAGCGAAGAGGTCACCATCGAGGTGCCGGAAATCGACATGGACCGTTGCAACTTGTGCGGGAGGTGCCAGGAAATCTGCCAATTCAACGCCATCGCCGTGCTACCGGAAACGGTGCTCACCTTCCCCGAACTCTGCCACGGCTGCGGCGGCTGCTTCATGGTCTGCCCGGAAGACGCCGTAAAGCCGGGCCGTCGGATCGTAGGAACCCTCGAGATGGGCCGGCGCGGGCCTGTTCGGTTCGCGCACGGCCGGCTGAGGATCGGAGAGGCCATGGCGCCTCCGCTCATCCGCCGCATCCGATCCATCACCGTCACCGAAGACCTCACCATCGTCGACGCGCCACCGGGCACATCCTGCCCGGTGGTGACGTCGCTCTACGGGACCGATTTCGCACTCCTGGTAACGGAACCAACGCCTTTCGGCCTGAACGACCTGGAACTGGCCGTTGGGGTCGTTCGAAAGATGAACCTGCCCGCGGGACTGGTGATCAACCGTTCGGACATGGGCAACGGCCGGGTCAGGCAGTATGCAGCCGGGGAAGGGCTTCCGGTGCTCCTGGAAATCCCCTTCGACCGAAAAGCGGCCGAAGCATACGCCCGCGGCGAACTGCTGGTGGAGCGACTTCCGCAATGGCGCCGCATGATGCGGCAACTCTTGGATTCCATCCTCGACCTGCACGAGGCAAGTTCGGAAAAGGACAGGACATGCGAGAACTCGTTGTAATCAGCGGAAAGGGCGGTACCGGCAAGACCAGCCTGGTGGGGGCTCTGGCCGCCGTGGCCCAAAACAAGGTTCTCTGTGACGCCGATGTGGACGCGGCGGACCTTCACCTCCTGCTGGCTCCGAACATCGTTCAGCGGCACGATTTCGTTTCCGGCCGGAAGGCCGTGATCCAGGCGGACCGCTGCATCGAATGCGGTGAATGCGCGAAGTGGTGCCGGTTTGAAGCCATCGATGAGCACCTCGTCGTGAACGAGTTCCTCTGCGAAGGCTGCGGCGTCTGCTATTACTTCTGCCCCGCCGGCGCCATTGATTTCATTGAAAACCACTGCGGAGAGTGGTTCGTTTCGGAGACGCGCTTCGGGCCGCTGATCCACGCCCGGCTCGGCATAGCGGAAGAAAACTCGGGAAAGCTGGTGAGCCTGGTTCGCAAGGAAGCCAGGCGGCTGGCGGAAGAACGCAATCTCCAATGGATCTTGACCGACGGCCCGCCGGGAATCGGCTGCCCGGTGATCGCCTCCATCGGAGGCGCGTCCGCGGTGCTCATCGTGAGCGAACCGACGGTTTCCGGGATCCACGATCTGGCGCGCGCAGCGGAGCTGGCGGCTCATTTCGGAATCCCCGCCTTCGCCTGCGTGAACAAGGCCGACCTCTTCTGGGACGCCGCCCGTGAAATCGAAGAAAACTGCGCTCGGAAAGGCATCCCCTTTCTCGGGCACATCCCCTTCGACCCCGTTGTCACCCGTGCCCAGGTTGACGGCCTCACCGTCGTCGAATACGATAAGAATCCTGTGGCTGATGCCGTGCGTCGTTTCTGGGAAATCCTCGAAGCGGACATTCCGCGATCGACGGATGAAACCGAAGCCAACCCCACGACATCGATTCCGGCCTCCATGCTCGATCGGTGACCAACACCGGTCGATCCGTTTCCCGAACCGCGGGGCATTCCCGGCATGGACTCCAAGATCTCTTCATCGAAGCCCGCCGAAAACCGGGAACCCCCCGCGACGCCCCTTTCCTGCGCCGGATCGACGGAAATCATCCTGAACAGCATCGCCGACGGTGTCTTCACCGTGGACCGCGATTTCCGGATCACGTGGTTCAACCGAGCCGCGGAAATCATCACCGGCATACCGAAGGATGAAGCCATCGGGCGGCCCTGCTGCGAAGTCTTCCGGGCCAACATCTGCGAGACGGCCTGTGCGCTCCGCCACACCCTGGAGACCGGAAAGCCCATCGTCGACAAACCCATCGCCATCCTAACCGCCGAAGGCAAAGAAATCCCCATCAGCGTGAGCACCGCGCTCCTCAAAGACGCCGAAGGCCGGGTGATCGGCGGCGTGGAAACCTTCCGGGATCTCAGCCTGGTGGAAAGACTCCGCCGGGAGCTCCACCGCCGCTACAGCTTCGGGGACATGGTCTCCAAGTCTCCCGCCATGCAGAAGCTTTTCGCTATCCTCCCGGAAATCGCCCGCAGCGAAAGCACCGTGCTCATCCAGGGCGAAAGCGGCACGGGCAAGGAGGTGCTCGCACGTACGCTGCATTCCATGAGCCCGAGGGCCCGCGGCCCCTTCGTCGCCGTAAACTGCGGGGCCCTTCCCGACACCCTCTTGGAATCGGAACTTTTCGGGCACGTGGCCGGAGCCTTCACCGACGCGAAGAAGGCCCGGCAAGGACGTTTCGCCCTGGCGGAAGGCGGAACTCTTCTCCTCGATGAAATCGGAGACGTCTCGCCGGCCCTCCAGGTGAGGCTCCTTCGCGTTATCGAAGAACGTGTCTACGAGCCGCTCGGGTCGTCGAAAAGCGTCAAGGCCAATGTCCGGATCATCGCCGCATCCAACAAAGACCTGGAAGAATTGGTCGAACGGGGCATCTTTCGAAAAGACCTCTACTACCGCGTCAACGTGGTCAAGCTGTGGCTTCCGCCCCTCAGTGAACGCCGCGAAGACATCCCGCTGCTCACTCAGCATTTCATCGATCGCTTCAACCGCCTCCAAGACAAGACCGTCGCCGGGCTCAGCCGGGAAACCCTCGCCGTCTTCATGCACCACGACTGGCCGGGAAACATCCGCGAATTGGAAAACGCCATCGAACACGCCTTCATCCTCTGTTCGGACGGCCTCATCCGACCCGAACACCTCCCGGAACACCTGCGCGCGCAAAGCAAGCGACTCCCTCCCGAACCGGGCTCCACCCTCAAAGACGTCGAACGCCGAGCCATCTGGGAGGCCCTGGAACGAAACGCGTGGCGACGCATGGCCACCGCCCGCGAGTTGGGGATCGACAAAAACACCCTCCGGCGCAAGATGAAACGCTACCGCCTGACCGATCCCTCACCCTCGCGGTCCGAATCTTCTTTATCCGATTCGTTTCATTTGTAGGAGTGGGCTTGCCCGCGACCCGTAAAACCGGCAATGCCTCGTCGGCCCTGATCGCCGGCAAGCCGGCTACTACAGAAGATCGCCTCGGTTTGCCGTGTCAAGGCACCGGCCCTGTCTTACGTTTGTATGAAAATAGAAGATCCACCAATAATGTCGATTGGTTATTGTGCCATTTTTTTGAGCTCTACCCCACTGCCCCGTATCCCGAATTTTCATGCTTCGTTGTGACCCCACGGGGTCATGGGGGTTATTGGAAACGATCCCCCTCGGGCCGGCACATCCAGGGCCGGCACTTCCAGCCGGAGGCGTTCTGCAACCGGCCGCACACCGGCCGGGTGCGATCTGCACCCATTCCCTCACGTCGGGTACCGCCTCCGGCCGTCCGCCGCTCCCGCGTTCCCCTGAAAGATCCTTTCCGGCAAGTCTTGGCACAGACTTTGCTCGAAAGCAGCGTGAGCCAGGTTGGCCGGTGGTTACGGCGTCCGAAGGCAGCCGAAACATCGTTCCCTTTCGATTTCAACATTGAGGAAGGAGAGAGCACCATGGGCAGTTGCGAGAAGGGTTCCTGCGGCCACGGCGGAGCCGAGAAAAACGCCGCGTCCCAGGAAGAGGAGCAGCTTCACCGTCAACTTCAGCAGATCCAGCACAAGCTGTTGGTTATGAGCGGCAAGGGCGGGGTGGGGAAAAGCAGCGTCGCAGTATACATCGCCTTGGGGCTCGCCAACAGGGGATACAAGGTGGGCCTCATGGACGTGGACCTCCATGGCCCCAGTACCCCGAGGATGCTCGGCATCACCGGCATGTTCGGCATGGACGAACACAAGCGGCTCATCCCGCACCGCTACAACGAAAACCTGGAAGTGGTCTCCATCGAGTACCTGCTGGAAGACCGGGACTCGGCGGTGATCTGGCGGGGGCCTATAAAACATGGCGTTATCAAACAATTCATTTCCGAAGTGAACTGGGGGAAGTTGGATTATCTCGTGATCGACTGCCCGCCGGGAACCGGCGACGAACCGCTCAGCGTGGCTCAGACCATACCCGACGCTCACGCTGTGATCGTCACGACGCCCCAGGAAGTGGCCCTTGCCGATGTGCGAAAATCCATCAATTTCTGTCGCAAGGTCCAGATGAGCATCCTGGGACTGGTGGAAAACATGGACGGCCTGGTGTGCCCTCATTGCGGCAAGGAAATCGACCTGTTCCGTAGAGGCGGCGGCCGCAGAACCGCGGAACGGATGCAGCTGACGCTCTTGGGAAGCCTTCCCTTCGATCCGCGGGTCGTCGAAGGCGGCGACGCGGGACGGCCCTTCATGGAAGGTCCGAGCGACACGCCGTTCATCCAGGCCGTGAATCGACTCATCGACGCCGTCGAAGAACGGTGCCTGCCGGCGGAAGCCCCCACCGCCGCCAAAACCGTTGCGGCAAAGCCGGAAGTCGCTTCGGCGGCCGGCGGCAACGCCTTAAAAGTGGCCATCCCCACGGCTCAAGGAGTACTGTGCAACCATTTCGGCCATTGCGAACAGTTCGCCATCCTCAGCGTGAAAGACGGCCGCGTGGACGGCAGGGAATGGGTCACGCCGCCGCCGCACGAACCGGGGCTTCTTCCCCGGTGGCTGGCGAACCAGGGTATCAAGGTGGTCATCTCCGGCGGCATGGGGCAGCGGGCCATCAGCCAGTTCGCGGAACAAGGCATCCGAGTGGTGACGGGAGCCCCGGTGATGGATCCCGATGCCCTGCTTCAGAAATACCTTGACGGCTCTCTCGAGACCGGCCCGAACGTCTGCGACCACTGACTTTCGAAATCCATCGCCCGCAATCCCATGGAAAGGGGTTCACCCCTGAGGCGCGGTGGACTCGATTGCTTTAGGAGCGGCTCCCCTCAACGAAAGGATGAATCTGTTATGAAAGTCGCCGTAACATCAAGCGGTCAGAACCTGGAAGCACCGGTCGACGCCCGTTTCGGCCGGGCGCCCAGTTTTCTCATTGTGGACACGGAAACGATGAACTTCGAGGTAATCCCCAACCAGCAGAACCTTCAGGCGGCTCAAGGCGCCGGGGTTCAAGCCGCAGCCGCCGTGGCGCGTCTCAAACCCGACGCCGTTCTTACCGGCCACTGCGGCCCCAGGGCCTTCGATACCCTGCGCGCCGCGGGGATCCCCGTTTTCGTCAACGTAACCGGCACAGTCCGGCAGGCCGTTGAAAACTACAAGGCCGGGAAACTGCAGTCGACCAAGGCCCCCGATACCGGCGGGCACTGGGTTTGACCAGTTCCGCGACAAGCTCCGTCGTTCAGGGCGGGGAAGGATAGCGCGGACGCCGCAGCCTTTATATGACGAGGCAGGGGTGTTTGGGTTCTTTAGTATGGATTTTGTTGCGGATTCGCATGGGGATCACGGCCTTATGGGAATCGAAGCTGGAACTTCTGCGCAGCTGTGTTCCCAATCTGGAGTTTGTGCATAGCTGTGTTCCCAATCTGGAGCTTGGGAATAAGGTGGAAGGCAACTGGCCCGCTGTTCCGTTATCGGTAGGAGCGGGCTTGCCCGCGACCCAGACCCCGCAGGAGCGGCACCCTCGCCGCGACCCGTAAACCGGCCATGCCGCATCGACCCTGATCGCCGGCGAGTAGGGGCGCAGCGCCGCTGCGCCCCTACAGGGCACGAATCGCTCCTTAGGTGCCGTTCGCGAACCGCCCCTACGCGAAAAAAACGGACACTCAATCCCCAAAGGGTGAAGGGTATTCTCAGACAGCCTCAAAGGAAACGATCACCTGCTGCTGAACCCGCACCGCAGCCAACGCCTCGAAGGATGGCTCATCTCACAGAGCGCTTCTCCCATCATTTTTGACTCAAGAAGACACCGCATCTGTTCGATATAGAGTTTGGCGTCGCTTTGCCGTCGGCGGTCGGCCGGCCGCTTGGCGGCGGCAAGCGGTGATGCAAACCACGCCCGACGTTCCCTTCGCCGCAGATTGGAGCTTACGCTGCCGATGGCAACCGAATCTTCCGTGCAAAGAGTCGTACTGACCGCCGGCGACCTTCCCGCCATGCCTCACGTGGCCAGTCAGGTCATGACCATGGTGTCCAACCCCGACACCACCGCTCAGGACCTCCAGCGCATCATTTCCCAGGACCAGTCGCTCGCCGCCCGAGTCCTCAAGTTGGCCAATTCGTCCTTTTACGCCCGGTCCCGGTCCATCGCCACCATTACGGAAGCCGTAGTGGTGATCGGCTTCAGAACCATCCGATCCCTGGTGGTCGCCTCCGTTACGCGGGACATCTTCGACAACTTCGGGCTGACGGAAAAGCTGCTCTGGGAGCATTCGCTGGGATGCGGCCTGGCGGCCCGAACCATCGCGCAGAGCCTCCGGTATTCCAAGGCCGAAGAAGCCTTCCTGGCGGGGCTGCTCCACGACGTGGGAAAGATGATCCTGCTCATAAAATTCAACGACAAGATGCTCTCCATCCTTGAGGAAGTCTACAATGACCCGGAAACCTCCTTTGTGAGGATGGAGCAGCGCCTGCTGGGATTCGACCACGCCCAGGTGGGTCAGCTTCTCGCCCGCAAGTGGCAGTTTGCGGAAGAAATCGAAGAAGCCATCGGCTGTCACCACGCACCGGCCCGAGCCCGCCTGCTTCCGGCTCTAACGGTGATCGTCCACCTGGCCAACGCGTTCTGCCACAAGCTGGAAATCGGCCCCACCAAGCGTCCCGACCTGGAACTTTCCGAAGTGAAAAGCGCCAAGGCCCTCAAGATGTCTCCGGCGAAAATCGAAGATCTTCTGGAAGAAATCCGCACCATCTTCGCCGCCGAGGCGACGACGCTCTTCAGCTGAGGGCTTGTCCAAAAACAAACTCATGAAAGCCGTGTTGACCCTGATCGCCGGCAAGCCGGCTCCTACAGGGCATGAGACGGCATCCTATCCGTCACTCCACGTCGTACTTGTCCAGGTAGCCTCTCGGCGTCACCATCCAGTCGTTCCAGACATAGGTGCGGCTGTTTCCCACCAGGACCACCGTCTGCATGTCCACCCATTCCACCGGCAGGGTTCCAAGGGTCGCCAGCCGCCGCGCTTCGCCGTCTCGCATGGCGCGTTGCACAAGGCCCACCGGAGTTTCCGCCGGCCGGTGGCGAAGCAGGATATCGCGGGCTTCCGAAAGCCGGTGCGGCCGGGAGCCGCTTCGCGGGTTGTAGATGGCCAGAACGAAATCGGCCTGGGCGGCGGCTTCCAGGCGCCCCGCGATCACGGGCCAGGGCGTCAGGTGGTCGCTCAAGCTCACCGCGGCGAAATCGTGCATGAGCGGCGCGCCGAGGCGTGCGGCCGCCGCGTTGAAGGCCGCGACACCCGGGATGACTTCCACCCTCAGCGGGACCCCGTCGCTTTCCGCCGGTCCCGAACTTCGGTCCTCCGGCTCCCGGTCGTTGTCCGCGCTTGCGGGGATCACGGCCACACCGCGTTCCCTGCAGATGTCGAACACCAGGCCAGCCATCCCATAGATCCCCGCATCGCCGCTGGAAATGAGAGCCACGCGGCTTCCCGAAAGCGCCTCGTCGATGGCGGCCCGGCAGCGCGCCACTTCCTTTCGCATACCGCTCGCGACGGTCCTTTTGCCTTGGATCAGCTCAGAAACCAGATCCAGGTAGGTCCTGTAGCCGACAACCACCTCGGCGTCGGCGAGCGCGGCCAAGGCCCGGGGTGTCATGTGTTCCACGAATCCCGGGCCCAGGCTCACAAGACTCAGTCCACCCCGGCCACGGCCACCGTCACGTTGCCCGCTTTCTGCTTCGAAATGAGAAGCTTCCGGCTTCCGGCGCTCAGGATTGCTGCTGCTTCGCATACGCTGGGTACTCCGATGTGTTCGGCGACTCGACGGGACGGGCGCGGAACCGCCACGTCCCTCAAGTCTTTGCGTGAAAAGAATTCCAGCGGCCGATCCAGCCGGCGGGCCGCTTCCAGTAGCCCAGCCTCGTCCGCTTTGAGGTCCACGCTGGCGAAATTTCGGATCGACGGCGGCGCGAGCCCCGCATCGTCCAGAACCCGCCGGACCACTTCGAGGATCTCTTCCGCAGAGGTCCCCCGGTTGCACCCGACGCCCACTACCAGGCTTCGCGGGCGAAGGCGCAGCCAAAGGCCTTCGGGGTTGGAAGCCTTTTCGGACACCCAAACGCCGATGAGTTCGGCCGAGCCGCTCGGCTCCTCCCCTGCCGCGTCGCCGGCTTCCGCCGTGGCCGACGTCCGCCGAGGCTCCCAAGCCGGATGGCTTTCGTCCCAGAACCGGACCTGAGGCAGGTCGGCCTGCGAAAGTCCCAGGCGCCGCGCCGGGTCGAAAAGCCAAAGCGGTTCATCTTCCAGAACGGCCCGGGCGATGCGCGGAAGTGCTTCGGGGTTTTCGATGACGAGTCCCGCCTTGCGGGCGAGAAGATCGATGGCCGGCCGCCGGCACACGTCGCTTGCCGTGGTGACCACCGGCAGGCCGCCGGTGATCCGAGCGACCGATTCGGCCAAGGCGTTGGCGCCGCCCCAATGGCCGGAAAGCAGGCTGATGACGAAGCGCCCCTTCTCGTCGACCACCACCACGGCGGGGTCCCGCATCTTCTGATGGACAAGCGGCGCGATGAGCCGCACCACGATGCCGGTCGCCATGACGAACACCATAGCCCGGTGGCGCGTCCAGATTTCGGGCACCAGGTCTTTCAGCCGGTCGAAAGGCCGGGCGCCCATGACGAGCGCGAACGCATGGCGTCGAGGCACATAGCAGATGCTTCCAGGAAGTTGCGCCTGGATTTGGAGCGCCAGCCGGACGCCGCCGGCGGTTATGGCCGCCACAGCGATACTCCCCGGACGGGAGCTTTCGTCCCGGCGGTCGCCCTCCCATGCCATGACCTCAATCCCCCCGGGTTCGGCCGGGGCGAAACCCGTGCTCGAAACCTGCGTCGTAGAGCTTCGATCGGGGGGCTTGCCGGCCGATCTCCAACACCTCGCCCACGAGGATCAAAGCCTGACGGGCGATGCCTTCGCTCCGCACCCGGTCCACGATGGTTTCCAAGGTCCCCTGCACGAGGCGTTCGTCCGGCCAGCCCACCCGGTAGGCCACCACCACGGGCGTTTCCCGCGGGTAATGCACCAAAAGGTCTTCCACCACCCGGTCCAGGTGGTGCACGCTGAGGTAAATGGCCAAAGTGCTTCGGTGAGCCGCCAGGCTCTGGAGCGATTCCCGCTCCGGGACCGGCGTCCGTCCGGAACAGCGGGTGAAAATGACGGTCTGGGACACTTCGGGCAGCGTGAGCTGCCGCTTAAGGGCGGCCGCGGCGGCGAAGGCCGCCGTCACTCCCGGCACCACCTCGTAGGGGACGCCGTCGCGATCCAGAAGATCCATCTGTTCCCGGACGGCGCCGTAAAGTCCGGGGTCGCCGGTGTGGAGCCTCACCACCCGCAGGCCCGCCCGGTAACCTTCCAAGAGGAACGCATGCGTTTCGGTCAGGGTGAGCGGCGCACTGTCGAAGATTTCGGCGCCGGGCTTTCGCGCCGCAAGAAGCCTTTCCGGAACCAGGGAGCCCGCGTAGACGATCCGGTCGGCTTCTTCGATGAGCCGCCGCCCCTTGACCGTGATGAGCTCCGGATCGCCCGGGCCGGCCCCGACAAAAACGATGGCATGACGCATGGCGCCTCCTCCCTCTCAACCCGAAGCGGCCGATGCCGCCGTGACGATGAACACCGGGTTGAGCGGCTCAAAACGCGTGGCGGAACCGATCGGGGACGACCGGTTCACCTGGATCTGCGTAATATCGCATGCGAAGCCGCGGCGTGCGAAAAAGGACCGAGCGGTTTCCACCGTTTCCAGGGTCGCAGCCGTAACGACCATCCTCCCGCCGACCCTCAACCGCGACGCCGCCGCCGCAAGGAGCGCTTCCAAGCGGCCGCCGCTTCCGCCGATGAAGACGCGGTCCGGATCCGGTAGTTCCGCGACCGCTTCCACCGCATCGCCGCAAATCACCGTGACGTCGCCCAAGGCCAGGCGCCGCACGTTGGCTCGGATATCTTCGACCCGTTCCGTACGTTTTTCCACAGCGAAGACCCCGGCAAGACGCACCGTCCGTGCGGCTTCGACGGCGACCGAACCGCTTCCCGCTCCAAGATCCCACAGCACCAGACCCGGAATCAGGCCGAGCTTCGCCAGCACCACGCTCCGGATTTCCATTTTGGTGATGAGCCCGTACCGGTGGTGGAACGCTTCGTCGGGAAGGCCGAAGACCGGTTCAAGGGCTTCGAGGGCTCCCTCACCGCGAACCGCCGCTTCCGGGCGCCGGATGATCGCCATCACGTTGAGCGGCGAAAAGTCGGATTCGGACGCTTCCCGGGCCGACATCCAGCGGACCCGCTCCGCCGGAAGTCCCAGGTCTTCCCCCACCGCCAGGTCGCAGTCCGTCATCCCCGCCTCCAGGAGTTCCCGAGCGACGGCGGCCGGCGACCGGACCGCGTCCGTGTAGAGCGCCAGCTTTCCGGTATCGCGGAGCACCCTCAGCCAGGATCGGTCGTCTCTTCCGTGGAGGCTCCGTACCGCCACACCGTCCCAGGGAAGGCCCAGGCGGGAAAAGAGCGCCTGCACCGCCGTGACGTTGGGAAACGTGATGAGCCGCTCCGGACCGAGGCGTTCCACAAGCCGCCTCCCGATGCCGAAAAAGAGCGGATCCCCCGAAGCCAGAACCGCGGTCTTCCGCTGCGAAGACACCGCGACGATCCGGCGGAGGCTTTCGTCCATGGGCGAAATCAGCGGGATTTTTTCCGCCGGAAGATCCGCGAACCATTCCAGGTGCCGTTTGCCGCCAGCCAACACTTCGGCCCGTTCCAACCATTCGCGGACCCTCGCCGTCACATCGGCCGGCGCCATGCCGACGCCGGCGAGCACCACCCGGGGCGGCGACCACGCTTTCGGGCCCGAGGCCGAGGGGACGTCCCTCATCCGGCAGCCCCTTTCCCCAGCGCGCCGGCGGAGTCTTCACGACAATCGATACGGGAATCGCCCGTGCGGGCGATCAGCCTCCCGTCGTAGTCGAAAAGGAGGAGTTCGGTGTGGAGCCGACCGCCGGAAAAGACCCGGGAAGCGGCCACCGCATCCCGGCAGATGGATTCGATCACATCGTGGGCTTCCGCTGCCTTCAAGAGTTCCAAAGCATGCCGAGCGGTATTGGCCGCAGCCAAGGCTTCGCATAAAGACGCTTCGTGGCCCAGCGCCGCCGCCCGCCGGGCCAGAGGCTTGAGGTCCAGCGGCACCCGGTGCGCGTGGGTGTATCGATGCCCTTGAGCCATCTTGACCACCTTTCCGAAAAAGGCGCCGTGGACCACGGCTCGGAAACCGAGCCGCCGGGATTCTTCCACCGAAAAAGCGAAAAAATCCGCCACCTGGACGAAGACCTCGGGCGGCAGGTCGGGTCGAAGCGCCCGCACCCCTTTCTCACTCTTTCCGCCCGTCGTCAAAACCACCGTGGTGGCGCCGGCGGCCCTGGCGACCCGCAGCGCCGATCGGATCGTTTCTTCGTAGGCCTCGTGGGAAAAGGGCCGGACGATGCCGGTGGTTCCCAGGATGGAAATGCCGCCGAGGATCCCCAGGCGCGGGTTCAAGGTGCGCCGCGCCAACGCCTCACCGCCGGGAACCGACACGATCACTTCGAGAAACACCCTGTTGCAGCCGGAACTTTCCGGAAAAGGGAGCCAAACGCGGGGACCCTTCGGGTCGGCGACGCTTCGCTCAGCGCCCCACGGCGGTTCTTCGGCGACGCCGTTCGTTTCCGCGGTTTGTATCGGCCGCGCAAGGTGCTTCCAGCGCCTCCATTCTTCCACCAGGTTTTCCACGAGACATCGGCGCGGCACCGGGTTCACGGCGGGTTCGCCTGGCGGAATCGGGAGCCCCGGCTTGGTGACTTTTCCCACCCCTTCTCCAGCCACCAGGAGCACCCCGGCGCGTTCCGGCGGCTTTCCGGAAGAAGAACATGCCGCCGGCGCCGTCCGCCCCGCCGCTACGCTCACGACGATTTTCGCACCGTGGGTCACGTCAGGATCGTCCCCGCCGTCTTTTACCACCGACGCCCAGACGCGACGGCCATGCGTCCCGGAAGAGGCGACGGGAATCGGAAGGTAGAAGCCCATGGGCAGCTTTACGGCGACGACCGCGGGAGCTTCCCCGGTGAGCGCCCGCCGGAGCGCCGCGCGGGCGGCCGCGGCCATGGCGGTGCCGGTGCTGAATCCTTTCCTGAGGTTTCGAGGGCTGTCGTCGTCCGGCACCGTCACCTGAACGTCCTTTCCTGAGTGGTCTTGGCCCGCAAGCGTGCGCATTCTGACACGAAGACCGCCTCAAGTCCATCCGCCATTGAAGGAAGCGTCCCCGCCGAGGTCCAGAAAACGCGGAAAATCTTCCCCGGTAACGCCAAACGGGCGCGTCCTTTCCGCCGCAGAGCTTCCCCCTCCTTCCCAAGCTCCACCATCCACCTCGTTCCCAAGCTCCAGCTTGGGAACACAACCGTGCAGAAGCTCCAACTTTTATTTTATCGCGGCGACGGCGCCGCTCCTACAAGGGGCCCCCTAGGAGCGGGCTTCCCCGCGACCCGTAAAACCGGCCATGCCGCGTTGACCTGGGAGCGCGGGCGTCTCGCCCGCATGTCCTCTCTACCGCGACCCGTAAAACCGGCAATAACCCGTTGACCCTGATCGCCGGCAAGCCGGCTCCTACCGGGGATCGGCCCGGTTTCAACCTTGTTCCCAAGCTCCACCATCCACCTTGTTCCCAAGCTCCAGCTTGGGAACGATTGGACTGATCGAAAGCAGGCCGTTCCCAAGCCAGAGTTTGGGAACGAGGGGAAACGGACCCTCAATCCCGGAAGGGGCAAGGGTATTCTTAGACAGGCTCTCACGATTTTGCGCTTGACACTCGAGAACCGGTGCAGCAAAGTTAAATGAATGAGCGCCCAGTCAGAATTAGGCACACACCCCACACACCCGTCGTCCAGGAGGTGACCATGATCGGCATTACCGCTTACGGCGCCCACATCCCCCGCTATCGCCTGGAACGAAAACGGATCGCCCAGGCCATGAGCTGGATCAACCTGGCGACCCTGGGGCTGGCGGCCGGGGAAAAGGCCGTGGCCAACGTGGACGAGGACGCGGTCACCCTCGCCGTAGCCGCCGCCCGAAACGCCCTCACCACCGCCCCAGACTTGAGCCCCACGCAACTCTTTGTCGCTTCCACCACACTCCCATACCTGGAACGCCAGAACAGCGCCATCGCCGCCGCCGCACTGAACCTGGCACCCGAAACCGAAACCGCCGACGTCACCGGCTCGTTCCGTTCGGGGACCACCGCCTTGATCCAAGCCCTCCGGTCGCTCGAAAACGGCGGTTCCGGCGGCGCTCTCATCGCTGCGGCCGATGCGCGGACCGCTAAGCCTGGGAGCGCCGAAGAACACGTGGCGGCCGATGCGGGCGCCGCCGTGGCGGTGGGAACCGAAGACTTGCTGGCCGTCTTTCGAGGCGCCCTCTCGCTCACGGCTGACTTCCCGGACCGCATGCGGGACTGCTCTCAGCGCTTCAGCCGAACCTGGGAAGAACGCTGGATCCGGGATGAAGGCTACCTCAAGATCATCCCCCGGGCACTTGCCGCCTTCTTCGAAAAGCAGGGCACCGACGCTCAAGCCTATCAAAAGATCGCATACCCGTGCCCCTTTCCGCGCGAACACGCCGCCATCGCCAAAGCGCTGAACATCGATCCGCAAAGAGTGGTAGACCCCCTCACTGCCGCCGTGGGCGATACGGGTTCCGCCCATCCGCTGCTGCTCCTGGTGCACGCTCTGGAACAGGCCGAACCCGGGGACAACCTTTTAGTGGTCGGCTTCGGAAGCGGCGTCGACGTCCTCCATTTCCAGGCGACGGACCGTATCCGCGATCGCCGCCCCGCGCTCCCGCTTTCCCGACAGATCGAACGAAAAGCGCTGCTTTCGAACTATGAAAAGGCGCTCGCCTTCCGCAACGTCCTCCCGGTGGAAACCGGTCTTCGCGGCGAATTTCAGGCGGAATCGCCCCGGTCCGTCATGTGGCGGCACAGGAGCACCATCTTTGGGCTCGTGGGCAGCCGATGTCGCCACTGCGGCACGCCGCAGTATCCGCCTCAGAGGGTCTGCGCCGTTCCCGATTGTAACGCCGTGGATGCTATGGATCCTTACCCGTTCGCTTCTCGAACCGGGCGCATCGTCAGCTACACCGCCGATCACCTGGCCTTTTCCTATGATCCGCCGCAAATCTACGGCATCGTCGACTTCGACGGGGGCGGCCGCATGATGCTCGATTTCACCGACTGCTCCCTGGAAGACCTCCAGGTGGGCATGGCGGTGAGCCTTGCCTTCCGCCGCAAGTACCTAGACAAAGAACGCGGCATACATGTCTATTTCTGGAAAGCCGTTCCCACCGTTTCATGACAAGGAGGAATCGCCCATGGCCATCGGTATCAAGGACAAAGTCGCCATCATCGGCATGGGATGCACCCGCTTCGGCGAACGCTGGGACGCCGCCGCTGAAGACCTCATACTGGAAGCCTTTATGGAAGCCATGGAAGACGCAGGGATCGAACGGCGCGAAATCGACGCGGCCTGGCTCGGCACCTGCTTCGACGAAGTGAACGTTGGAAAAAGCGGCATCCCCCTGTCGCAGACTCTGAAGCTGCCGAACCTCCCGGTCACCCGGGTGGAGAACTTCTGCGCGACCGGAACGGAAGCCTTTCGCGGCGCCTGCTACGCCGTAGCGGCCGGCGCCTCCCGGATAGCCCTGGCCGTCGGCGTGGAAAAGCTCAAAGACACCGGCTATGGGGGGCTTCCCGGGTTCGATACGGCCATGGGGGTCTTCCAGCACTTCACCCTTCCCAACTTCACCGCCCCGGGCGCCTTCGCGCTGCTTGCCACCCGGTACTTCGCCAAGTACGGGATCGACCCGGAAGAAGGAAAGCGGGCCCTCGCGAAGATTTCCAGCAAGAGCCACCGCGCCGGGGCCCTGAACCCCAGGGCGCACCTTCGAAAGCCCGTCACCCCGGAACAGGTGCTCAAGGCTCCCATCATCGCGTGGCCGCTGGGGCTCTTCGACTGCTGCGGGGTGAGCGACGGGGCGGCGGCGGCGATCGTTACGACGCCGGAAATCGCACGCAGCTTGAGGAAGGACCCGGTCTTCGTGAAAGCACTCCAGATCGCCGCCACATCCGGCGAAGAAATGCTCACCACCTCCTGGGACGGCTCTTATTTGAAGACCACCACGGAAGCGGCCGCACGGGCCTATGCGGAAGCCGGCATCAAGAACCCACGGGACGAATTGAGCATCCTTGAAGTCCACGACTGCTTTTCCATCACCGAACTCGTAACCTACGAAGACCTGGGGATTTCGCCGCGAGGCCGGGCCATCCTGGACGTTAATGAGGGTCTCTTCGACCTGGAAGGAAAGATTCCCTGCCAGAGCGACGGCGGACTCAAGTGTTTCGGCCACCCCATCGGGGCTTCCGGCATCCGGATGATCTACGAAGTGGTCAAGCAGCTGCAGCACAAGGCGGGTGAGCGCCAGATCCCCAACCCGACCCTGGGCCTTACCCACAACCTGGGTGGGATCCCTTCCTTCAGCGTGTGCAGTGTCAGCATTTTCGGCCTCTAGGAACCTGTCCGAGAACTCAGCATCAAAAGCCCCTTGGGGCAGCGCAATTTAGCACACTTAGCGTACCCAAAACGGCCAAAACCGGCATTCCCGGACAAGCTCCTAGGAGCTTGTCCGGGAATAGGTTTCAGGCCCTTGTCCCCAGGAGCCGGCTTCTCGCCGACCCTGGTCGCGGCCAAGGCCGCTCCTGCAAGCGACCCCCATCGACGGTCAAACCCCCTCCTACAAAGGATCCGCACGGTTGGCTCTTCCTTGTCGGTCAAGCTTCCCGCTTCATCGAATGGAAGGTAGACCCGAACAGCAAGGTCGTGAATACGATCTCCACGTCTGGTGCGCTCGGATGGCAGCGACACCCATTTTCCACAGAAGTGTCCAGTGGGCCGTTTGGGGTGATCGAGGGTCTGAACGTCCCGTTGAGAGATGCCGGCTGGAGCGTGAATAGGTCAGATCCCTTGTTTGAAGGCGCACATCCACGTCGGTTTTTCGGCTGAAAGGCTCAGATTCTGCATGGGGGTGATTCCTTTCTCCCCCCTACAAAGAGATGATGAAATGGACAAACTCATCAAGACGACCTCAATCGCTGAGGCATACGTCATCATACTTTTTCAGACGCAGCTTCTCACGAACCAACTCTTGATTCAAAATGATGACTTTGGGAACTTCTCCATTGCAGCCCGGCCTCCTCACATTAATCCAGGCTACGTTACCCCGAGTTGCTGCGGCTGTTCGGGAGATTATTGAGAGGTCAGGTCAAATTTTTCAGTTTCCAAATTTCTGTTGAGTACGGGAAGCTGGAGCTTCCCGGGCAGGCCGTTCCCAAGCTGGAGCTTGGGAACAAGGTGGGTGGTGGAGCTTGGGAATAATGTGGAGAGCGCAGGGATTCTAGGAGCGGGTTTGCCCGCGACTCGCAAAACCGGCAATACCGCATTGACCCTCATCGCCGGCAAGCCGGCTCCTACAGGGGATTGGCCCGGTTTTTCATCAAGGCGCCCGCCCGTTGGTTCATCGCGGCGGGGGCGCCGTTCCTACAACCGGGCGCCGCTCCCACACCGGGCCACCTGTAGGAGGCCCGCCATCGGGCCGATGGGGGCGGGCGGGGCATCGGCGCATCCAGGCGGCTGGGAAGCAATTGCAGCCCGAGGCGGCAAAAGTTGCCCGCCTCATGTCCGTTCATGAAGGCCAACCCCCGGACCCCACGGATAAGATGCTGTATTCACACCACTTCTATAGGCCGGCTCATTTGGCACTCCCGTTGCTCTACATCCGGTCGAAATCGAAGCCCCCTTCTCGAAGACGAGGAAACCATGGTCGCGATCCTGCTCAACTCCGCTCAACTTCTGGAAAACGTCACAGCGGCCGAACATCGAAAGATCGGAAGAACCATCCTGGATTCCGATTTCACCAAGGAAATGAAGACACAGGAGAACCTGCTTCTTGGAAAATCGAAGGCATCCCCGGGAAACGATGACACGTTGAACGCGCCGCAGCGACTCTCTCTCTTCCAGCACTTCGAAGATCGAGCGCGGCTGGCCGGGGCGCTCCGGTTGAAACGGAAGAAGGTCGAAGAAGAATTGGCCCTGGGGGATGTTCAGGGGCTTCAGGAGATCCTGGCGCAGTTAGGCTTTTCCCCTGAATGCAGGGCGGCATGCCTTGAAGCGGCCGGCGGTGACCGACATATCCGTTTGGATGCCCTCATGGCGGCGCTTTCCGAAAAGCCGGCGGCACAGTCCATAACGGAAGTCCCCGCCGCCCCGGCTGAACACGTGGCGAATCTACTGGAGACACTTCTTTACAACGGCGGACCGGTCGAAGGGGTCTCCGAAGACGTTGCCGTCAGGAAAACCGGCTCCTACAGCGCGGCCGAATTCAAGGAAATGCTCGAACGGATCGCGGACAAGGTGTCCCGGGACGCCGCCTTCAGTGAGGAGAACGACGACGCGATGAGGTTTAAGGGCGACGCCGGCGGACGGACGGATGGGAGGGCGGAGGAAGATTCGAGCGGGAACACTCCTTCGCCGAACGGGCCATCGAATCCCAAGCGTTCGTGGAACACCATGCCGAATTTTTCCAAGAGCGATGAATCGCTTTTCGGGGATACCAAGGCGCCCGAGGATGGAGAACCCACGGCAAAGGACCCCGTGGAATGGACTGAATCGGAACCGGGACTCGCGTCGGAACCATTGACCGATCCGCCCAGACCCCGGGACTTCAAGGCGCCGAAGGTCTTGGCCGCGCATGCCGATCAACGCCCGGGGACTTCCTCCGCCGAATCCACCTTGAACTCCGGCGATTCCGCAGCGCTGAACGAAAGCGCAGAAGGCGCGCCTCCATCGCAGCCGCAAACCGAAGGAGCCAATCCCGTGAAACCGAATCCCCGCGCTTTCGTTGAAACCGTGAACACGGAGCCGCCGAGCGGTGCATCAGCCCCGGAACAGCTCGAACACGCCTCCGTGAAAGCGGCTGATCAGGCCAAGAACGGGCTTCCCGCGGCGGCTCCGACTGAAATGGAAGGTCTGGGGCGCACCCATGGGTCGCGACAGGCTCAAGCCGGAGAACGGGCCCCGCTGGAAAAATCGGATTCACCGACCCCACCGGCGCCTTCCGCGTCTTCCAGTGGCAATGAAAACACGGGGAAACAGGAGAATCCGTCCCATGGACACGGTTCCCCCGGTTCGCTTTTCGAGGCTGAAACGGCCGGTCTCAAAGGGAGTCCTTTGACGGCGGAGCCCGCCTCCGGCGGAGAGAACCCCGGGAGCGGCGACAACCTGCGGTCCGGGTCAGGTTTCCAGCGGGCCATTGGGCAGATCGTCTCGCTGAAGCTGGATGGTGCCGGTCCTTCCCCGGCAGTCAATCAACCGAGCATTGAATCCCGGGTGCCGTTCTACAGCTCCACGTGGCCTTCTGTTGTGGCGGAGCGCTTCCAGGAAATGATCCGACAAAACCGCCATCGGCTGACGCTGGAAGTGGAACCGAAACACCTGGGGAAGCTGGTGCTCCGCGTGGAGACCCGAAACGATCAGGTCAGTACGTGGATCACGGCGGAGCACGAGCAGGTTCGGGAGCTTCTGGCACGGAACGCCGGTTTTCTTCGCCAGATGCTCGCCGAACAGGGCATCACCTTGGGGTCCTTTTCCGTGGACGTGCGTAAGGAAAAGGAACATGGCCGATTTTCCCCGGACGAGGCCAAGGTCGATCCAGGCTCGGGGACCGGGACGGCCTCAGAGAAGAAACCCCTGTCCGCGGGCGTTCTGCCCGCGACTGCCCGCCGCCTGAATGACGGGCAGACCATCAGTCTGGTGGCATGACCACCCGCGCTTTGAAGCAATCTTTTATGAGGATGCCGTCATGAACGTCAATTCGTATCAGCCGTCGTATACGCTGCCGGCCGCTCAGGGACCCGTCCCGTCGGACGGCCCGAAGAAGACCATCGCCGACATGGGATCGTTTCTGCTCATGTTCACGACTCAGCTTCAGCACCAGGATCCCACGAATCCCATGGAATCCCACGAAATGGCAGCCCAGCTGGCTCAATTCAGCACGGTGGAGCAGCTCACTCAAATCAACGGCACGCTCCAGACTCAGCAGAACTACTTGTCATCCATCAACAACACCCAACTTCTCACCCTGATCGGAAAACACGTGACAGCCGCAGACGACCGGGTCCGCGTGAACGGCGGTGAGGTCTCCCAGGGAGGCTTCCGACTGGAGGCGCCGGCCGAAGTGACCGTTTCCATACAGGACGCCGACGGCCGTGTGGTTCGGACGCTCGATATGGGAGTCTTGGAAGCGGGTGAACACGCGTTGGCCTGGGATGGAACCGATTCCAAAGGCAAAACGGTTACGGACGGAGTCTACACGTTCCAGGTGGAAGCGACGGGCGCGCAGGGGCAGCCCCTGGAAGCGACGACCACCGTGAGCGATTCCGTTTACGGTTTCAACATGGAGGAAGGTCAGTCCTACCTGGTTCTTGGAGACGCCGACGGACTGAAGGTGCCCATCGGGGCATTGCTTCACATTCGGGACACGACCCCTGAACCGACGCCGACGGAAGGCACCTCCTTGTGAGTTTTTGTAGGAGCCGGCTTGCCTTTGTCTTCTTGTTCCCAAGCTCCAGCTTGGGAACACAACTGTGGAGACGCTCCAGCTTCGATTGAGGGCGTTCCCAAGCCGGAGCTTGGGAACGAGTACAAATCCTATTTCCCCTCCCCTTGTGGGAGGGGATTAAGGGGAGGGGGAGAGGGGGGATTTTTTGACCTTTGTTAACCTTTTTGCTTAAGGTCTCCACTTTAGAGCGCTACCGATTATTTTTCTGAAAAGCTATACAACTTTGGACTGTACAGGGAGGTAAGAGGCCATGGGAATCAGTCAAGCCATGAACATCGGAGTCAGCGGCCTGAACAGCTCGAGCACCGCGCTCACGGTCGTCGGCGACAACATCGCCAACTCCAACACCACCGCGTACAAGACGAACAGTGCCCGGTTCGGGGACATGGTGGCAGGTTACTACCCGACGCTGTCGAGAGACAGGGACCGTGAAGGGGCGGGAACCGCCATTATGGGGATCGTGACCGAATTCTCTCAGGGATCGCTTCTCAGCACCACGCGCTGGTCGGACGTAGCCATCAACGGGGAAGGCTTCTTCTCGGTACAGGTCCCGAACACCAACAACATCTACTACACGCGCGACGGAGGCTTCCACATGGACAAAGACGGATACTTGGTGAACGAGCTGGGCTATCATGTGCTCAGCCGCGCCGGGGAAGCCATCAAGGTGGATTCTCCTCAGGACGCCTGGTACACCAACTACTACATCGACAGCAACGGCCAAATCTGGGGGACACCCACCGATCCGCAGTACCTCACCTATTATTCGCTGGAAGCGACCGGGAGCCCTGAGCTTTTCGGGGGGACACTCTATTTCACCGAAGCGTACGACACGGCTTCCTTCGGCGACGTCACCATCACCATCACCGACCGCGAAAATCCGACCGTCACCGGCACCATTACCCTGAACAACACCCTCTATAACCACGATGCCGACGGTGACGGCACCAACGATTGCTTCTACGGAACCATCGATCTGGCCAAGCTGGTGGAAAACGGCGATATCACCTGGCCGGCGGCCCTGCCTGAAGGACATTATTCCATGGAAGTAACGGCTCCCAACCCAAACACCGATCCGCCTGAGATTCAGTTTCTTTATGCCAACATGGACCCGCAGCCCATCCTGGACGGTCAGCTCCGGGTGAGCACCTTCGCCAACAACAACGGCCTGATCCGCCAGGGAAGCAACCTTTACACCCAGGGGCCCGAGTCCAAGTTTCCCATCCACGGAACAGCCGGCGACGGCATCCGAGGCAACCTATTCAGTTACACCATCGAAGGTTCCAACGTGGACATCGCCAAGGAAATGGTCAACATGATCACCTACCAGGCCAGCTACAACGCCAACTCCAAAACCATCACCACAGCTGCCGCGCTTCTGGATGTCGCGGTCAACATGGTTCGTTAACGCGGCTCGAACCGGCGACGCGTTCCTCCGAAACCAAGCCGCCCCGTAATGCTCCGCCGTTGCGCCTTGGACGGCGGGGCGCTGCGGCGGTTCCTTCCTCCAAGGAGTCACGGTTTTGACTCTTTGGGCGAAAACGCCTTCCACCGCCGGTTCGAACCCCGGCTCTCCGGCCCAGATCCTTCCCCTTCTTTCCGCCTACCGGCTTTGGCTTCGAAAGCCATGGCACATTCGTTGCTCTCTGCCTGTTCAACCCCCATGGGTAAGACGCGGACAGTCCGCCCGGAGAAGGGCATCACGAAAGCGACGGCTTAACCGGCAGGTGGCGCACTCTCATGGACATCGCAACATTGATCGGAATTTTTTCGGCCTTCGCCCTGGTCCTCATCTCCATCATGATCGGTGGCAGCCTCACGCTCTTTTTCAACATTCCTTCCATCTTCATCGTCTTCGGCGGCACCATCGGAGCCACCATGATCCATTATCCCATCCGAGACGTCCTGAGCGTCATGAACGTAGCGAAGAACGTCTTTTTCACCCGGGTGTGGAGCACCCAGGAGGTGGTGGACCGATTCGTGGAATTCGCCAACAAATCGCGGAGAGAAGGAATCCTGGCCTTGGAATCGGAGCTGGCCAACGTGGACGATCCCTTCATGGTCAAGGGGTTGCAGCTCACGGTGGACGGGATGGAACCCGATTCCATCAAGGAGATCCTGGAGACGGAAATCGAATACCTTGAAGAGCGGCACCGGTCCGGGGCTGAGGTCCTGAACACCATGGCCACGTTCTTTCCGGCCATGGGGATGATCGGTACCCTCATCGGCCTGGTGCAGATGCTCTCAAGCATGGAGGACCCCAGCACCATTGGACCCGCCATGGCGGTGGCCCTGCTCACCACGTTCTACGGAGCCGTCGCCGCGAACCTGGTCTGCCTTCCCATGGCCGGAAAGTTGAGGAAGCGCAGCCAGGAAGAGACGCTCGTCAAGGAGATGATCATCAGCGGCATCGTGGCTGTGGCCAACGGGGAAAACCCGCGGATCATAGAGCAGAAGCTGCATTCCTTCGTGCCGCCCAAAGCCCGCGCCAGCCGCTTCGACTGAGGTCGCCTCGGCCCTGGACAAAGGAATGCAAGGACCCATCGGTTTCGCAGGAGGTAAGAGTTCATGGAAAAAAAGAAGCCGGACGCCAAGCCCGCCGAAGCCCCGGCGAAAAAGAAGTTTCCCCTGGTCAAGATCGTCATGGGGGTGGTGATAGTCGTGGTTCTCGCCGGCGGCGGGTTCGCCGCATGGTCTTATTTTTCGGCCAAGGGAGGTCTGCCGCTTCCCATGAGTCCCGCTCCGGCGTCCCCAAAGCCCGTCCTTCAAGACATGGAAACGTTTCTGGTCAACCTCTCGGATCCCCAGGGAGAACGATACTTGAAGTTGACCATGCGGCTCCGCCTGAGCAACCCTCAAACGGCGGCCGAATTCACCGAAAGGAATTCCGAACTTCGGGACGCCGTGCTGATGCTGCTTTCCAGCAAAGAACGCGATGACATCAGCACGCTTTCCGGGAAGATGGCGCTCAAGCGAGCCCTGATGGCCCAGATGAACCGTCTGCTCCGACAGGGCCAGGTGGAAGACATCTATTTCACCGAATTTCTGGTTCAATAACTTGACGCAGGTGGATTCATGGAACAGGTCCTGAGCCAAGAGGAAGTGGATGCGCTCCTCAAGGGGCTTTCCAACGGCACCATAGAAGCGGAGCAGGCCGAGGAGGACCTAGACCAGGACGGCGTTCGGCCCTACGATCTTACGAGCCAGGACCGGATCATCCGCGGGCGCATGCCCACCCTCGAAATCATCAACGACCGCTACGCACGGCTCCACCGCATCACCCTCTCGAGCACCCTTCAGCGGATCATCGACATTACGGTGACCCAGAAGGAAATGATCAAGTTCGGGGACTTCCTGAGGACGCTCCCTGTGCCGACGAGCCTGCACATCCTGAAGATGGACCCGCTCAGGGGCCACGTGCTCCTGGTCGTGGAAAGCCGGCTGATCTTCAACCTGGTCGACTGCTTTTTCGGAGGGACAGGGCGGAGCACCTTCAAGATCGAGGGCCGCGATTTCACGTCCATCGAGCAGCGCGTGATCCACAAGGTGGTGCGCATGGCTCTGAACGACCTGGAACAGGCATGGAAGCCGGTGATGCCCGTGCGATTTGAATTCGTGCGCTCCGAAGTCAACCCTCAGTTCGCCAGCATCGTACCGCCGACCGAACTGGTCATCGTGGTTCACTACGAACTGGAACTGGAGAACCTCATCGGAAAGATCATCCTCTGCCTCCCCTATTCAACCATCGAACCAATTCGTTCCAAGCTTTCCGCCAGCTACCAGAGCGACCAGCTGGAAGTGGACCAGGAGTGGATCGACCGGTTCGTGCGGCGGCTGCAGGAAGTGCCGGTCGAGGTGGTCGTCCAGCTGGGACGTGCGACCATCAAGGGGCGGGACCTGCTGCAGCTCCACGTGGGGGACGTGCTGGTGTTGGACCAGGATGTGCAACATCCGCTGAGGGTCTTCGTGGAAGGCGTCCAGAAGTACAAGGCGGCCGCTGGAGTTCACAAAGGGAGTCTGGCCATTCAGATTGAAGAGGTCATTCCGCCTCCCAGGTTCTGAAGTCATTGGACAGGAGTCAACCCATGAGCGCGAGTCAGCCCCCGCAAGAGAAGCCGGGACTCGATCCGATGGACGCCCCGAACGTGAGCCAGGAAGAGACCAAGAACCCGGCCGCCAGGGGAATCGAAAACGGGTCCGGAAAGGCCGAATCCCGGGGCCTGGATTTCATCCTCGACCTGCCTCTGGAGGTCTCAGTGGAACTCGGTCGTACCAAGCTCCTCATCAACGACCTCCTGCAATTGGGGCAGGGTTCCATCGTGGAACTCAACAAGTTCGCCGGCGAACCCTTGGAAATCCTCGTCAACCAGAAACTGGTGGCCCGAGGCGAAGCGGTCGTGGTGAATGAAAAGTTCGGGGTTCGCATCACCGACATCATCAGCCCCCTGGAACGGGTGAAACAGCTCGGCTGATCAATTCATCTGGAATAAAAGAGGATTCCGCCTTTGGAGACAGGGATTCAGATCGCCAAGATGCTCATGGGGCTGGGGGTTGTGTTGGGGGTGCTTTTCGGCGCCCAGTATGCCTTGAAGCGCTGGGGAATCCGGCTGCGCCCCGCCGCAGCCGACGCGTGGGTCCAGGTAAGAGCGCGCCATGCGCTGGGTCCCCGGCATTCGCTGGTGGTGGTGACCGCGGGGGAGAAGCATTACCTGCTCGGACTTTCCCCGGAAGGTATTCGGCTGCTCACCCCCATCGACCCGCCCCGTGATCCCTCTCCTTCCGCCGCCACCGTCTTGGACCCTTCAGCCGAAAAACGCGGCTGAAGCGAAAGGGGGACGAATCCTCGCCATGCCTTTTTCCGTTTTCACCAGAGCCGGGCGCATCCTGCAGCCCCGCACCCTGGCCTTCTTACTTGTGGCGGCCGCCCCGGTCTTTCCTTCCGCGGCTCTGGGCGCCGACGTTCAATTGCCTGGACTCCAGTTCCGGCTGGACGGCCCGAACGGCCCCGAACAGGTATCCACGGTGATCGAGATCGTCTTTCTCCTGACCGTTCTTTCCCTCGCACCATCGCTGCTTATTCTCACCACCTCGTTCACTCGCCTGGCCGTCGTCCTTTCCTTCATGCGAACCGCCCTCGGCACCCAGCAGTCTCCACCCAACCAGGTGATTGTCGGCCTGGCGCTTTTTCTCACCTTCTTCATCATGCAGCCCGTGTGGCATCGGATCCAGGCGGAAGCGCTGGCGCCGTACCGGGAAGGTGAGATTTCGGGGGAAGAGTTTCTCGAGCGAGCGGCCGAACCAATGAGGGACTTCATGCTGAAACAGACGAGAGAAAACGACCTCAAGCTGTTCGTCACCCTGTCCCGAGAGAAGCCGCCCGAAAACGCCCGTCAGCTCCCCCTTGCCACCCTGATTCCGGCGTTTGTGCTGAGCGAGCTCAAGACGGCCTTTCAGATCGGTTTTCTCCTGTATATTCCTTTTATTATCCTCGACATGGTGGTCTCGAGCATCCTCCTTTCCATGGGCATGATGATGCTGCCGCCGGTCATGATTTCCCTTCCCTTCAAGCTCATGCTCTTCGTTCTGGTGGACGGCTGGAACCTGCTGGTGACGTCCCTCGTGCAGAGCTTCCATTAGAGGTGTCCCATGACCCAAGAACTGGTGATCGGAATCGCCCGGCAGGCCCTGGAAACCATGCTGCTCGTGAGTCTTCCCATCTTGTTGATCAGCCTGATTGAGGGAGTCCTCATCGGGATCTTTCAAGCCGTCACCCAGATTCAGGAAATGACCATCACTTTCGTGCCGAAAATCGTGATCACTTTCATTTCCCTCCTGGTTTTCGGGCCGTGGATGACGGGCAAAATGATCGATTTCACGCGGGAGATATTTCAAAACCTGCCCCATTGGATCGGATAGGCATCGGCGTTCCGGCATCCGGGAAACCGTCGCTTGCGGGAGGCAGACTGTGGTCTTCACCATCGACCCGATACAGGTGCGACTCCTTCTCGCCGTTCTTCTGCGATTGAGCCTCACGTTTTTTCTCCTTCCCATCTTTCGAACCCGGGCGGTCCCCAACCACGTCAAGGTGCTGGCCGTGGTATCGCTGGCCTTCATGCTCTTCCCGTTGGTCCGGGGGGAACTGGAGCCGCTTCCGTTGAATCCAGCGGGCCTTGCGCGCGCGGTCATCGGAGAGATCCTGCTGGGCACGGTTTTTGCCCTTTCCATGCACCTGATTCTGGGCGCTTTCCAGATGGCCGGGCAACTCATTACGTTTCAGATGGGGCTGGGCTTCGCGCAGGTGGTGGATCCGCAATACGGAACTCAGGAGGTGCTCTTCAGCCAATGGCTTCAGGTGATCGCAACGCTCATTTTCTTTTCCATGGACGGCCACCTGGTCATCCTGAAAGCGCTGGTGGAAAGCTTTCGGACGATCCCTCTCGGAGGATTCCTTGCCGATGCCAGGCTGTATGGGAAAGTCTTGGCCCTTTCGACACAGATGTTTCTCATCGCCGTGAAGATCGCCGCTCCCGTCACGGCCGTGCTGCTGATCACCCAGGCGGGGCTCGGGATCATCGCCAAGTTCTCCCCTCAGATCAACGTGCTGATCGTGAGCCTCCCCCTTACCATCGTCTTGGGACTTTTCTTTACCCTCTCGTCGCTTCCCAGCTGGGGACACGCCGTCGGCCTTTACCTGAAGACGCTCTTTCGATTTTTCCAGGCGCTGCAGATGTGATCCGACCCGACCCGGCCCGGAAGGTGATCCGCAGCGAGCCAACGTTTTGACGGATGCACACCCACTTTGACGCTGTAGACTGACGATGGCCGGAAGCCAGGACAAAAGCGAAAAACCGACGGGCAAGCGACTGTCAGAAGCCCGAAAGCGCGGCAACATTCCCAAGAGCCGCGAACTCAACGGCTTGATCGGACTCGCCGCGGGAGTCGCCGTCCTTTTCTTTCACGCGGAAACCCTGACCTCCGAAACCCGGGAACTCATGCACCAGCTGTGGGGGATGGGATTTCGAGCCGTCGGTGAAGGCACCCTGGGAACCGGGCTGTTTGTCCAGATCATCGGTCACCTTTTCACGATGATCGCCCCCGTCGCTCTCACGGTGCTCGTCTTTTCGATCGCCGCCAACCTGCTCCAAACCCGGGGCTTTCTCTTGTCCTTTCAGGCCATAGAGCCGAAGCTCTCCAAACTGAACCCCCTTGAAGGCGTCAAGCGCCTGGTCAACCTGCGCTCCTTTTCGGAGCTGATCAAGTCGATCGTCAAGATCGTTGCGGTCGGCTACGCCGCAGGGACGGTCATCCACTCGGAAAGGCTCCTGATCCTTTCGCTGACCGACCGTGGCCTCGAAGACATCCTGGGGGTCCTCTTCACGCTCATCCTGAAACTTCTCGTCCGGGCGGGGGGGATTCTCTTAGTGTTGAGCCTTCTGGACTACAGGTACCAGCGCTGGCAGCACCAGAAGGACCTCATGATGACCAAGCAGGAGGTCAAAGAGGAACACAAGCAGTCCGAAGGAAATCCGCAGGTCAAGTCGCGGATCCGGTCGCTTCAGCGCGCCCTGGCGCGCCGGCGCATGATGAGCCAGGTCCCCAAGGCGAGCGTGGTCATCACCAACCCGACCCACTACGCCGTGGCCCTCCTTTACCGCCAGGACATGGAAGCTCCCAAGGTGGTGGCCAAGGGGATGAACCGGGTGGCGCAGAACATCATCAAGATCGCACGCCGGCACCGCATTCCGGTGGTTCAGAACCCGCCGCTGGCACGAGCCTTGTATAAACAGGTACTACTGGAGGCCGCCATTCCCGCGGCGCTCTACCGGGCCGTCGCCAAAGTACTCGCCTACGTGTACCACCATAAGCAGCGGGCAGGGTTGCCCACTTAAGGAGGCTGAAGGAAAACGATGGAGTCGACCGCCGGAAGCGTGAACCACCTGTGGCAGCGCGTGAGGAGACTTTCCGACAGCGACGCTATGATGGGCGTCGCCGTGGTGACGATCCTGGCGGTGATGTTGATGCCCATTCCGAGCGGTCTCCTGGACATTTTTCTCGCCGTCAACCTGTCCTTCGGACTCCTGGTGCTCCTCACCACCATCTACACCGTCAAGCCGCTGGATTTTGGAATTTTTCCCTCACTGCTGCTGGTCACCACCCTCTTCCGCCTTTCGCTCAACGTGGCCAGCACCCGGCTCATCCTGCTCAACGGGCATACCGGGCCTGACGCAGCGGGCGGCATCATTCAAGCCTTCGGCCAGTTTGTGGTGGGGGGCAATTACGTCATTGGGCTGGTCATCTTCGTAATCCTGGTGATCGTCAACTTCGTGGTGATCACCAAGGGGACCGAGCGCATTTCGGAAGTGGCGGCACGGTTCACTCTGGACGCCATGCCCGGAAAGCAGATGAGCATCGACGCGGACCTCAACGCCGGACTCATCGACGAAAGCGACGCGCGCCGGCGCCGGCTGGAAATCACTCGGGAAGCCGATTTCTATGGAACCATGGATGGTGCGAGCAAGTTCGTCCGGGGAGACGCCATCGCGGGAATATTGATCACCCTGATCAATATCATCGGCGGACTCGCCATCGGCGTTCTGCAAAAGGGCATGCCGGCCGTGGACGCTCTCAAAAATTACACGCTGCTGACCGTCGGCGACGGCCTGGTTTCTCAGATTCCAGCGCTGGTCATTTCCACCTCGGCGGGCATCTTGGTGAGCCGGGCGGAGTCGGACCTGGGGATGGGTCATGCCTTCGGAAAGCAGCTCGCCCTTCAGCCGAGGCCGCTGGCCATAGCCGGGGCCATGCTCTGGGGGCTGGCGATAATGCCGGGGTTTCCCTCGCTGCCCTTGATTCTCGTGGGATCCGGGCTTGCGGGTGCTTCGTATGCGCTGAGGAATAAAAAAACCGGAGAAAAGGCCGCCGCACGCGAGCGAGCGGAAGGCGATGCGGAGAAACTGGAAAAAGGACAGCCCCTTCCTCCATCCCTCGATATCCTGGAACTGGAAGTGGGCTATGGACTCATCCCGCTGGTGGACGAAAGTCAACAAGGGGACCTGCTGGCGCGCATCCGCGCCATCCGCAATCAGCTCGCCCTGGACTACGGCATCATCGTTCCATCCCTTCACGTGCGGGACAACCTGCAGCTGAAACCTTCCGAATACCGCCTGCTTCTGAAAGGAAACCCGGTGGCCAAAGGGGAACTCATGCTCGGCCACCTGCTGGCGCTCAGTACCAGCGACGAGGCCCCTCCTTTGGACGGGGTCCCCACCAAGGATCCCGCCTTCGGCCTCCCCGCCTTCTGGATCCCGGAAAACCGGCGCGACCAGGCGGTCAAGGCCGGCTATACCGTCATCGACCTTTCCACGGTCGTGGCCACGCACCTCACCGAACTTTTCAAAAAATACGCGGATGAACTCCTCACACGACAGACGGTCCAGCGGCTGCTGGATCACTTGTCGGAATCTCATCCCAAGCTGATCGAAGATTTGACGCCCAACCCGCTGCCCCTGGGAACCATCCAGAAGGTACTCCAGAATCTGATCCGCGAACGTGTGCCCATCCGGGATCTCCAGACCATCTGCGAAACCCTGGCTGACCAGGCGGCTGTTTCAAAGGACCCGGAAATCCTCACCGAATACGTCCGCCAGGCGCTGGCACGCACCATCACCCGAAGCTACGAAAGCGAAGACGGCGTGCTGCACGTGTTGACCCTCGCCCCGGAACTGGAAGACAGGCTGTTGAAATCCATTCAAAAAACCGACCAAGGGTCCTTCCTGGCGCTGGATCCCGACTTTCTTCAACGGCTGGTTCAGGCGATCAACGTGGAAGCCAAGAAAGCCGTCAACCTGGGCCACCACCCGGTGATCCTCTCGTCACCCATGGTTCGGCGCCACCTGAGGAAGCTTTTGGAACGATTCTTGCCCGAGGTGATGGTCATCAGTCACAGCGAACTCAGCAGCCCGCTGGAAATACGGTCTATAGGTGTGATCAGGATCGAACATGCACGTTAAAACCTTCCGTGCTCCCACCATCGCCCTGGCCCTGGAACAGGTGAAAAAGGAACTGGGGAATGACGCCATCATCCTGGGGAACAAGAAACTGGCCCTGGCCAAAGGCGCAACGGCGGTGGAGATCATGGCGGCGGTGGAACCCGAAAAGACATCGGAAGCCCTCGTCCCGTTCTGGCCCGATGCCTCGGGGCTTCAGGACGAACTTTACGAAATTCGAGGCATGATCTCCCTTCTCCTTTCCTCGAAGAAACTCTACGGCGAACTGCAGTTGGAACGCCCCGTCACGGATCTCTACCACCGCCTGCTGGTGCGGGGACTCGACGAAAAGCAGACGTTTCTGCTGCTCAGACGCACACTCGATCAATTGGACGAAACCGCGCGGGAACCCGAACAAGTCCTCGACACCTTCCGCCGTCAACTCCTTGACCGGATCGCGTTCGGTCGCCCCTTCGACAGGTTGAGTCCACCCCGGGAGACGGCGGCCGTTTACACCTTCGTCGGCCCGACGGGCGTGGGCAAGACAACGACGCTCGCCAAGCTGGCGGCCTACCTCAAGCTGCGCCGCCGGATCGCCGTCGCCGTGATCTCGCTGGACACGTATCGGATCGGGGCGACGGATCAGCTGCGCACCTACACGGACATCCTGAACGTCCCCCTCCAGGTGGCTCAAAACCGCAGCGAATTTGAACAGGCCCGGAGTCAGCTCGACCACAACGACGTGATTCTCGTGGACACCATCGGAAGGAATTTCCTGCACCCGGAACACGTGGGCGATCTGGGCCGCATTTTCGGGGATACCGAAGGCCTGCACCACTTTCTCGTACTGAGTGCCACGGCCAAGGATGAAGATGTGAAACAGATCCTGCAGCGTTTCCGCCCTCTCGGAGTGGGAAGCCTCATCTTTACGAAAATCGACGAAACGCTCAGCCCTGCATCCATCATCAACCAACTTCTTCGGTTTCCTCACCCAGTGTCCTACCTGGGCACCGGGCAGAGAGTTCCGGAAGACCTGGTTCCGGCTACACCGAAGCGCCTGCTCAGCTTTATCTTCCCGTTCGAAAACGGTTCAGACGGAAAGGAATCTCATGGATCAAGCCTTAGGACTGCGGAAAAAATATCCTGACGTCCGCGATTGGAATGGAGCGGATTCGGCCGATCTGTCGTTGTTGAAGCGGCCGGTTCGAGTCATGTCCATCAGCAGCGGGAAAGGCGGGGTGGGAAAAAGCAACGTTGTGGTGAACCTGGCTCTCGCCTTCGACCGGCTGAACAAGAAAGTACTCATCATGGACGCGGACCTGGGCCTGGCCAACGTGGACATCCTGCTCGGACTGGCGCCGGTCTACAACATCAGCCACGTGCTGGCGGGAACCAAACGCCTGGCGGACGTCCTGGTCGGCGGGCCCGGCCGGATCCAGATCATGCCTTCGACTTCCGGGGTTCAACAGCTGACCCAACTCACCGATGAACAGAAACTCCTCCTGCTGGACATGCTCGACGACATCGAAGACGATCTGGACATCCTCATCATCGATACCGGAGCCGGTATCTCCGACACCGTTCTCTATTTCAACCTCGCCGCCCAGGAAAAGATCGTGGTAGTGACCCCGGAACCCACATCGCTCACCGACGCGTACGCCCTGGTGAAAGTCCTCTACACACGGCACGGGGAACGTAATTTCAAGATCCTTGCAAATTCGGTGGAAGACGACCGGGAGGGCCGGGCGGTCTTCGGGAAGATCAGCCGCGTGGCCGACCACTTCCTGGACGGACTCTCCCTGGACTACATCGGCTGTATCCCTCGAGATTCCAGTGTTCCCCAAGCCGTGAGGCAGCAGAAAGCCCTGCTGGACGCCTATCCCGGCTCGCCTGCAGCCAGGGCGTTCGTGGAGCTGGCCAAAAGGCTGGACCGGCAGCAGCCCCCGACGGATCGCGGAACCATACAGTTCTTCTGGAAACGCCTTCTCAAGCTCTAATCCCGCGCGGGAGCACGCACCATGATGTACCCAAAGACGGCAACCCTGAAACCACCTCATCAAGCCCGGGAATCGGCCTGGCCCCCGGCACCGGATGCCAACGAACAACTGATCCTGGAACACTATCACCTGGTCAAGTACACGGCCTACCGCCTGGCGGCAAGAATTCCCGACCACGTAAGCCTCCAGGACCTTTTCAATGCGGGCGTGATCGGGTTGATGGACGCTATCCAGAAGTTCGACCCGAATCATGGTATCCCTCTTGAAACCTACGCCAAGATTCGGATTCGCGGCGCCATGCTGGACGAAATCCGTTCCATGGACTGGGTGCCGCGGTCCCTGCGCCAGAAAAGCACTGAACTGGAACGGGTCTGCAACAGCCTGGAACAGCGCTTCGGCCGTTTTCCCACCGACGAAGAAATCGCCCGGGAACTCGGCATCGATCTGGACGAGTACTTCAAGCTGCTGGACAGCATCAAGGGAATCTCGTTCATCCCGGAAGACATCCATGACGTGATCCGGGAAAACCGCGAAGCCCGATTCCTGGCATCGGAAAACGACGTCCTTTTCCAGGAAGTCTACCGCGGGGAACTCCAGCAGCACCTGACCGAGGCCATCACGTCGCTCACCGAAAAGGAGCAACTGGTCCTGTCGCTCTACTATTTCGAAGAACTGACCATGAAGGAAATCGGAAACGTAATGGGCTACACCGAATCGCGCATTTCCCAAATCCACACCAAGGCCATGCTGAAACTGCGGACCCGCCTGGCGAGGAAACTGAGCCCCGAGGACTTTCCGGACCACATCGACCTCAGCGCGCCGCACCAGAACGGGCAAAAGAAGCGAGGGCGGAATCTGCAAAAACCGGCCTTGATGAAGGAAGTCTGAGATCGGTAGCCCGGCCCCGGATCGGCCGGCTCGACAGATGAGACACCCCAAGAGGCTGTCTGAGAATACCCTTCACTCATACCCTGTAGGAACCGGCTTGCCGGCGATCCGCATCGCTGTAGGAGGCCCGCCCTCGGGCCGATGGGGTGGAGCATTGGGGTTGGTTCATCGCGGCGAGGGCGCCGCTCCCACAGATGGTTTGCATCGCGGGCAAGCCCGCTCCTACCGATAGCGGAACACCGGGCCGGTCTTCCCTCGTCTCCCTCGTTCCCAAGCTCCGGCTTGGGAACGGCCTCATGGGAATCGAAGCTGGAGCTTCTTCACAGTTGTGTTCCCAAGCTGGAGCTTGGGAACAAGATGGATGATGGAGCTTGGGAACAAGATGGAGATCTAGACCCTAGACTGTAATGTCTAATGTCTAACGGCAAGTCGATTGCCCCGGATAGTTCTGGAACAGCCGAAAGGATGCCGCATGGCCGGCGAGACGCCTCCACGGAAAGAGGAAACGCAGGAAGAACAGAAGGTCTTCGTGGTCGATGAAGACGGCATGGAGGGGCTCAACGATATTTTCGGGGGCATCGATTCCGCCAGGGGCCCTGGAGAAGGCCGGGAAGCGTCGGAAGAACACGCAAATGAAGAGGAGCTCTCCCCGCCGCCGACTCCCCCATCCCGTTTGCGGCTGAACTTCAAGCTACAGCGGTCCCTCTCATTGGGGATCGGAGCGATCCTTCTCATTGTCCTGATCGGCGGCTTTCTCCTTCGGCTGAACGGCGGCGATAAAGGAAAAGCCATGGAAACGGTCGCCGTCGTTCGCCGTCCCATCGAGGTCCCCGTCATCGAACGCAAGATCGAATTCTTCATTCCTGCCCAGGCCGAAGAGGGATTCGATATCCTCTCGCTCGTCGTTGTGTTCGAGTTTCGCACTACGGTTCCCGAGGAAAAGATCGAGGCCATGGAGCCGCTGCTGAGAGACACCGCCTACCTGTTTCTCATTGACCAGCGCCCGGAAAAGAACACCTTCAAGCATTGGGCGTCCATTGTGGAAAATGAGCTTCGCGCCCACCTGGAGGAGCATTCCTTCAAGGGTCGGTTGATGCTCGAACGGCTGGAACGCATCTGACGGCATGAAATTCCGAGAGTACAAGAACGCTATGGACGGGAACCCCTTCGACTCCCACATCATAACCATCGCCCAGATCGGACTCGACGTCCTGCTTTTCGCTCTCATCATGGTTCTGATCGCGAGGCGCCCCCAGGGGGTCAAAGGCGGCGACGAACTTGTGCGCACGCTTGAAAAGATCGTGACGGACACCAGAACCCTCTCCGACGAGTTCGAGCGAAATCTCACGGAACGCCGGGAAGTGATTCAGCACATCCTTGACGAACTGGACCGGCGCTTGGACGAAGCAAAGGAGATCCACGACAAGGTGGCCGCGCTTCAGGTTTCAAACCTGCAAAGGGAAAAAGACAGGACGGCGCCGCCGGGAAACACCGGCGACCACAGACTCGTCGTCACCCTGGCTCAAAAGGGCCTCAGTGCTCAAGCCATCGCCAAGGAACTTCAGAAACCCATCGGTGAGGTGGAATTGATTCTCAACCTCCAGAGGCTGTCGTCCAAGTCCTGACTTCTCCATTCCGGCGGCAAAAATTTCCCTCCTCGATTCCGCCCGCGGTGTTCCGGCGCAGCCTTCGGCGGCCTGCCTCCCCCTTTCCGTCCGGCACGCCTTCTCACCTCGTGCCGAGCAAAGCGTTCCGACCTCACTCCTGGCACTCCGATTGCTAGGTGTAAAGGATAAAGGAGTCGGACCATGAGAATCGGGAGCCAAGTCGCGACCTTGGGGTCGCTTCAGCAGGAAAAGCGCCTGGACGTGATTGCCAACAACCTGGCCAACGCGAACACCCCGGGCTTCAAGAAGGAGGGGGTCAGGTTCGAGGACTTCATGTTCCAGGAGACGTATTCTCAGTACGAACAGGGTCCCATCCGAACCACGGGGAATCCCCTGGACGTGGCCCTCCTGGGAAAAGGCTTCTTTCGGGTGCAAAGTCCCGATGGGATCTTATACACCCGGGCGGGAAACCTGACCATGGACGCCGAAGGCGCCCTGGTCACCCAGGAGGGATGGCCCGTATTGGGCCAGGGCGGCGTCATCGAACTCACCGGCCGTCACGTCCGGATCGAGCCGGATGGTCAGATTTTTGACGATGGCTTCGCCGTCGACACGTTGGACCTCGTCGCGTTCCCCGAAGGCACCCGGATGCTCAGGGTCGGCGGCAACGGCTTCCGGCCCGCCGACGCAGCGGCGGCACCCGAAGCGGCTGTCGACTGCACGGTGGAGCAGGGTTCGCTCGAAGATCCCAACTTCTCCGTTGTAGCAGAAATGACCCAACTGATCGAAACGCTTAGAATCTTCGAAACCTACCAGAAGATGAGCCAGACGTTTCACCAGGAAGATACGCAGCTCATCAGTAAACTCGGCAGCACGACCTAATAATACCTAAAGGAGCCGCACGATGATCCGCAGCTTGTGGACGGCCGCAACGGGCATGGAAGCGCAGCAGTTGAACATGGATGTGGTGGCTCACAACCTGGCGAACGCGAGCACCACGGGCTTCAAGCGAAGCCGGGCCAATTTTGAAGACCTCATGTACCAGAACATCGTGCCGCCCGGGGCGGAAACCGCTGCCGCCACCCTGGTTCCGGCCGGCATCCAGGTAGGCATGGGCGTCAAGACCATAACGGTTCAGAAGATCTTCGCCCAGGGCAATTTCACGGAAACCGGCAACCCGCTGGACCTAGCCATCGAGGGCAAGGGATTCTTTCGGGTCCTTCGGGGAACGGAGGAGGTTTACACGAGGGCCGGAACGCTGAAGCTGGACGAAGACGGCTACCTCTGTGATCCGGAAGGCCACCGGCTCCAGCCGGAAATCAGCATTCCCCAGGAAGCCGTCACCGTGAACATCGATCCCGGGGGAACGCTGACGGCCATGGATCAGGAGGGCAACGACATTGCCACGGCGACGCTGTACCTCTACGACTTCATCAATCCGGCGGGGCTTATCAGCGTGGGCAGGAACTATTTCGTCCCCTCCCCTGCTTCCGGAGACCCCGAAGAAGGCGAACCGGGAATCGACGGATTTGGAACGCTGCTCCAAGGGTTTCTCGAAAGCAGCAATATCAATGTGGTCGAAGAAATGGTGAACATGATCGCCGGCCAGCGAGCCTATGAAGCCAACTCCAAGGTGATCAAGACGGCCGATGAAATGCTCCGCATCGCCAACAGCGTGAAGCAGTAACGGGACGAGGGCCGTTATGATGGTGAAACGGAAACACCCGCCGCGTGGAGCCGGTCTCCGGGGAATGCTGCTGCTGCTGGCAGCCGTTCTCGTCTGGATCGCCGTAATGATGCCGGTCGGTGCGCCATCGGCAGGGGCGCTTTCGCCTCTGGAAAGGATCGAAGCGCTGCCGCTCGTCGAAGCGCAGGGGACCACACTGACGCTCTTGGATCTCATGGTTAGGGAAGACATCCCCGAAGACTGGCGGGAGATCATGGAATCCCTCACGGTGGGCGACGTCCCGGCGCTGGGCACAGAAAAGTTCATTCAGCCGGAGAACCTGAGGCTCTACCTCGAACGGTTCTTCGAAGCTCATGGCCAGGACCCGTCAAGGACTCAAATCATCCTTCCGGAAAGGATTGTTGTCCGCAGAAAGTCGCGGCTCCTGGAATTGAAAGAAATCGAGGCCATTTACCGGCAGTTCGTGAGAGGCAATGCGCCGTGGAACCCCGAGGACATCGTCATTGACCGGATCCGCGTCTCCGGCCTGACAACGGTACCGTGTGGCCGCCTGACCCATCGTGTCGAAGCTTCACCGGAAGAGAGGTACCTGGGCAACGTGGCCCTCACCATGCGGTTTTCCGTAGACGGCGAAGAGGAAAGAAGCCTTCGCGTGACCGGTTTCGTCCAGGTTGAGCAGGAGGTGGTTCGAACGACGCGCCCATTGAATCGTGACGAAGCCATCGGGATGGACGATGTGCGAGTGGAGCGGCTGGCTCTCACGAGCGAACCCGGCCGTTACCTTTCCGATCTCGAACAAGCCGTCGGGAAACGGGTGATCCGAAACATCGGAACCAGCGAGATCCTCGATCCTTCATTTTTGGCCAAACCCCTTCTCATCACACGCGGTGAACCCGTAACGATCGTCTATCAGAAGCCCGGGCTTCGGCTGACCGCGCGGGGACAGGCCAGGGAAGACGGTGCGGCGGGGGATCTGGTGCGCGTGATCAACCTGTCCTCCAGCAAACTGCTCTCCTGCCGCGTGCTCGATTCCGGCACGGTTTTGGTGTCCCCTTGATTGGGAGCTTCCGATGGGCGCCCAGGTGAAGGGCATCCGAGGTGATACCGTGAAACCCAGTGGGCGTGTGGGATGGAAGCTCGGGCTTCGGCTTGCGGGCCTTGCCATGGCGGCGATGATCTTTTCCGGATGCGCCTCCATCGGAGGCATGGGACCCGGCGACGGGCCGAAGGGCCCCGCGCAGCCGTCGCTTCTCGAACCGCCACCCATCGCAGCGCAGGAAGACCGAGAGCCGGCCATCCCCAGCGGGTCGCTTTGGAGCCGGCGCGACGACTCCCCCTTTCAAGACATCAAGGCCAGGAAGGTGGGAGACATTGTCACCATAATGGTAAGTGAACAATCCAAGGCGTCCAAGAGCGCCTCGACCGATACCGGCCGCAAGAGAGAGCTCACCGCCGAAGGCGAATTCCTGGGGTTGAGCACCCCCACCAAGACCATTCTGAGGCCGCTCAATCCTTTCGACTTCGACTTCAAAGTTGACAACACCTTCGAAGGCGACGGCAGAACCTCCAAGTCGGACACCATGTCCGCCTACATGACCGCCACGGTGGTACAGATCCTGCCCAACGGCAACATGGTCATCCGCGGATCCCGCTGGACCAAGGTGAACGACGAACTGCAGGAAATCATCCTCGAAGGCATCATCCGCCCCATGGACATCAGTCGCGACAACACCATTCTTTCTCAGAACATTGCGGAAGCGAAGATCTTCTTCGTGGGGAAAGGACCTGTGACGCGCCACCAGAAGCCCGGTCTTCTCGGCCGGTTGATCGACCTGCTCCTACCCTACTGAAGGCCGCGCCATGAAAATCATCCGATTCATCCTCCTCGTCTGGACCCTGGGATTGGGGTTGTTCTGTGCGGGGCCTCACGCCGACGGCGCCCGGATCAAGGATATCGCCTACTTCATGGGGACACGGAGCAACCCTCTTTTCGGTTACGGCCTGGTGATCGGGTTGAACGGAACCGGCGACAACAACAAGACCCAGTTCACGACCAGCACGCTGGCCAATTTCCTGGACCGCATGGGGATCCATGTGGATCCGGACCAGCTCAGGGTGAACAACGTAGCGGCGGTCATGGTCACCGCCAAGCTGCCTCCCTTCGCCCGGGTGGGAAATCGAGTGGATGTGCAGGTCTCTTCCATAGGGGACGCGCAAAGCCTTGAAGGAGGCACTCTGTTGCTCACCCCGCTCCAGGGGCCGGACGGCGAAGTCTACGCGGCGGCCCAAGGCCCCCTCACGACAGGGGGTTTTTCCGTGGGGGGCGCCACTGGGAGTACGGTCCAGATGAATCATCCGACGGTGGGCATCGTCAGCGGCGGCGCCACGGTGGAAAAGGAATTTACCGTCTCCTATGAGGGTCTGGATCGATTGGACCTCGTGCTGCGGGAACCGGATTTCAGCACGGCCGGCACCGCCGCCGACACGATCAACCTCTCCATGGGTGGGAACTACGCCAGCGCCCTGGATGCCCGTACGGTGAGAATCGATGTTCCCCCGTCCTACCGGGAAAACATCGTTGCCATGATCCGCAGAGTGGAAAACCTGGACGTCATCCCCGATACCATCGCCCGGGTGGTGATCAACGAGCGCACGGGAACCATCGTGATGGGCGAAAATGTGAAGATTTCCCCCGTCGCCATCGCGCACGGCAACCTGACGGTGCAGATCACCGAGCAGCCCGCGGTGTCTCAGCCGCTCCCCTTCAGCGGAGGTGCGACCGCGGTGGTGCCTCAGACCGCCATTGAGGTTCAGGAAGGAAAAGGCGCCCTGACTCTCGTTCAGGGGGCAACCATTGGACAGGTCATCCAGGGGCTGAATGCCATCGGCGCGACCCCTCGTGATATCATCACGATCCTTCAGACCATCCGGGCGGCCGGAGCGCTCCATGCCGAACTCGAAATCATCTGAGCGCAAAGACAGGAAACCGCCCGACGACGGTGCACCCGAGTCGGGCAAGTGGCTCATCACTTATACCGATGTCTGCACGCTGCTCCTGACCTTTTTCGTACTGCTGCTCAGCATGTCGGTGATCGATCAAACCCGAAAACGGGCGGCGCTGGAGTCCGTGGAGGAAGCTTTCGGGTTTCTCCCGTATGGCAGGTCACCTATCGGAAAGGAAGAGGGAGTGGACGTGAGCGAACCCGGGGCACCCATGATCCCCGATGCGCCTTTCGATTTTGAAATGCTCCAGGAAATCACATTGAAAAATGAGCTGGACCCCGACGTCAAGCTTATGAAAAAGGGAGAAAAGTTGGTGATCGTCATCGACGAAAAAGTCCTGTTCCGCTCCGGCACGTTCGAACTGCAGCCTCGGATGCAAAACTACCTGGGCGCTCTCGCCCAGTATCTCAAAAACGATCCGCGGGAACTGGAGATCCGCGGTCACACGGATCCCTTTGAGATGCTCAGCCATCCGCCCTGGACCGACTACTCATGGGAACTGTCGACCCGGCGTGCCATGGCCGTGAGCCGGTACCTGATGAGCCAGGGGATTCCAGCCGACCGGCTGAGCGCCCACGGGTTCAGCTATCATCGGCCCCTGGTGGACGGGCAGCGATTCCCGCACCTGCGCCACAAAAACCACCGAGTCGAAATCGTCGTGGGCGTCGTCGATACACTTCCGGCAAGCCTCATCAGGTCGCGGGCGCAAGGAAGTCCTTTTTTCAACTACAAGAATTTCATCTTCAGGATGTTTCCGATGCCCGCGGCGGACCGCCCCACGGACAAAGCCTCCCGGGCAGCCCATGAAAATCAAGGGATGCATACTACGGAACCGCCCCCATGAGTCGAAACAAGAAAAACAGCGACAACGGTCCAAGCTCCGATGGCTGGATGGTCACCTTTGCGACCCTGTGTACCTTACTTCTGATGTTTTTCGTGCTGCTTCTCAGCATGTCGTCTTTGAATTCACGCGCCATTCAAAGCAGCTTTCACAACTTCGAAAGTGCCGGCGGCATCCTCATGTTCAAGACGCACGGCAAAGTCACGGCCCAAAGAGACATGGTGATCGAGGATATCAGCAAGAGCCTTGAAAGCGTCCACCTGATGGACGTACGAGACCTTGACGAGGTGATCCACGGGCCGCCCTCCCGAAAGGAAATTCGGCTGCCGGATTCTTTCGGTAACGCCATCTTCTACAAGAAAAGGTTCGGCACAGAGAATTTCTCTTTCATCTTCGGAAGCAAGCTCCTTTTCGAAAGCGGCAGCGCTCAACTCAAACCCGATGCCTACCCGATTCTTCGAAAGATGGCGAAATTCATGATCGAGACCCCTTACCATGTCTACATCGACGGCCATACCGACGACGTTCCCGTGCGGGGTCTCCATTACGCTTCCAACGACGAACTTTCCCTGGCCAGAGCGCGGGCCGTGATGGACTACCTGATCGGTGAGTGCCTGGTGCCGGAAGAAAAACTGGCTTTGGGAGCCTATGGCAGCACCCTTCCCATGGCCGACAACAAAACCCCCGAAGGCCGTGAACTCAACCGCCGGGTCGAACTGATCTTTCACAAACCGAGCTGAAAAGAAAAAAGCTCGGGCCAAAGGATTTGTCTCATGCGCATCAGTCATGCTCCTTTTCCAACCGACGCGCCGGACCGGAAAGAACGGGAAAGGCAAAGGCTGCGGGAAGCCTGTCAGGCTTTCGAAGCACAGCTCGATCACTACCTGTTGAAGTCCATGCGCCATACCGTCATTCAAGCGGAAGAACCGGAAAGAGCACGTGAAATCTTCGAGGATCTTCTGGACGAAACCCTCGCAGGCGAAGTGAGCAGAAGCGGTGAGTTCGGATTGAGCGGACTCCTCTATCGAGAACTCGAACCGCTTCTCGAAGCCCAGCCTTCGTTTTCCAGCTCCGACTTGCCCGGGCGGGAAGCGTCCGAAGATCCCCCGGTGCCGGCCGACGCTTCGGGCGCTCCAAGCCTCAAGCATCCGGGTTCTCCGACCGATTAGAGAAATGAGAGGGAAACAAGATGAGAGATCATCAGGACTTTAGGCCGAATCGGCGGGAAAATCCGCCGCCGTTTAAGGGCGGAGACGGCTTCTCGGCTCGCGAGGAAAGCGAAGACCCCGCCCCCATGGCTTCGGCGCTCCAGGCCGCCGAGGCCCTCAAGGCCGCCCTCGAATCCGAGAGACGGCTTCTGAGGAACCCTTCCACGGACGCGTTTCTCAAGGTCCTGTCCCAGAAGGAATTTCTCGCCATCTCGCTCAAGGAAAAATTGGCCTGCGCCTTGGAGACGGGGAACTCCGACATCGCCGAAGCCTCCGACACACGAAGACGCCTCAAGGAAACCCTGATCGAGATTCAGGCGCTCAACGAATCGAACCGCATCTTCATCGAAGGATACCTGGAATATTTTCAGGACTTCGCCCAAGTCTTCACCAGGCCTTCCTATCCGTCACGTACGGGGGAAAGGGCTGCAAGGCCGCCGTACAAGGGCCTTTCCATCAGCCGGGAGGCATGAGCCATGTCGGGCCTGAGCACCACCATGGAAATAGCCAAGGGCACGCTGCTCAACACGCAGCTTCAGATCCAAACGGTGTCCCACAACATCGCCAACGCCGAAAGTCTGAACTACTCCCGTCAGAAAGCGGCCACATCGACCAACCCGGCCGTAAGGGAAAGGTCCGGCTGGCTGGGGCAGGGCGCCCAGATCACCCATGTGACCCAGGCCCGGGATCAATTCCTGGAAAGCAGACTGCTTGAAACCCTTTCAAGCAAGGCCTATCACGAAACGAGGTCCTCGGCGCTCAAAACCGCCGAAGCCTACATCACGGACGAAGGGGAAAGCGGGTTGAGCCATCTCCTTGGAGAGTTCTGGGCATCGTGGGACATCTTGAACATGAACCCCGACGGCGTTTCCGAAAAAGAAAGCGTCCTTCAAGCGGCTCAGGATCTTGCCTCACAAATCAACGGCACCTGGGCGGCCCTGGAAGACACCCGCCTGGCGCTTCTCGATGAAGCCGAAAACCAGGAAACCCGAATCAACGAACTGCTCCGGACAATAGCCGACTTCAACCGCCAGATCGCCTATTCGGAAACGCCCTCCCACACCGCAAACGATCTTCGAGACAAGCGTTACCAGGCCATGAAGGAACTCGCCGACTACATCCACTTCGACACCACCGAGATCCCCGGGGGCGCCGTGGTTCTCAGCCTGGACGGGCACACGCTGGTCGCCGGCTCGGAAGTGGTGAACACCGTAGATTTCGATCCTTCAGCCCCTGCCCTGCACCTCAAAAATGCGGCATCAACGACCACCGCCACGCTCACGGACATGGAAACGATCAGTGGAAAACTGGGGGGACCGGCCACCGCCGCCGACACCATCGCCACGTGGCAGAATCGGTTGGATGCGTTCTCCCAGACCCTGGCCGACCAGGTGAACGCCCAGCATCCCGGCTTCTTCACGGTCGGCACCCCCCCGTCTGCCACGCTCGCTGTAAGCGTCGCCGATGCTTCCGCCATCGATGGATCGAATGCCCTCGATATCGCTCAACTCCAGACCGCCACCGTCACCTTCGGCACACCGCCCGACACGGTGGACATGACCTTCAGCGGCTATTGGAGCGACATCCAAAGGAACGTGGGGACAGAAGTCGCCTCATCGGAATTTCAGGCGGACTTTCAAGACACGCTGATGAATGAACTGGAATCCCAGCGGCAAAACGTCTCCGGAGTCTCCATCGACGAAGAGATGGTGGACCTTCTCAAATACCAGCAGCTCTACCAGGCGGCTGCAAAGCTTATCCAAAACACGGCCAACATGCTCCAGACGGCCATCGATATGGTGCCTTGAACCCTTTAGAAGAGGACACGTCATGCGGGTAACCCTTCCGATGACTTACATGCAAACGACGGAAAGCATCAACGACAAGAAGGAGGCGACGGCTCGTTACTCGCGCCAGATTTCAAGCGGTGAGCGCATGGCCGCACCCCACGAAGACCCCATCGCCTGGGGACAATCGCTCGACATCCAGGCGGACATCCAGGCGCTGGCGGCCTACCGGAAAGGCCTCGACTTCGCGGAAAACTGGAACAACGCCACCGAAGACGCCCTCAATCATCTGCACGATCTTCTGATCCGCGTCCGCCAGCTGGGCATCGCGGCCAACACGCCCAATTCTGAAGAAGAAAAGAACGCCTATGCGAACGAATTGGACCAAATCCTTGATGAAGCCGTCAACGCGGCCAACACGCAATATCGGGGACGCTATGTATTCAACGGCGCCACCTCGACCCCGCCCGTCGACCCCGACGATCTGGATTCGTTCGATGCCTCGGCCTACCAAGACATCCACGTGCGCAACGCCAAGGGAACCGTCTTTCCGGTGAATGTCAGCGGTCAAGACGCCTTTTTCGTACCGGGAGACACCGAATCCATCTTCACGCATATTAAGAAACTTTCGGACGCCATCCGCGCAGGTGATTCCGCTGAACTCCAGGTGCAACTCGACGCGGTTGAAAAGGGCCAGGAAAACATCCGCGCTATCACCACCCGGGTGGGAGCCCGGCTGGCCAGCATCGAAAGGCAGACCGCGGCCATCGACCGCATTGACCTTCACAATAACACCGAGCTCTCGGAAACCAAAGACACCGATTTCATCGAAGCGGTGAGCCTCCTTCAGCAGAACACGGTCGCCCTGGAAGCCGCCCTTCGCGTCACCTCGCTTGTCAAGGACCTCAACCTCGCCGGCTACCTCTAGGAGCTTGTCCGAGAATGCCGATTTTGGCCGTTTTGGGTACGCTAAGTGTGCGAAATTGCGGTACCCGAAAGGGTTGATTCTGAGTTCTCGGACACGCACCTAGAAATCCGTTGCTCATTGCGGCGGGGGCGCCGCTCCTACAATGGCCTCCTTCCCCCTCGTTCCCAAGCTCCGGCTTGGGAACGGCCTCATGGGAATCGAAGCTGGAGCTTCTGCACAGTTGTGTTCCCAAGCTGGAGCTTGGGAACACGATAGATGGTGGAGCTTGGAAACAAGGTAGAAGGACCTCAACCTCGCCGGCTACCTCTAGGTATCCGTTGCTCATCGCAGCGAGGGCGCCGCTCCCACAAGGGCGCCGCTCCCACAAGGGACCACCTGTGGGAACCCGCCTGGGCACGTTCGGGGAGGCCGGACGCCGCAGCAAAAAAAGCCCGGGAATCCATACGCATACCCGGGAAGCGCGTCGGCTTCGATGGGATGGTAAAGACAGCCTTCATGACCCACCGATTTCGTCAAATCGGTGACTCATTGCCCTGCGTTCCGACTCCTCTTCTTTCAAACTTTTGACACAGTCATACCGGCAGATCCTGTCAGATGAGCTCATCCAGCATGCGAGCCGCGATTTCCTCGGGTTCGACCTTGTAGGTTCTATTCTCGACCATTTGCTGTAGATGATCGACCCTTTCGGCCCGCAGCTCGTCCCGCTCCATCATCACTTTCTTCACCTGCGCCATTTCCTGGGCTTCCCTTGAAAAGTCCACTCGATCGGGAGGCACCTGCCCGTCACGGACGTTCGTGGCTTTGCCATCTTCTGCAGACCGCACCGCTGACAGGTCCATCTGCTGAGCCACTTGCGCCAAATAGGAAGACATCTTTTTGATTTCCATCGTTCCCATCCTTTTTCTACTTGAATGGAAGGCTCAGAAAGGTGTCAGCCGACCCCTGGAGCGCCGGCCGCACCTTCCTTTCCGCTTCGCGCAGCTCCCTTCCCGGATCATCGAGCCTCGGACGGCACCAAACGCCCGAGCGCCTGCAACGCCACGCGCTCCCGGATCAGGTGTCGGCGAGCCTCATCCGAAATGGTCACCCGCTCTTCGGGCATTCGAGACTTCCCGCCGCCGTCGCCCATTTCATCACAGTGCAGCCGCTGCAACTGCTTCGTGTACGTGCGAAGCACGCTTTGCACATGATAATCGGTGATCAGCATCGGCAGCTTCTCCTTCAATACCTGAATCGGAATTTTGACAGGGCTACTTGAAGGAAAAATTTTCCGGCTGCAGCGACGCATTTTCCAATTCCGGCGACTTCGCCGCGCGACATGGCAGCCGCCGACCCGCAGCCGTCGGGCCCTCTCCGCAACCCGCCGGCCTGGCACATTCCATGCTCCGCTGATCCCCTGACAGGAACCCGGGCGAATCTCAACCCTATCGACCCGAACACCGGTGGCAGGCGCCGGTATGCGACGAACGGACTATGGCGGAACGAGTCAACTGCTTCGGCTGCCGACATTTCAAGATCACCTGGGACCGGATGCGCCCCTACGGCTGCAAGGCGTGGGGGATCCGATCAAAGAAGCATCCCTGTCAAGTCGTTTTCGCCGCTTCCGGTATCCCTTGTCAGCTCTTCCAACCCAAACATCCCAAGAACGGAACCGAGTAAAATCCTGAGCCGAACGGTTGCCGGCATTTTCAGGCGGGAGCAAGCGTCCCATCCCAGCGATATGGGAGGCAACGGCAGGCCGTCCTCCGGCCTGCTTGAGCTCAAAGACGAGCTCCGCCGATTGAGGCATCAGGCGGAACGGAATGCAATACGCCGGAAGGGCGAGGCAAAAAGGAAGCATCACCTTCAAAAACCGAATTCCGCCAGCATGGCATCCACATCGTCCTGGGAATGCAGCGCGCTTTCCACATCTTTGTGAGCCGGCCCGTAGAGTTCCCCCTCCGACGAACGCCTCCCGGTTTCCGACTCCACACGCACCCCAAACGATTTGATGAGATGCAACAGCTTGTCTTCCAGATCGTTCAGCAGCCGGATGATCTTCAAGATGATCTGGCCCGTGAGATCTTGATAGTCCTGAGCCGTCAGAATGGTGAGCAGGTCCTCGTGATTCTTTGAAAGATCCGCTTCGAGCTCCGTGACCTCCGAAAGGATCCCCTCCAGCCGCCTGGCCGCCTGGTCCCCCACAGGATAAAGCGCCTGCGCAAGCTCCCTCAATCGCGAAGCCCGCCCTCGGTCTTCTTCATTCCGACGCTGGATCGCCTCCACATGGTCCATGGTGACATTCGCCGCATTTTCCGTCAGCTGGATGATGTGCTCCAGGCGGTTGCCCGAATCCGGCAACCTCTCCTGCACGATTTCTTTCAAGGCGGGATCCAGTTTGAGCTGAAAATCCCTGAGCGATGTGTGCAGTTCACGCGCAAGCAAACCGATTTCCTTGTAGAGAGCGGGATGCCGGCACTGAGCGATGTCGAGCAGGATCTGCTGGGCGCGCTCCACGTTGCCGGCGGCGAACGACGTCATGAACTCCTTGATGCCGTCGATGACCTCTTCCAGAACCTCACCTTCATCCGCCGTAGAACCGGAAACCGAAGCGGTCACGTCGTGAAACAAGAGACAGGCTTCCACCCGGTTTAAGATTCCATGATCCATGGGGAACTCAATCTCCAGGCGGCGTTCATGCCCGTCCCGGCTTGGTCGAATCAGGCGCCCCCCGAGCTTTTCCACCGCCGTTGCCAGATCGGCGAATTCCGCCTCTTCCCCGCCGGGAGCAGCCGCCTCCAAGACCTCCCGTATTTCGCGGATCAGCTTGTCCACGGCCCTGCGGATCAACGGGAGATCTTCCTCGAACGACCCGGAAGCCGCGGTCCTCTCGAAAAGGGCTTCCAGCTCCTCGCTCACTTCGTCGAGACCCTCAAGGCCGAGCATGGCCGCAGAGCCGGCAAGATCCTTGACCGCCTCACGCCACAAGCCGGTCGCCCGCTCAGGATCCGCATCGGTAGCCAGTGTCTGTTCCAGGCGTTCCAGCCGATGAATCAAGTCACGCCACTCTTCTGTGAGGTTCCGCAACATCTCTCGCACCCTCTTCGTAGGAACTCAGGAGTCCCTTGACGTCGATGATCAGCGCCACCTTGCCGTCCCCCAGAATCGCTCCGCCAGAAATCCCCTTTACATTCCTCAGAGAACCACCGAGGCTCTTGATGACGACCTCCTGCCTGCCGATGATTTCGTCGGCCAGCAGGCAGTACGATCGCGTGTCCTCGGTGACCACAAGCACCAGGGCATCCCAAGGATGGCGGTGCTGGGGCTCCACGTCCAGGAGTTCGTGGAGCCGGATAAGCGACATGAGGTGATCGCGCACCATGATCATTTCCCCTCGACCCTGCACCGTGAGGTAATTCTCCCGGGCGGGGCGAAGCGATTCCTTGAGCGCCACCGTCGGAATCACATAGCGTTCTTTACCCACGCGGATCACCATGCCGTCGATGATGGCCATGGTGAGCGGCAGCTTTAATACGAAAAGGGTTCCCCTGCCCGGCCGACTCGAGACCTCGAGCTTCCCCCGGAGCCCCTCCACACTCTTTCGAACCACGTCCATCCCAACGCCGCGGCCCGACACATCGGTAATCTCGTCTTTGGTGGAAAAACCGGCTTGGAAGATCAGTTCATAAATATCCTTGTCCTCCAGGACGTCCTCCGGGGAAATGAGTCCGCGTTCGACTGCTCGCGATCGAATCTTTTCCACATCCAACCCGCGGCCGTCGTCCTGGAGTTCGATGATGATGTTCCCCCCCTTCTGTTCCGCCGAAAGGGAAATGGTACCGGTGGGCTCCTTGCCGGCCTTGATCCGTTCCTGCGGCATTTCGATTCCGTGATCCAGCGAGTTTCGGATCATGTGCACCAGCGGTTCGTAGATTTCCTCCACCATGTTGCGGTCGATTTCCGTCTCCTCGCCGCGCATGACCAAAGTCACTTCTTTTCCAGACTTGTGGGAAAGGTCCCGTACCAGGCGGATCATTTTCTGAAAGGTGCTCTTGATGGGCACCATGCGAAGCGACATGCTGATCCGCTGCAGTTCTGCGGTGATCCGGCGGAGCTGAACGGCGTCCTTCTGGAATTTCTGATCCTTGATCCCCTGCACCTCAGGATTCTGAAGCACCATGGATTGCGCGATGACCAGTTCGCCCACCATGTCCACCAGGCCGTCGAGCTTCATGGTGTCGACCCGAACCGAAGCCGCTCCTTCCTTCAGGTGCCGCTGCTGCCTCAAGGCACGTCCCAAGTCCTGCGGTGCCACCAGACCTTCCGAAACCAGTTCTTCCCCGATCCTCCGGTTGCTGCGACGACTCCTTTCGGCCGCCTCCTCGAGGCGCTCCGGTTCGATCACCCCTTGATCGACCAAGATCTTTCCAATTTGAGGAACCTCCCGCAACGCTTTCCCTTCCGCGTCCGGCCGGAAGCGACGCACTCTCTCCATAAAGCCGCGGACCAGGTGCATCGAAATGCCGGCTCCCTCCCGCCCCGAGCTCGCGTCCTCCAGTTCGCCGAGCAGCACCTTGAGGATGTCCACGGCGTTTAGGACCAGGTCGATGAGGGCGTCCGTTATCTTGATATGCCCCGAACGGGCTTCGTCCAGGAGGTTTTCGACTTCGTGGGTCAACTCGTGGATTCCCTTGAGGTTCAGGAAGCCGGCCACGCCCTTGATGCTGTGAAAGGGTCTGAACACCTCGTTGACGGCTTCCTTGTCGTCCGGATCGGCCTCCAGGGAAATCATGTTGATCTCGATTGACGCCAGATGCTCTTTGGCCTCTTCAACAAAGTCGCGAAGAAGTTCGGGATCCTGAACTTCCAGTTCTTCCGATCCGGCCTCGGGCGCCTGGCTTTCCAGGATTTCGGACACAGCGGAAGTCGCTTCCGCCTCCGCGGGTGCCCCACCGAGGGATACGGACCCATTCTCGCCGGTCGACCCGCCCAAGTCCGCACCTCGGTCTTGGGATTGCCCCTCACCCGCCAGATCGCTGAGCATCTCCTGGATGGCTCGCCAATCATGGTCCACGTCAGGGGATTCTTCGAGGATGATCCGGTTGAAGCGTTTTTTGACCTCTTGAATCGTCTCCGACCATTCCTCCGGCAGATCCGGGCGTCCTTCGAGTTCGTCCAAAAGGTTCAGACAGTCTCCAATGCCCATGAGATCATCGGCGCCCATGACCACCCCGTTCGTCAAACGGTTGAGGATCTCCAGTGCGATGCCATGCACATCCCCATTCTTTGTCATGTTCGATCTCCTGGATCACTCTTGAGGAAGTATCTTCTGCAGCTTTTCCTGAAGCGTCGCCGCGGTAAAAGGCTTGATGATGTAATGGCTGACCTTGGCCTTGACCGCTTCCACGATGTTTTCTTTCTGTGCCTCCGCTGTCACCATGAGAAACGGCAGGTCCTTGGTCCGGGCGTTGCCCCGGACCCATTTGAGCAGCTCGAGGCCCGTCATTTCAGGCATGTTCCAGTCGGCGACGATCAGGTCCACATCGTGGTTCTTGAGCACCGTCACCGCCGCCGCACCGTTTTCGGCTTCCAATATGTTCTTGAAGCCCAATTCCCTCAGGATATTCCGTATAATGCGGCGCATCGTGGAGAAGTCATCCACCACCAGAACCGTCATCTTCCCGTACTCCAAAGCCTTCCTCCCTGTCCGTTCCTGTCCGTTGCCGGATGAGCCCAACAGGCGGCTCCCCGGCGTCAGAGGGATTTCAAACGGGCGTTTCGACCATTCGGACAACACCCACCTGTTCTTCCCATGTGCACAGAATCAGCGTCTCCCCCTCCTGGACCGGCGGCGACGGGTCCGCCAGCCATTCGGGAAGCCCCAGAACCCAATCGGATTCCGGCAATCGTGCGACACAGCTTCCGCCGATCATGTTGGCCATCTCCAACATCACGTCTTGAACCTCGTCATGGGACACATCCGATTCATCCTTGCCCAGGAGATTGGCTGAAATCAAGGTCGCAAAGGCCCGCGACAAGTGAAAGCTGAGGATCCATGCACAAGACCTTCCGCCCCGCCTCCGGTGCAGAGTGATCCGTGCTCCCATACTTTCATCGAAGACCGGTGTTCCGTTATCCGAGAAGCTCACCTCGACGAAAAACATCGTGGTCAGCACCTCAGAAATCGCATCCTTCATCACATCCCTCAGGTTCCCGTCCATCGGTCTCTCCAAGGATCTGGTTCAGCAAAGCTCGAATCGCTTCGGGTTGAAAGGGCTTGCGAAGATAGGCCTTCGCTCCCAGGGCCATGGCCTCCTGCAGTCTTTCTTCGTTGCCTTCCGTCGTCAGAAGCAGCACCGGGACGTCCTTCAAGGTCTCTTCCTGCTCCAACCTCCGAATGAACTCGATCCCGTCCATCACGGGCATATAGATGTCCGTGAGGATGAGGTCAACCCAGTTGCCCTTCAGGAGCTCCAGTGCTTCCTTCCCGTTTTCCGCCTCGAGGATTTCTCCGCTGCGAAATCCTGAAATGCGAAGAACCTTCTTGATGACGCTTCGCATGGATTTCGAATCATCAACGATCAAAACATTGTACGACATCTCAATAGATCTCCCCGGAATCTACAGCTCCATCTCTCCCAGGCCGGACACCTTCAGGATCACCTGCCCCGTATCCATCATCAGCCGGACGGTTCGGTTCACGCTCCCGCCGACGTGCTCCGCGGAAACGAGCACATTGTTCCTCCAGAAGATCTTGCGCAACGCCATGTAATTGCGTTTTCCTATGTTGAACACCCCGTTTTCGTCGAGGATATGAGCTCCACCGACGACTTTCACCGTCAGGTTCTTTTTCTGGGCTCCCAACGCATAGCTGGCTTTGAACAGCATCGGGATCCCCGTATCCGCGAACATGGCCGGCTTCCGTTTGGCCTTTTCCGGATCCATGGACGATTCCGGCAGCATGTAGTGCAGAATCCCTCCCACCCTCACCCTGGGATCGTAAATCACCACCGCTATGCAGGACCCCAGCGAGTAGGTGATGAGGATCTCGTCGGGGCGGTTGCTCACCGCCATGTCCGCAACTCTGATAATCACTCGTTGCATGCCTCGTTTCTCGATCATCAGGAGATTGAGCGACTTCCGCTACTTACGGTAAACAGCCGGCTTGACATAGATCAGCGGGTGTTTCAGCCCCGTGAGGCTCTCCGCATGCCCCACGAAGAAGTATCCGCCGGGCGCCAGATACGCGGCCATTCGGTTGATCAGGGACTCCTGTGTGGACTTATCGAAATAGATCATGACGTTACGGCAAAAGATGAAGTCGAACGGTCCATGGAACGGATAAGGATCTTTGAGGTTCAGGCGCCGGAAGGTGACGATGCGGCGGACTTCCGGAATCACCTCGAAGGTGTCGGCCGAGCCCCCTCCGGGCGACCCGCGAAAGAACAGCCGCCGGTAGGCTTCAGGAACCTTGGCCAGGCGCTCTCTCGAGTACCGCCCCTGCTCGGCTATGGCCAGCACCTTCGTGGAGATGTCCGTCGCCAGGATCTTGAAATCCCAAGTTTCGGGCCGGTCCAGCACGGAAAGGACCGTCATGGCGATACTGTACGGCTCTTCACCCGTGGAACAGGCAGCGCACCAGGCACGAAGCCTGAACCTGCGCTCGGCCCGCTTTCGTTCCACGATTTCCGGCAACACATGGCGCTCCAGATACTCGAAATGCTGCACTTCCCTGAAGAAGGCGGTGAGGTTTGTGGAAACGCTGTCCAGAAAATGAATGAGCTCGGCCCTACCTTCCGCGGATGTGATATAGCGGTAGTACTCTTCGGGACAGTCCATGCCGGTCGCCCGGAGTCTCTTGGCCAGCCGTGCCTCGAGGAGCGTTCGCTTGCCTTCGTGAAGATTGATCCCGCACTGTTCGTAGACCAGTTCGCTGAACTGGCGGAACAGGCTTTCGGACATGGGATGAGCCATAAAAGATCCGCTGTCACCGAGTTCGATCGTTGCCATGCGCCGAAGGCGCTCGATGGTCCCCTTGAATTCACCCATATGATCGGCGGATCGGCGGTTCACCTTGAACCCAAAGTGGGAAGAGCTCAATAGCAAAGCGGGTTTTCGGCAGCCGAGCCAGGGATCTCCACACCCCGGCTCACGAAACGCCGGTCAACATTGCCGGGCGCGGCAAGGCCGGTGCTTCCGGAAGGGCTTCGCTGGAAGTCATCAAAGGATGGGGCAGGAAAGTCCGGACCGTGGCAGCTTAAGGTCCACAGAGTAAAGTGTTGATTGTATGATGCTAAAATTTTGGTAGCGTTCTAAAGTGGAGACCTTAAGCAAAAAGGTTAACGAAGGCCAAAAAAATCCCCCCTCTCCCCCTCCCCTTAATCCCCTCCCACAAGGGGAGGGGAAAAGGTCACAAAATCCCCCTCTCCCTTGATGGGAGAGGGTTGGGGTGAGGGTGAGAAAATTAACGTATGTCAATCAATTACACTCCCCTCCCCCTAATCCCCTCCCACAAGGGGAGGGGAAAAGGTCACAAAATCCCCCTCTCCCTTGATGGGAGAGGGTTGGGGTGAGGGTGAGAAAATTAACGTATGTCAATCAATTACACTCCCCTCCCCTTAATCCCCTCCCACAAGGGGAGGGGAAAAGGTCACAAAATCCCCCTCTCCCTTGATGGGAGAGGGTTGGGGTGAGGGTGAGAAAATTAACGTATGTCAATCAGTTACGTTCCCCTCCCCTTAATCCCCTCCCACAAGGGGAGGGGAATAGGAGCCGGCTTGCCGGCGATCAGGGTCAACGCGGCATTGCCTGTTTTGCGAGTCGCGGCGAGGGCCCCGCTCCTACAGATGGTTTGCGTCGCGGGCAAGCCCGCTCCTACAGAAACAAGGAATCTCACGGCCCGACCTTCACGAGCTTGTTTTGGGACAAGCGATTACCTTCCGGGTCTTTCAGGGGACTCATGGGGAACGACGGGGCGAAACGACTTCCGTTCGAAATCGAGGTCGAGGATCATGTCCTGCAGCATGTTCCACGCCTTCTCCTGCTTTTCCCACTCTTCTTCTTCCAGACACGATGGACGCTCCGGGACGGCCCGGTGGACAACGGCTTCGTCGCTTTCACGAAGTTCGGCCAGGAGCATCGGAGGCCCAAGGGGTTCCCGGCACTCGACCGAGACCCCCGGTCCCCCTAGGAAGCCGTGCAAAACCGCCAGTATCGCAATGATTTTCCCCGTCGATGGAAGTGACTTCAAAGGCACCTCCCGCTCAAAGGTTCAAAGGTAATCGCCCCGGCGCCACTTGACGGATTCCACGTAGCCCAGGACCTGGATTTCTTCGGCAAGCAACCGAAGCCCGTGGTCCCGGGGCAAGTCCTCGAACCGCCCGCGAAGCCCTTCGGCTTCCTGCGCCAAAGCCTCCAGCCGCCCCTCGACTTCCCTGGGAGTCACCACCGGCGACTCAAGGCCCTGCTGCAGGCGATGAAAGCCTTCGATCAGATGATCGATCGCCTCAACGGAAGCGCCGAGACCTTCGGTGGGAACCTCCAGGTTCGAGAAGGGAGCGAGGCCGCCTGCAGGGGACACGGCTTCGGTTTCACCGGGGCTCGAGACGGCCGGCGACACGGACGCCCCAGCCTCCTCATCAAGCATCTCCTGGAAGCCTGGAGAACCGGCGGTTCCGGTTCGACGGCTCCTTTCGCTTTCGTTCTGAAGCGGGGCGTGATGCTGCGTTTCCGAAATCTTCATGATCGCGCCTTTCCGTTTGGTTGAACCACACCTTGCCGGTTTCGACCTTCAGACCGAAGCGGGGCAAGGTTCGTGCCAACCGAGCCGCACCAAGATTCCCTCAGCTCGCCGCTCCGCCGACCATCCGCTGCGGCAACTTTTTTCCCCGAAAGGAAAAACTTGCCGGCCCATCGTCCCATTTTCCGGGCCGGCAGGCTGAGCAGCGGTGTTTCCGGCTTGGAGACGGCGGCGCCGCGCTTTAGGAAACCGGAAGGTCGACGGCGGCCACGGTTTCCTCTTCCGCGCGCGACAGCGACACCAAACCGCCGTAAGGTTCCAGGAGCCGCCTTGCAGCAAACAATCCAAAACCCAGAAAGACCTTGTCGTGGCAGTGGACCAGCACCGATTCGGGCCAGGCGGAATGGAACGGCCGGAAGAGGTCATCCGGTGCCTCCGGCCCATCGAAACCGCACCCGGTATCCCGGATGAAGACTCGCACCCGGCCGGCCTCAGCCTTGGATTCCACGGTGATCCTTCGAACCGGACAACCTTTGAGGGACGTCACGGCGTTGTCGAACAGATGCATCAGCGTGGGAATCAAATGGCGGCCCGCCACCTTGACAAAGGGTAACCTTTGGGAAAACTTCAGTTCAAGTTCCACCTGGTGCTTGAAAAACAAGTCGGCCACAAACACCCTGGCAAGCTTCGAAAGCACCAGATTGATATCGACTTCCCCTTCCCCGACTTCCACTTCGTGAAGCACCACGAAATCCCGAAGCATGTCCGAAAAGACCGCAAGCTGCTCGGTCAATCGGTCAACCCTCTGCCTCTGATTACCGTAAAGCCTTGCCCACTGATCGGGATTTTCCTTGAACAAGTCCCGAGCCGCCTCGTCCATGCGGTCGTAACCCTTGACCAGGAGTTCCAGTAGGATGGACATGTTCTGAAGCGGGCCGTTCAAGTTGTGGATCAGTCCCCGGACCAGGCTCCCCGTGTGGGCCAACCGATCTTTCACGAAAAGCGCTTCGAGACAATGGGCCGGCAGACTTCGACGCAACGCTTCGCCTTCTCCGTCCCCCTTCCCGGATTCCTTCGCGATGCCGACCGTCACGTCTTCCCTCCCGGATTCCACCCCTCTTCGACATCCCGCTGTTTTCGTTTCCGTTCCATCTGAAACACCAGCCGGATGATCGCTTCGCGCGCTTCCTCTTCAATTTCCACGAACTTCACTCCCACCAGAGATGCCGCAGGATACACGTCTGAAGAGTACGGTTCAATCGAGCAGATTTTTCCTATGGCGAATAGGGGGCGGGGATCACCGAACTGCGGAAAGATGCACAGCTCCAGAACGGCGCCCACCGCGTGGTCGTTCACCGTGGCGAAAGACAGCCCGCCGCCGCTTATATTCACCACCTGTCCCTGGAATTCGTAAGACGGCCGGTACCCGTCGCGCTCAAGGTGTCCCAGGATCCTGTCCAGCTTGGATTCCACACGGCGCACCATACGGAGTATCATCTCCTGAACGGGATCGCAGCCCTCCGGTTCCAGTCCGGACGACGGTTCCCTCTTTTCCACGAAGCCCAGCAAATGAGGAATGGAGCAGTTCTCTGGAATCAGGTTGTAGTGAACCCTCAACTCCGGAACTTCCACCCTCAGGAACTCTCGGTTATTCATCCCCGTCGCTTCCCTTCCGTTCTTCCATGACCGCGAAAAAGGCATCCACCACGTCAGGATCGAACTGCCTGCCGCGGCTGTCACGGATTTCCTGCTTGGCCTGTTCCAGGGGGAGCGAATCGCGGTAGGCCCGTTTGGAGGTCATGGCGTCGAAGGCATCCGCCACCGTTACGATCCTAGCCAGAAACGGAATATCAGTACCGCTCAGCCCGTCCGGATACCCCTTGCCGTCCCATCGTTCGTGATGATGCCGAATGATCGCGCGTTCTTCTGCGCTCAAACCCAGTTCCCTAACAATCGCTTCCCCGATCACCGGATGCCGTTTAACCATCTCGTATTCTTCGGGATCCAGGCGTCCCGGTTTGTTCAAAATCTTGTCCGCAATGCCTATCTTGCCTATGTCATGAAGGTAGCCCACGGTCCGAAGTACTTCGATGTCGTTCGGCCGGCAACCCATGGCACGGGCCAGGCGCACCGCAAAGATGGTGACCCGTTCCGAGTGCTTGCCCGTATAAGGATCCTTCGCTTCCAAAGCGTTCACAAGAGATTTCAAGATCCCGTAGAAATTGCTGATCAAGCTCTCGTAGAGCGCCATGTTTTCCACGGCGAGCGCCGCTTTGCGCATGAGGAAATCCAGGAGTCCCGTCTGCGAAGCGGACAGGCTCCCGTTCTTGCTGTTCTGCGAAAGCATCAGTAACCCGAACAGCTCGCCGCGGATCCACAGCGGCCAGCATCTGTAGGAAGCCTGGAGCATCCCGCGCTCGCTCTCCCCGCCCGGAAGCGCAAACAATGAGCCTGAACCGGGCGCCCCCGCTCCGGGCTCATCATCCAAGCCGGTCCAGCCCCGAAGGAAATCCCAGGGCCGGACCAGCACCGGCCTGGATCCGGAACCGACCCGTTCTTTTAGCCTCGAAGCATCGACGCTGAAGACCGGCCGAGTCAAGCCCGCTTCGCAGAAACCTTTCTCCGAGATGAGGGCGATCCGGTCGTGTTCGGGAAGATACACGAAAAACCCCACTCTGTCCGCTTGCGTCACCCGATGCGCCAGCTGGATGATCGTCGCATAAAGGTCTTCGCTGGAACGCACCTCATCGATCCGGCGGGAAATCTCAAACAACCGCTCCTTTTCCCGGACCTTCTCCTGAAGTTCCACGTTGACCGCCTTCAGTTGCCGTTGAGCCTGACACTCCAGTTTCAGGCCCAGGTTTTCCAAGAGCAAAATTCGTTCCTTGGTCACCCGTTCCAGAGAAAGCGCAAGATCCTGGAGGGTGAACGGTTTGGTCAGAAAATCGGAGGCCCCCTTCCGCATGGCCTGGATGGTCGACTCCATGGTGGGAAAACCGCTCATCATGATCACGGGCAGCGTCCGGTCGCGCCCCTTTATTCTCTCCAGCAGACTGAGACCGTCAATATCGGGGAGCTTCAGATCGATAAAAGCACAATCGAAAGTCCTCTTTTCCAGGAGAGCCTCCGCCTCCAGTCCACGAGGACAGACCCTCACCTCCTCGTGCCCCAGTTGCTGCAAGTAGCTTTGGAGAATGTCTCCCAGGAAGATGTCGTCTTCAATGATAAGAATTTTCATTCGGCGGACGATTCCCTTCTCGCGAAAATCTGCCGCTTGAGGCGTTCGAATTCCGCCTCATCCAGCATCCCTTCACGTCGCAGATCTTTCAGCCGCTCCAGTTCCGAAATGATTCGGCCGGAATCCGTGGAGCGGAATTCCAATAAAGAAGGGGGATGCGGAGCCGGCGATAGGCCCTTTCCAGTTCCTCCAGGAGGCGCGCCCGCTCCCGGAGAATTCGGACCTTGTCCACGGCGTTACGCGTCGCGATCGCGATTTCGTCGATCCGAGTCGGACACGCGGCTAGACCTCGCCGTGGAAAAGGACCCCCCGGAGTTCTTCCAGTTTTTGGCGCAGCTTCAAAAGCTCTTCCGGAGGAATCTCGCGAATCAACTCGCCCGTCTCCTTGTTCAGAACCCGCACCACCACGTCCCCGGTTTCTTCATGCACGATGAACTTCAACCGGATGTTCAAATCCTCCAGATAGGACTGCACCTCTTCAACCAGCGTCTTGACTTCCTCAGGCCGCTCTTTAGCAAGACGCATGTCGTCAGAAGGCGGCTTCTCCTCCTTTTTGGCCTGCGCCGACGAGATGCCTTCGTCTTTCGGCACCGGGCGAACCAGTTCCCTTTGAACCCAGCTCTGATCCTGCCTCACCCACGACTCCGCCACCAAAGGCTTGATGTTTTCAACTTTTGTTTCCATGAGGACCACCCCCTATCGTGTCCGAGAACCTCAACCGTCTCCCTGCCCGACTTTCCGGCAATCTTCTGCGCAGCCGATGCCCGAAAAAATTCCGGCGAAAAGAGAAACCGACAAAATCTTGAACATCCACGCGCCAAACCACCCGCATCCCATCAAAGGCTTCCGCTGCGGCCGCCATGGAGGTCACGGCTCCCGCCCAGGAGCTCACCTGAATGTCTTGTTCTATAATTCGGCGGGGAGCGTTGTTTCCTTAAAAGGCAGGCTTGATGCGGAAGGTTGCTCCGAACCGCGACGAGGCCGGCAAGCCCCCCGTCGCCGGCAAGCCGGCTTGGGAACAAGGTGGAATTCTATTTCCCCTCCGATTGAAGCCGGCAAGCGCATGGCGACTGAACCGAAACCGGCTTGGGAACAAGGTGGAATTCTATTTCCCCTCCCCTTGTGGGAGGGGATTAAGGGGAGGGGGGAGAGGGGATTTCTCCCCCTCGTTCCCAAGCTCTGGCTTGGGAACGGCCTCATGGGAATCGAAGCTGGAGCTTCTGCACAGTTGTGTTCCCACGCTGGAGATTGGGAACAAGGTGGAATAAATTTAATATTTGATGCCAAATTCTATTTCCCCTCCCCTTGTGGGAGGGGATTAAGGGGAGGGGGATTTTTTGACCTTCGTCAACCTTTTTGATTAAGGTCTCCACTTTAGAACGCTACCAAGATGTTACGTGCGGTTTTCGAAACGGTCACGCATCGGACGGAAGCGATATAACGCACATCGTCACGCTCTACAGGAACTTTTCCAGTGCTCCCATGAGCTTTTGATAACTCAAGGGTTTGGACACGACGAGGTCGATTCCCCGCCCCGTGAGGTCTTCGTCTTCGTATTGAGCCCCCCAACCGGTCACGAGCACCACGGGTATCTGGGGAAGCCTTTCTTTTGACTTCCGGGCGATGTCCCATCCGCTGATGACCGGCATACCGAGGTCGGTAAGCACCAGATCGAAGTGGTCTCGTTCCAGGATGGACAGGGCTTCGCCGGGATCGTGCGCGGCCGTGACCTTGTGGCCCATGAGCCGCAGCATGTCACCCAGAAGGTCCAGGATTTCCTTTTCATCGTCCACGACCAGAAGTCGGTACCCTCCTATCTTTCGGCTCGACCCGCTCTGAATCCCGCACGCTGTCTCCGCCTCGCCGGCTCCGGGAAGGCGGATCACGAAAGTCGTTCCCCTTCTGGGGTGGCTCCGCACCACCAGATCACCACCGTAGCGCTTCACCAGACTCCAACAGACACTCAGACCCAACCCCGAATTCCCCACTCCCTTGGTTGTGTAGAACGGGTCGAAGATCCGTTTCTGGACCTCTTCGTCCATTCCCACCCCGGAGTCGGCAACCTCGATCACCACCCAATCGCCTTCGGTGCGGCTGGAAAGCACAAGCTCCCCGCCATCCGGCATGGCATCGATGGCGTTGAAAACCAGGTTGGTCAGAATCTCCCGGAGATCCGAACGATGAACGGCCGCACGGCACCGAGGCTGCGTTTCCAGTCTCACCTCGATCTTCGCACCGTTTTTTTCCGCCGCATTCTTCCAGCGTGGTCGAGTCAGTTCGACAACGTCCTTGATGGCATCACTGACATCGCACAGGTTTTCCTCAGCATTCGGATCGCGGTCCTTTTCCGTAAATTTCTGGAGTCGGCGCACGATGTGAGCCCCGTCGTTCACCGCCTGCTCTATGTGCTGAAGCCTTCGACCGATTTCGGGGTCCCCTGACCCTAGGTGCTGCACCAGAAGTTGCGTATTTCCCAGGATGGTCATAAGGATGTTGTTGAAATCGTGAGCCACGCCGCCCGCCATGGTTCCCAACGCGGCCAGTTTTTCCGTTCTCATGAGCTGATCCGCGAAGGTCTTTTTCTCGGTGATATCCTCGACCATGAGGAGATACCCGCAGCGGTCGGAATCGTCTCCTTCGATAGGGCTCAAAAAAATGTCCGTGGGATAGCGGCAACCCGCGGCATTCACAAGCACGACATCGTTCAGTCGGATCCGCTGACCCTTTCGTGCCTTCTCCAGAAGCTCCTTGCAACGTTCCGGATCTTCGAAGAAAATCCCGGCCGACCGCCGCCGGATCTCCCCTACCGGTTTCCCCAGCAGCCGTTCCATGACCGCATTGATGCGGTCGATCTTTCCTTCATTGTCCAGGATGCAGATGCCCTGAGGCGTGTGATCCAGGACCTGTTCCAGGAAAGTGTTGGCCGCTTCCATCGCCCGGGTCTTTTCTTCCAGCGCCCGGGTCTTTCGATCCACCTCCACCGCAAGCGAATGGTTGGCGGCATTCAGGCGGTCGTTCAGACTGGTTCCCAGGATCAGGTGGCCGATGATGTCGCTCACCAGCATCCAGTTCCGCCGCGTCTGACTGGAAAACTGCCGGGGCTGCCCCGCGCTGAGCAGCAGCACCCCCACGTCCAGCAGCGGCAGGCATACCAGAGAAACCGGCAGGATGACGGCGTCCGCTTTCACCGGCACCGGGTCCCGCCGCATGTCCTCCACAAAGAGCGCATCCCGTGTGTCAAAAACCCGGCGGGTCACCTTGTCGTTGAAAGCGTGGCTCTCCGACCACCGGTACACAGGATCCCCGGAGTCTTCCAGCAGTCCCTCAAAACCGAACGAGGAAACCAGGCGCAGGAAGCCACCTTTATCGTCCCACAGGCTGATGGAAGAGCGTTCAAAGTCGGTGAGTTCAATGAGGATCCGGACCAGGTGGTTGCAGATTTCCTGCAAGCTCGTCTTTGCGGGCACCAGTTGTGAGAATCGCTGGATCATGCCGAGAACCGCGATCATCTCTTCACGCTGGTGCCGCAAGTTGGAAAATTCCACCCGGAGGAGTTCCTGAGCCGCTCCATTCATCTCCACCCTCCTTATCGAAGCGCGTTCCACAAGCCTTCCACCTGTTCGACCAAGGCATCCATTCCGTCCACCGCCGCGGCCCATTCTTCCTCGCCGATGTACAAATCCCGGCGGACGGAAAGCGTAAACGGCTCCCATGCCCACTGCGGTGCGGACTTCACATGGGCGAGGCCGTCCGCCACGAATACCAATTGGCATTCAGGTCGGCAGGACGGCGCACGGTCGGGCCGATGGTGATGGCCGAGCACCCGCACGTATTCCTCCGGAAACCCCCAGTGTGTCCCAACCCATTGGCCGATGTCCGTATGAGTGATCCCATAACGCTGCTCCGTCTCCCAGAGAGAAAGGCCATCCAAATGAGACTGAACCGAGATGGCTTGGAAGTCGTCATAGAAGTGGGCGGCCAGGACCAGTCTTCCCACGTCATGGAGGACCCCCAGGAAATACGCTTCGCTCTCCTGAATCCAGGGGCGCTTCTTCACCAGAGCCCAGGCGACCGTCCCGGTCAGGAAAGCGTGCTTCCAGAGCGTGTCCTTTTCTTCACGGCTCAGATGCTGAGCCTTGTCGAACCGGTCCACCAACAAGGCGCAAAGGCAAAGGGATTTCACTTCGGGAAAACCGAGCGTGACGATGGCGCTGGATAGGGTTCGAATGGACCCGCGGTATCCATAGAAGGCGGAATTGGCCATTTTGAGGATCCTCGCGGCCAATCCTTGGTCGTGGCCGATGGCGGATTCCAGTTGTTCGGCGGTGAGCTGATCGTCGTTGAGCGTTTGCAGAAACCGTTCAAGCCCCTCGCCCAGCGGCGGGGGGTCGTCCACTTCCAGAACACGGTGACGGATGTCCGCTTGATGCGCCGAAAGATGCCCCACAGTCTCCCCCATGAATCAGTATGTCACGAACCGCCGCCTGTTCCGGCCGGCCGTCGGATCTCATGAAACCAGGACCCCGCAGGATCGTGAAGGGATAACCCGCGTTCTTTTCATCGGCGCAATGAAGGATCAACTTGAAAATCTTCCGAAGACTACCCCTGAACGCATTTATACATGCCACGCTCTCCATCACTTGCCAAGAAGAATATGATTATTTACACCTTTTTAAAAATGACTTTTTATGGACGCTGTAACGGAAACGAAACATGCGGCCGACATTCCAGGAACACCCAGCCGTCGCCGGATAGATCCCCCTGCTTCAGCCTGCGCGAGCGTCACCGGTTCAGCCCGCCGGTTCCGACGTCCGCTCCCCGCCGACCGCATCCGGCCCAAACCATGATGACCGGGATTTGGTCACCCCCGCTCATGAAAATCATCCCCTCTCCCCCCAGCGGGGGGAGAGGGTCAGGGTGAGGGGGTGTATTTTCACGGTAAAAAATGAGGTCCAGCCCTTTGCGTTTAGAGCCCTTCCAGAATGACATCTCGGAGCGCGCCCATGTCAGGCCCCTTTAGATCCCAAGTTTCAGCCTGATGCGCCAAAATAGCGCCAGGAGAAAGGAATCCATCCATCGGGGCCGATGCCGGAGAGGCTGACCGGCTGTCAGGCCTGCCGTTCTTGTGTCAGTTCTATGACATGCGAGCTTCTACGCCTCTGGAAGCCTCGGTCGGGAAGCCCGGGAGTAGGTCCGAGGAAGACGCGACATCCTCTGCCATGCCCTCATTCCAGAACCCGACCCCTGACGGAATGCACTTTGCGGCGGCACATGGTGGCCGATCGCCTTTTCGTCGTCACGCTTCCAAGGCCCAAATATTGCAAAGCAGTTTTCGCTAAGACCTTTCCAGGGCGACAGCCGTGACGGCTCGCTCCGATTGGCACGATCGAGTCTTCCTGAGGAGGAGAGCATGACCGCAGGGGCGGTTCGCGAACCGCGCCCACAGTAGGAATGCCATCAAAACCCGGGCAAAGCACGCCATGGCAGCAAGAAACCGAGACCGATCGGCCAATCCACCACGCCTGATGGTCTTGACCTCCACCTTTCCACGGTGGCCTGGGGACCGGGAGCCGAGGTTTGCGCATGATCTGTGCCGGCGCCTTTCCGACACCTTTGAGGTTCATGTGGTGGCGCCCCACACCCCTGGAGCCAGGCGGTCCGAACCCATGCAGGGCATGACCGTCCGCCGCTGTGGAAGCCATGGGCTGCGGCTGCCCCGTCATCGCCTCCGATCTTCACGCTACCCGGGACGTCATTGGCAACGGGGAAACCGGCCGCGCGGTTTCCCCCGGGCAAAGCCCTTCCCTCGCTGAAGTAACCTGCACGGCGCTAACCAGGCACAATCTCATGATAGATCATTCCGACTGCGGAAGAAAATGGGCGCACTGTCATTTTGACCGCAACCAAGCCGAGGAGAAGTAAAAATTGCTTCTGACCCGGTTGTCAGGAGAAACTTGAAATCAGAAGATCCAGTCGCTGGGCACCGTTCGACTAAAGACTGGAGGATCCCAGCTTGAATCACACACAAGACAAAGGAATGATTAAAAAGAACGTTCCTCAACCCGCCGTCTGGTTTCCGACGGTCCGTGCCGGCAGCGGCACGGATGTTTTCACGGAGCGCCTCGCGGAAGGATTAAGCCGCCGTGGCATCCGAGCCGGCATCACCTGGTTACCCCTGCGCGCCGAGTACGCCCCCTGGACGGTGCCCATACCGAAGCCCCCTGCCTGGGCCAACGTCGTCCACACTAACTCCTGGCTGCACCCGCGATTTGTCCCCAAGAACCTCCGTACCGTGGTGACGGTCCACCACAGCGTGCACGACCAAGCCTTCATGCCATATAAGACCCCGCCGCAAAAGATCTATCACCGTATCTGGATCCGGCCGATAGAAGCACGCAACTTGAAGCGTGCCGACGTCGTTACGGCCGTCAGCCGGCACGTAGCGCTTCAGGTGAAGAAGTTGTCCGGCCGTAGGGACGTAGTCGTCATTCCCAACGGCATCGATGTGGAACACACTTTCACCCCGGGACCCGAGCGTGAGCCTCACCACCCGTTCCGCCTGGTCTATGTGGGCAACTGGATGAAGCGCAAAGGTGTGGACCTCTTGGCCCCCATTCTTGAGAAACTGGGGCCGGATTTCGAGCTTCTTTACACGGCGGATCGGTCCGGTGCACATGGTCGGTATACACTACCATCCAATTCAAGGGGCATAGCAAGGCTGAACACACTGGCACTGGTAAAGGCCTACCGTACCTCCGATGCACTCCTGTTCCCCAGCCGCTCGGAAGGACTGCCCTTGACACCGATTGAGGCGATGGCATGCGGTTTGCCGGTCATCGCCTCACGGACTTCGTCACTGCCGGAAGTGGTGGGAAATGGATCGACGGGAATCCTCTGTCCGGTGAACGACATAGAAGCATTCACCGTGGCCAGCCGAGAGTTGTCTTTGTCCCCAGGATTGTGGCAGACCATGGCGCGGCAAGCCCGTGAGAGAGCTTTGAAACACTTTTCCTTGAACTCCATGATAAATGGTTACCTGCCCATTTATTTCAAATGCTTGGAAGGGCAAAAGGACCAATAGAGCCATGTGGCAACCCGGAAGACTGGCGGGCGATACGGCGAGAATGGGACTTGGACTCGGTTTGCGCGCGCTGGGGCAGGCACTCATCTTTATCATCTTCGCCAGAACATTGGGAGTGGAAGATTATGGTGCTTTCACTGCATTGATTGCTCTGGCCTGTTTCGTCGGTTGCTTTGCCGGCTTCGGTGGCCATGTATTAATCGTGCGAGATGTTGCCCGAGAACCGTCCAGCTTTCCACAGGCGTGGGGAGCCACCCTGGCGCTGCTTGGGCTTAGCACGCCCCTCTTGATGCTGGTTTATCTGGTACTTGCCTGGACACTACCCATTCCCTCTGTTCCTTACTCGGCCGTGGTCGCCGTGGGGCTTGGGGAATTGATTTTCGGCACAACGGCCAATGCCGCTTCCTACGCCTACCGAGGCTTTCAGCGGATGGGAAGAGCGGCCCGACTGCAATCGACCCCCGTTTTCTTCCGACTGGTGGCGGCCGCGGGATTCCTCCTGTGGAGCACTACACAGCCCTCAGTTGAACCCCCCCTCGTCTTGTGGTCCTATTGTTACGCTGGGGCAAGCCTTGTTGCGGCGATGTATGCCCTGCGTCTGATCCAACAGGATCTGGGCAAGCCCAGCATGCCGGCCCGATCATTGCTCCAAAAATGGTTTTTCGACGGCTTACCGTTTAGTATCTGGGGCGTCGGCGAGAGCTTGTATGGGGATGCGGATAAGTTCATGCTAGCCCGCATGGATTCCCTTACCCACGCAGGCAGTTATGCCGCAGGCTATCGATTCTCCGGTATGGCCTTCCTGCCGCTCCATGCACTCCTCAATGCCGCAGCCCCCAGGCTTTTCCACATCGGAATAAGAGGCCTCCAAGGCACTCGGCGTGCCGTGCTTCCGCTTGCGCCCTGGACTTTGGGCTACGCCCTGGCCGTTGGTTCTGCACTTTTTCTCGGTGCCCCTTGGATGGCACGGCTGCTCGGTGGCGATTACTCTCACACCATTGTTACCACGCGCTGGCTGGCCTGGCTACCTCTTGCCACCACCCCGCGTTTGCTGATGCAGTATGCCTTGGCAACAAGCGGCCGCCAAGGCACTGCAATGGTTGCCGTCGTCTTGGGCGGAGGATTGAACATCTTGCTCAATTGTTACTGGATACCAGTATGGGGCTGGCAAGGTGCAGCCTTGGCAACCTATGCAGCGGAAGCAGGGATGGCTGTGACCATGCTTGTTTTACTTCTCAACATTCCCGCAAACGCCACGGAAAGGATTCAACCAACAGGAGCTGATCAATGCCTGCCTTGACCTGGCACGAAGGTGAAATGGAGTTCTTGGGCAGATGCCCGGTTTGTTCCTCAACAGCAATTTCCGGAGCCCCTGTAAAGCCTTGAAAACCGGGCATTGAAGGATTTGGTTTTCGCGAACCCAGGGGGTGATTTCGGGCTCCGAAGGGGGTTTCGGGGGTGAATTTTCCCCTCGTTCCCAAGCTCCAGCTTGGGAACGAGGGGAAACGGAGCTGATGCGCTTGCTGCTTCAAGGCCATCTGGATCTACCTCAGAGGGTCACCCTGGATGTCGTTCTAAAAGATCCGCACCCATCCACCACATCCACAGCGGTTACGGTGTATTCTCCACATGCCCGGGTGGCGAAGTAGTGTGCGATCCCCCCGGAACCAGCCCCGATGTCGAGAAGCCGGATCGGCCTACAGCGCTGCGTAAGGCCCAAGAGCCTTTCGATCTTCTGCGCCTTGAGATACCGGGAAGAGAGGTCACCAACCGCATGGGGGCGCCGATTCATCAATCCGCTCCAACGGCACGCACGATGGCTTTGTTGAACCGAGGCCACGCAAAGCCTTCTGCAAATCGGCGAACCTTCTCCCTGGGCATCGGCTTATCCATCAAGCTCAGCACGGCTTCGGCCAAAGCCGCAGTATCTCCCGGCGCCACAAGGAACCCGGAGACACCATCCGCTACAGCATCCACAACGCCTCCCACGGCGTAGGCCACGGTCGGCGTCCCAAAGGCGGCAGCCTCCAAAGCAACCATTCCAAAACCCTCAGGATCGTTTGGGAGATCTTGGACCGGAAAAACATGGACGTCGGAAGCCGCATAGGCTTTCTGCAGCGCTTCATCCGGCAGGTGGCCGAGCCAGCAAACATTTTTCGAAACCCCTGCAGAACGGGCTGCGCGAAGAATGTCTTCGGGTTCCTCAGCCTCCGCCATCAGTGCACCTCTAGGAACGTCGCCGACGATATAGAGGCAGGCGGTCGGTTTTTTTCGAACTATCGTTGGGAGCACTCGAGCCACAAAGTGCATGAGTCCCTTCCGACGGGTAAGGCGCCCCACAGAAAGCAGCATGGGTCGATCTCCCACCCCGTAGGCCGAGCGGAACCAGGACGCGGCTCGGGCTTCCAGTTCGAGCATCGTCACTCCTGGATGCACCACTCGGATCCGCTCAGAAGCAATCCCTGCTCGCTCAGCTATTGCAAATGTGGCGCGGCTGTTGACTATGATTCCATCCAACAAGCGAAGACAAGGCAACCAAAACCAACGGTACACCGTACGGGGGACAACGAGATCCAGGCCATGGACATAGGCGTAAGACCTTGACCTCGATAGGCGGGCGGCAACCAACGCCATCGGCGCTGTAAGGCCGCTTCCAGCAAAAGTAATTTCAGGCTTAAACCCAACCGCCTGCCGGAGTGCGTTAAGTGCTGTCTTCCCCAAGAAGATTCCCAGTGGTCGCAGGGGAACCTCAGTACAAGTCACCTTGCGGGGCAGATACTTGCCGCATCCCTCCGGACCGATCACATGAACATGAAACGACTCGGAAAATGCCTTCACTATGTGCCACCCGAGACGCTCCATACCACCCACCAGGGGAGGCAAATTGCGGGTTATGACCAAGACACTTCGGGACAAGTTTCTTAACCTCTTTCGCAATGCCGCCTTGACTCATTTACAGCGTGACCACAAAGACTTGGTAGCGTAGAAAATAATAGACCTAATATTTGATGCCAAATTCTATTTCCCCTCCCCTTGTGGGAGGGGATTAAGGGGAGGGGAATGTAATTGATTGACATACGTTAACTTTCTCACCCTCACCCCAACCCTCTCCCATCAAGGGAGAGGGGGATTTTTTGACCTTCGTTAACCTTACTGCTTAAAGTCTACACTTTAGAACGCTACCAAAGACTTAGCTTGCCACGCCTGCTTCTCGACACCAGAAAATATTCAAGCCTGTTTCCCATTCACCCTCCGTTTTCCACCCGGTCGTAGCGGAGCTGGGTGATCTGTTCGCTGATGAGGCCCATCATGAAAAGGATGATGGAAGTGGTCATGAGAAGCGCCGACATGTTGGTGAAGCGGCCCGCGGTGACGTACGTGTAGGCGTAGTTCAGAAGACCCAGGCCCCAAAAAGCCAGGCTCACCGGCAGAAAGATCCGAAGGGGCGAAAAAAGCGTCGTGACCTTCAAGATGATGAGAAAAAAACGCATGCCGTCGCGAACGGGCATGATCTTGCTTTTCCCCTTTCGGCGCCTCACCCGGACGGGGACGTAACAGACCGTGCGGCCGCTCCTCAAGTAAGCCAGGGTGATGGTGGTGGGATAGGAAAAGGTGTTGGGCAGTAGATAAAGGTAGCGTAGCACCGTCTCCCGGTCGAAAACGCGGTAGCCGGATGTCAGGTCCTTGACGGGAAACTTGGTGGCGTACCGGGCTAGCGTGTTGTAAAACCGGTTGGCCCATCGGCGGAAACCGTTGGCATGCCCGTCGGAGAGCCGCGCCCCTACCACCATGTCAAATTTCTGCGCGGCTTCGAGCAGCTTGGGAAGGTCGGCCGGATGATGCTGGCCGTCGCCGTCCATGAGAACGACCTTGTCTCCGGAAACCAGCCGGATACCTGTTTTCACGGCAGCCCCGTTGCCGATGTTGTACGGGTGGCTCCAAACATAGGCTCCGGCCTTTCGAGCCGCTTCGGCCGTGTCGTCCGTAGAACCGTCGTCCACCACGAGGATTTCCGCATCGGGAAGAATCTCACGGATTTCCGATATGGTGTTCCCGATGTTCAGCGCCTCATTGTAGGCAGGAATGACAATAGACACCTTGCTCATGACGCTCCTTGCACGCTCGACCGCTTTTCCCGCCGTCCCGCCCGGAATCTTCTAAAGAGAAGCATGGAACCTTCCGATTCATAACCTGAAGTTGTATTCGTGCAGATCTTTTGCTTCTTGTTCCCAAGCTGGAGCTTGGGAACACAACTGTGCAGAAGCTCCAGCTTCGGTAAGGGCGTTCCCAAGCTGGAGCTTGGGAACGAGGGGTCGATCCACAACCTGAGTTGTATTGCGCCCGTACCGGCCATCCTCTTGTCTTGTGATTTACGCAACAACCATGCCCAACCTCGGGAAAGATCGGAGGCGCACTCAAGCCAGGGTCGCCTCAAACGCTTTCCCAGCCAACGCTTCTTCATCCGCGGACGGAACGCCATGAAAAGACGCTTCATCGTTTCTCTCACCATTTTTACCTTCCTGGTCTCACCCGGTGGGGCCCCGGATGTCCTCGCGGGGCAATGCGATCCGCCGCCGTTCATTTCCGCGGGCGCATCCCCCATGGTCATGCTGATCATGGGACGAGACCACAAGCTCTACTATGAAGCCTACAACGACGCTCAGGATCTCGACGAAGACGGCAAGATCGACGTGGGCTACAAGCATTCCATTGACTATTATGGATATTTCGATCCTTACAAGTGCTATACGTACACGACCACGGGGACAGAACGGTTCATTCCGGAACGGTATACGGCGGACAAGTACTGCGGCGGCACGGACGAATGGAGCGGCAACTTCCTGAACTGGCTCTCCATGTCGCGGATGGATATCCTGAAGCGCGTGCTCTACGGCGGCCAACGGATCGCCGACAATACCAGTGAAACCGTCCTGGAGGGGGTCTATATCCCGCAGGATTCCCACAGCTGGGGAAAAGAATACGCCGGAGACGATACCCGCCGGCTCACGCCTTATGAAGCACCTACCTCGGGAAACCGGCATCTTTTCTGTGTCACCAGCCTTAATGAAGGGGAGGCCCACAAGATCCTCGTGGCATTAAACGATTCCCACAGGGTCTGGGACTGGGCGACCACCGAACGCCCGGTCTGCAGCGGGCCGGTGACTCCCGATTACTACCGCTTCGTTCGGGTCCAGGTGTGCAGCGTGGACGCGGACAAAGGGCTGGAGCAACATTATTGCAAAGTCTATCCCGGGGGTGGCGGTGTAGCGAAACCCATCGGGCTGCTCCAGAAATACGGGGAAGGCGATGGATCGAAGGTCTGCTCGAAGACATCGATCCCATGTCAGACGGATGCCGGTTGCGGCCCGAACGACGGGATCTGCGTGGAACGAGCGCCCCTCTACTTCGGACTGCTCACCGGGTCGAACACCAAGAACCTGAGCGGAGGCGTGCTTCGAAAAAACATCTGGAGCGTGCTGGATGAAATCGATGCCCAATCGGGAATCTTTCAGACGTCGGAAAGCGATCGAGGCAACATCATCATGACGCTGGATCGGCTCAGGCCCGTGGGATTTAGCTATTCGGACTATTCCTACGGGGACTCGGACGGTAGCACCTGCGGCTGGATCACGGATCGGCCGCTGAGCGAGGGCGAATGCCGTATGTGGGGCAATCCCGTGGCCGAGATGATGTACGAAGCACTCCGGTACCTCTCGGGGAAAGGGTCTCCCACCGATGCGTTCAACTACACCACCAACGACGACGACGCGGGTCTCAAACTTTCGAAGCCGGATTGGGGCATTCGTAAAGGTGCTGATTATCTCCAGCCCTATGACATCTTCCCGTGGTGCGCCAAACCGTCGCTCATCGTCTTGAGCGATATCAACCCCAGCTACGATTCGGACCAGGTGCCGGGGGCCGACCCGGATTTCGGGTCCTTCACGGGCGACCTGGAAGACCTGGACGTGAGCGAGCTGGTGAATACCATCGGGACTCACGAATCGCTGGCGGGAGGTTCCTGGTTCATCGGAGAAAGCGGATCGGTCTACGATTTCATCTGCACGCCCAAAAATGTCGCCAACCTGTCGTCCATTCGGGGATTGTGCCCTGAAGAGCCGACCAAGCAGGGAAGCTATTACTCGGCGGCCGTGGCTTATTATGGCAAGACGAAGATCGCCGAAGCCGAAGGGATGGAAGATGTGACCACCTACGTGGTCCCCATTTCTTCGCCGGTTCCCGACATCAACATCAAGGCGGGAAGCGGTTTCGCGCGAATCATCCCCATCGGGAAATCCGTGAGCGGATCCCACGGAGTGAAAGCCGCCTGTGCCGATCGGTGCACGATCACTCAAGACGACGACGGCCTGCACATCTCCGACTGCGCCGCAGACGCCTATTGCCCTTCCAATCAGATCGTCGATTTCTACGTGGATGAGATCACCTATGATGCTGACGGGAACATGACTTCTGCGAAATTCCGCATCAACTTTGAAGATGTCGAACAAGGCGCCGACCACGATATGGATGCCATGGTGATCTACGAAGTTCAACCTGCTGTCGGAGACGGGCAGGTCAAGGTTTCTCTGACTTCGGACGACGCTGCGGGCTCCATCGACCAGGTCCTGGGATTCATCATTTCCGGAACCACCGAGGACGGTGTCTTTTTGCCGGTCAAAGACAAAGATGTCAGCGAAGAGGACAGCGACACGCCTTCCGCCGTGTCGTCGCTGGAGGACGACCGCACCTGGCCCAAGACGTTCACCCTTTCCGGAAGCCCCTCGGGGGTCTTGAAGAATCCTCTGTGGTACGCGGCCAAGTGGGGCGGTTTCGATGACATCAACGGCAACGATGTGCCCGACCTCCAGGCCGAATGGGACAAGGACGGGGACGGCATCCCGGACAGCTATGTCGCCAACCCACTGAAACTGGAAGAAAAACTGGAGGAAGCCTTCGTGGCCATTCCATCCAAGGGAGGCAGCGCGGGGGCCGTGGCCACCGTCATCCAGGAAGTCCTGGGGGAGGACCTGGTCATCCGCGGCGCGTTCACCACCTACGAGGATGACCCCAGCCGATACCTGTGGAAGGGCCACTTGGAAGCCTACTGGCCGTACGAAGGCTGCTCCGACTACACGGACCAGTCCGCTTGCGAAAAGCTCGCCGGGTGTAAATGGTTCGGAGATAAGTGTATCGGCGAAATCTACAGCTTTCAAAAGGATGTAAACATCGGCAAGTTCTGTGCCGACGCCGGGCACACGGGCGGACACTGCTGGGATGCCGGAACATACCTCACCTCCTCCGGTCGCAAGATTTTCACGATGATCAACGGCGAGCAAAAGGATCTCAAGGCCACGGAATCCACCGTAGTGAGCGCACTGGAAAACGACATCGACTTCGACGGCGATGGAACGGTCGACGGTTCCGACGCCGAGTCGCTCATCGACTGGATGCACGGCGTCTGGGACGGTTCGTGGACCGGCGTCGCCAGGGACCGGCAGGGGTGGCTGCTGGGCGATATCGTCTATTCCAGTCCGGTGGTCGTAGGACCGCCTTCGGTGGGCGCCGTCGACCCGAACATCGCCGGAGATTGTTCCTGTGAATGCGGCGTTGACACGGACTGTGAAAAGACCTGCTTCTACTGCTACCGAACCGTACAAACGGACAGACCGAAAGTGGTCTACGTGGGCGCAAACGACGGGATGCTCCACGCCTTCACCGCCGGCGTGTGGTGGGAGGACCCGAACCCGGCGGCAGACAACGACAGCGACGGTTCGGCCGACGAAAGCCACTGGATCTACGATCCCAATGAACCGGACAGCCGATGCGACGGCCAGCCATGCACCGGGAAGGCTGAAGTGGGAAAGGAACGGTGGGCCTACATCCCGGGCAACCTCCTTTCGGAAGTCAAGGAATTGGCTCGAGCCGGCTACGGCACACCGTCGGGCTGCGCTCACCGCACCATGGTGGATCTTTCACCCACGGCCTGGGAAGTCTTCATCGACCATGACGGAAACGGGAGCCGCGAATGGCGGACGGTCATCATCGGCGGCGAACGCGGGGGCGGCGATGTCTATTTCGCGATCGACGTCACCGACCCTGACAGCCCGCAGGTCCTGTGGGAATATTCGGTGCTCAGGAACTTGTTTCTTCCGCCCGCCACCGGAAGCGATGCGGCGGAGACGCCTTTCCGGAACCTGGATGTGTATAACTACGCGAAGACACTTCCGGTTTCCTGGTCGGTACCCTACGTGGGACACCTGACCCTCCCCAGCAGCCTCACTCTTGCCGCGGACGATCGAGTTGAACCCCTGGAACCGGGGCTACCCTCGGTGTCCGCAAACCGGGCGCGCGGAGCATCGGATCTGAGCGGCTGGTTCGCTTTCATGGGATCGGGAACCCGCGTCTTCAACCTCGACGATTTCCCCGCAGCCCTCACCGACGACCAGAAACGGGCCACTCTTAAACCCTATCTTCTGACCATCGACATCGAAAAGGGCATCAACGTCTTTCAGTTCCTCTGGCCCCAGATCCTCGACCACTGGTCCGAGAAATGGCCGGACAAGACCTCGGGAAGCAACACCATACCCTATGCCATGGGAGACCCGGTCGTTTTGGACGTCTGGAATCAAGTCGGCGCGGTACTGAGCGACGGCTCCATCGATCACATTTACCTTGGCGACCTGAACGGGAATTTCTACGGCTTGAAATTCAACCTCGAAAGCGCAAAAGGACTCAAGCTCGACGTGTGGCGCACCAAGGACCTCTCCGATACCAGCAACCTCTTCCGCTCTGACCGGCAACCGGTGACCGTGATGCCTGTGGCGGCTTTCGACGAGCACAGGAATCTCCGACTATTCTTCGGCACGGGGAAGTTCGAAAACATCCTGGGATCGAGTGACGACAAGACCGACCCGGCCCGAATGTCCTTTTACGGCCTGAAAGATAGCACATTGAGGCCCAGCGACTTCACCGGTGGGTTCACCACCCCCGGAGGCCTGGACGTGAAGGCTGATTTCCATTGCCTCACCTCCACCTTCGAAACAGGCTGCTCGTGGCTGCAATCGGATGGATCGCCGGATTGCTGTGAAAGTGTCTGCCCGTCGGGCTGCTGGAACTGCGTCTACGACCTCCTGTCTCCCGGAGAACGCGTGGTGGACTCGGCCCTGGTGGCCGGAGGCACCGTCTTTTTCACAACCTTCGTTCCCAAAAACGATCCGTGTTCGGCGGGCGGCGACGCGTTTCTCTACGCCGTGGACTACCTGTGCGGCGTCCCCAAGCGTGACTCCTTTGAAGACTCCAGTTTCACGGAAGTCACGACGACTCCGGATCAGCTCGACACGGGCGAGTACACGGCGGTGGTCGAGGGCGACAAGGTCACGGCTTATGTACTGAAGATCGGTCAAGGCATGCCAAGCCGCCCCGTCATGAATTCGTCCGGAGAATTAATCGTGCAGACCAGTGGCACAGCCATTCACTGGCTGCATGTGGATGTGGGGCCGACCGTCAAAGCGATGGGCTGGAAGGTCAAATGACCACATCTGGTGAAAAGAACGCCGAGACTGCTGCACAGCGCATTGCAATTTAGAACCGAAGCACCGATAATGCCGGGGTTCCCGCTCGTGATCGCTGACCGGAAACGAAGTGCCGACGCGGGCGGGAACCCCGTGTCCGTTTTCGCAATCTCTGCGCCGTGAACATCCCATGGGTTCGATCTATAGGAGCGTGTCCGAGAATACGTTTCATCCAGAAAACGGCAAGACATTGACGGTCCGGCTGGTGTCGGCGGCGCTCCCGCCCGCCGATCGGACGACAAACGCGTGACCCGCACCCTTTTGTAGGAGCCGGCCTGCCGGCGACCAGAGTCAACGCGGGATTGCCGGTTCTACGGGTCGCGGGCTTGGGAACAAGGTGGAATTCGATTTCCCCTCCCCTTGTGGGAGGGGATTAAGGGGAGGGGGTGATTTTTTGACTTTCCCCTCGTTCCCAAAAGCTCTGGCGTGGGAACCGCCTCATGGGAATCGAAGCTGGAGCTTCTGCACAGTTGTGTTCCCAAGCTGGAGCTTGGGAACAAGGTGGAATTCGATTTCCCCTCCCCTTGTGGGAGGGGATTAAGGGGAGGGGGGAGAAGGTGGAACCGGGCCGATCCCCTGTAGGGGCGCAGCGGCGCTGCGCCCCTACTTGCCGGCGATCAAGGTCAACGCGGGATTGCCGGTTCTACGGGTCGCGGGCAAGGGCGCTCCACCAAGAGAAGGAAGGGGAAGCTGCAATGAGATCAGGTACCTTACGTTTCCGGCGATGTCTGTGCCTCTTGGTCCTCTTGTTTTTCGCGGCGGCCGCCGCTGCTCCGCCGCAGACGGAAGGGACTTCCGGGGATTGCCCGGATCTGGAGCATGTGAGAAGCCTCGCCTCCAGAGTCTTCCCAAAAGAGGCCGAAATCAGAAGCGTGCAGCCGGCTCCCGTATCCGGCTGGTGCGAAGTGCAGGTGCTCTTCAAGGGGCAGCAGCGTATCTTTTACGTGGACAAAGACGGTGCCTTTTTCTTTCTGGGTGAAATCATCGACGTTGAGCGCGGCGTCAACTTGACGCGCCGAGCCACGGAAGCCGGCAACCGATTTACCGCCGAAGAAATGAAGAAGCTGGAAGATCTGGCGGCTTTGCGCCTGGGAGACCAGGAACCGGTGGTCTACCTGGCCACGGATCCTCAGTGTCCTTATTGCGCTCGAGCCGAAAAGATCCTGGAAGATATGGCGCAAAACGGGGACCTGTCGGCCAAGATTCTCTTCTTTCCCCTCGCCTCCCACAAGGGCGCCAAGGAACTGTGCATTTCAGTGATTTGCGACAAGAAGGGCATGCACGAATTTCGTTCGGGATACCAGTCGGACAACCAGTGCGACGAAGGCCGCAGGCTCATCGAAGAAACCGTCGGTTTCCTTTCAAGCAAAGGCATTGCGGGTACACCGGCTTACATATTTCCCGACGGCACTTACCACCTGGGCGTGATGTCGAAAGAAAGACTGTTGCAGCGGCTCAAGGAGTAAGGTGCGGATCTTTTAGAACGACATCCAGGGTGACCCTCTGAGGTAGAACCAGATGGCCTTGAAGCAGCAAGCGCATCAGCTCCGTTTCCCCTCGTTCCCAAGCTGGAGCTTGGGAACAAGGTGGAAGGTACAGCTTGGCAACAAGGTCAAAAAATCCCCCTCTCCCTTGATGGGAGAGGGTTGGGGTGAGGGTGAGAAAATTAACGTATGTCAATCAGTTACATTCCCCTCCCCTTAATCCCCTCCCACAAGGGGAGGGGAAATAGAATTCCACTCGTTCCCAAGCTCTGGCTTGGGAACGGCCTCATGGGAATCGAAGCTGGAGCTTCTGCACAACTGTGTTCCCAAGCTGGAGCTTGGGAACAAGGTGGAAGCCCTGATTCAACGCGGGCGGACCTGGCCTATCTTTTGGACGACTCTGAGTACCTCCGTCTTGGCGTCGCCGCGGCTTCCGGGCAAAGGTTTGACGCCTTTCCCTTCGGCCCGGTAGTAGTAGCCTCGAAACTTGCTGATGTCCCAACCCGGAAGGACCCTTGAATCCTCGAAAATCAGCACCGGGGTCACCATCCCTGATTCCGGATGCCCTGGGACCACCTCTTGGTCGGAAGCCATATACGCGATACCGGTCGGCGTCACTTCTTGCTGTTGCCGGACGTCCTTCACGTTCCTGAGAAGGTCTTCGTTGGATTTCTCTAGAAGGTATTGCCAGCTCAGTTCCAATGCTCCCTCCGCGAGGTTGAACGTGACCGCGTTGCGCTCGACCGATTGAGTCATCCGGTAGGTGTTTCCGCTTTCCACAATCATCCAGATGCCCAGAACGGAAAGCAGGGCGACAAGCGACATCGCCAGGACCATGGCGAGCCCGTCCTGGTTCCCGACCATTTCAGACATGGACCGACGCACGGTTCACTCCAAATCCTAAGGCGTTCTTCTCAGTTGTTCCGGGGATGGATCATCATGGAAAACACCTGGTAGATGCGGCCGCATTCGTCCGGACCGACGCCCGCCTCGCGGTTTTCCACCGCCGGGCGGCAATACCGGGGATCCCCCAGAAGATCGCGACTCTGATGCCTGCTCCGCACCACCAGCGTGAGGCGCACGAGATCGATACTTCGAGGATCGAAGGGGCTCATCTCGCATTTTCCAGGACCCGTGCCGCTTCCATCACATCCCGCCTCACCGTACCAGTATTCTCCGTCGGCATCCCGGTAGGCGACCTGCAGGTCCACCACGTTTTCCGCAACCACTTGACGCCCCCCGGAACTTCGATCGCTTCGCCGCAACACCCAGAGGGGGTCCGTAGAAGAATCAGGGTGGCAGTCCGCGTTGCCGTCGTCGACGCAATAGTAGACGGCGGGAGCCAGCCAGGTGCCGCCGAGCTCAACTTCCAGGTTGAGCTGGTTACCGGAAACCGTGTTAATTTTGGCTACCTTGGAAAGACCGTCGTCCGAAATCACAAATTGATAGGCGGCACCCCGAAAATCATTTTTACCGTCCCCATTGACATCCAGCTCGTTCACGGTGACCGAACTCGTTCCCGAACCCGCCTCAATGCGGCTGCAGCCGGGACAGTCTTCCGAAATCAGCTGATCCATGTGCTCGTCCTCGTCAATATCGATGAGCGCCGTATCATTGATGTAAATCTTGTCACTGCGCCCCGTTCCGCCATCTTCAAAGTAAAAGGACATCTCCGGCGCCACCGACCATCCGGCCTCCATGAGATCCAGCCTGAGAAATTCAAAAATGATCTGGCCTTCCCGGGTTGCTTCCTTGATACCGTGATCCCGCCCCATGTTTCGATATTGTGCACCGAAGATACCCACGACCGCCACCATGACAATGGCGAGGATACACAAAGAAACCATGAGCTCAACCAACGTCATGCCCATGGATCGGCGCATGGGTTCAACCGAAGATCGTTTCACGCCCCTTCCCCCGCAAGGTCACTGGGCAATACAATAAAGGTCCGGAGCACAACCGAGCCTTGCATAGCGCACTTCTCCTGCCATTCCACCTTGATCTCAATGTTGGAGGGATACTCTTGGGTCACGGTGGATGTTCTGACAAAATTTATGTTTCCAAACGGCAGGCTCTCCGTGGTGGTTCCTGCGGGAAGAGCAATGCCGCCTTCGGCTGCAGCCCGAAAATTCTCGAGCCTGTCTTCAGCCAGGAAGAGCGCCGTGGTTTCCCTGCTGTTCTTCATATTGATAGGCTGGGAAGTCCAGTGAAAGCCCCAGAGGCTCAAAAGACTCACCCCCAGGATCATGAGCGACACCATGACCTCGATGAGCGTAAAACCTTCCGAAGGCCGGTGGGTCATTTCAATTCTACTCGCCCGAGGAGATTAACCGAGACCGTCATTTCAGAATCCGATTTAGTGGACTTGACGGTGATGGTCGCCAATGTGACTTCAGCCCTGCCCCGGGAATTAAACCGCAGGAAGGGCTTATTACTTGAAATGGTCACATCTTCCGGCAGCTGAACCGTTCGGACAACCGTTTCCCCGCCGTCCAGGTTCCCATCCTCATTGCTGTCGCGAAAAACCCGGTACTCTCGGTTGTTGGGATTGAAGACAACGGTGTGGTCGATCCCTTTTTCCCGGGCCAGCATCTTCGCTTCTTCCAGGTGTGAAACGAGTAAACGCGCCGTCGAACGCAGGCGTTCTTCGCCGATGGGACCGCCCAGTCCCCAGGCACTCAACGCCAAGAGAGTGGCGACGAGTGCCACCACCACCATCAGTTCCACCAGGGTCATGCCGTCCTGGGCTTTGGATCGTCTCCGGGTCATGGGTTCCGCCCCGCCGGATTCGGCATTCTCGAGACCTTCACCTGAAACCTCAGAAGAGACTCCCCTCCATGGGTGTCCTGGCCGGAAACGGCCACATCAAACGACCCTTCCACGTTTTCAGGAATCGGCCAGATCAGCCGCCCCATTGACGGATCCAGCCGCATGCCTTCCGGTCCTTCCCGCAACTCCAGAACCACTGCGTCGCCTTCAGGATCTTCCACCTCGAGCCCCGCCGTGTACGTGGACGCTCCATCCACTTCCTGCCCTGTCAGTTTCATGAACGGCGGCGCATTGGCGACGGAGATGGATTCACTGAGTCGCCGGCCTTCGCCGGCCGCGGTCACCGGAACCACCTCCAGTTCCACAAAATCGCCGAACCTCAGCGGGTGCTCCAGGGTGTCGCTCTCAGCCTCGGAAACCGTCTCGCCGTTGACCTTCCAGCGATGGATGAGCCGGACATCGGCGCCATCCGGATTGTCGAGCTCAACGGTCGCCCGCAGCCGGTCGCCTGTAACCGGCACCGAAGGCTCAAAGGCTATGGCCTCGATCCGAACCCGTTCCTGCAACCCGGATCCTTCGGCCCGCCTCGCCGGAACGCTTGCCGATTCCGCCGTCCGGACACCTTCCTCGGATCGAGGGGTATCGGAATGCTTCCCGCGGGACTGAACGCCCGCGTCTTCCCGGGGGTCAGCGGAACATCCAAACAGCAGAAACCCGGCCACGGCCGCAAAAACGACGACGGCGATATTCCATCCCCTGAATGCCATGGACCTCACTCGAGAATCCATTTGAACACCGAAAATTCAATGGCCTCGGGATTGACGACATCCGGCAACGCATCGGGCGTCTCGGCGGTCACCTCGAGCCGAATGATATCCGTCGGAGCGTAATCGTAGACCTTCTTTTTAGCCTCGATCGTATACGAAGTCGTCCCCGCGGAGGTTATCGTGATCTCGTAGCCGTTTTGAGTGCTGTAGGCCGTGATGCCGCAGTCGTTCCCGAACGATGCGAGACAACCGATGGTTCCGGCATATCGATTGTTTTCTTCCCAAAAGATTTCCTGATCCATCTTGGCATTCATGAGCCGCCACACCGGCTCGCTCTGATGGGACTGGTTCACGTAGTTGAAGTAGTGTGGAACCGCAACGGCAGCCAGGATTCCCATGATCGCGACAACGACCATGAGTTCAACCAGCGTGAAACCGGCTCGTCCGCTCGTTTTGTCCCCCGCTCCGAAAGATCTTCCCTGTGAGGCTGTCACCATGGTGCCCCCATCTGGTTGCCCTCGCCCTTGGATACCCGCCGATACCGCCGAAGGGTCCCTCCGCCCATGCACGCACCGTCCTAACATTTCAATAATCAGGTGCAAACCTTCCCGATTCCGGCTTAAGAACGGCTTCATGGGAATCGAAGCTGGAGCTTCTCCACACTTGTGTTCCCAAGCTGGAGCTTGGGAACAAGGTGAAATTCTATTTCCCCTCCCCTTGTGGGAGGGGATTAAGGGGAGGGGAATGTAACTGATTGACATACATTGATTTTATCACCCTCACCCCAACCCTCTCCCATCAAGGGAGAGGGGGATTTTTTCACCCTCGTTATCCTTTTGCTTAAGGTCTCCACTTTAGAACGCTACCAATTTCTTTCGCGCCCGGGCGAAAGAAGTCATCCCTGGGGAAGCCGCTCGAACGAAACCGTCTGCTCGGCGTCCTCCCTCATTCGAGCCACCAGGCCCTGGATCATGCCCTCGACGGCCGCTCGCTTGGGATATCCCGGGTAGAGTTCCAATGTCTGTTCAAAGGCGGCCTTGGCCGTTTCAAAGGAACCGGCCCCGGAAGCGAAGAATCCCAGTCCGAGCCAGGCCTTGGCGTACTGAGGATCCCTTTCGATGGCCCGCTTCGCTGCATCCACCGCCTCATGGACGTCGCCTCGCTCGTAGGCGTACCACCCCTTCAACAGGAGCGCGTCCACGGCCGTTTCATCGAGAGCCAGAGCACCCTCCAGCAGTCGCATCCCCAAGGGTTCGAACCACCGGAGCGAAGGTTCTCTCTGAATCCACAGGGCTCCCGCCATCAGCGCATTGAAAGGCGAAAAGGGATTTTTCAGGTACTTTCGGGTAAAGGACCACCGGGCCGCCTGAATTCGATTTTTCTCCTCGGTGAGCACGGCCAGTTGAAGCAGGCGCTGGACCTCGTGCTGATCCGGGTTTTCCGCCGAAGCGGCCTGGAGGACTTCGACCGCTTCCTTGGTTTCGTTCAACGAAAAGAGAAGTGCGCCGACCCAGGCCCCCGCGGTCAGCTGTCCCGGATCGGGTCTCCCGTCTCCATCCAGGTCGATCCCCTCATCTGCCGCCTCTTCCACGATCTTTTTCAGCTGCCACGCTACGAGCCATTTCTTCGACAGTCTGGCCGGCAGGTGATTCATCGTCTCCAGCGCCTTGATCGTCAGATCGAAGGCTTCGCGAAGTTCTCCCTGCTTCCGATGGCACTCCGACAGCGCAAGGAGGAAATTGGGGAGGCTGGCCGCATCGGACCCCTGCGGCACCTCCTGAAGCAGTGACCGGCCCCGCTCGATGCCTTCCTGATACCGGTCTTCGCTGAGATAACCCAGGAGCATCGCCGTCCCGGCCACGTAATACTTCTCGAAGCCTTTCTGCATCAGTGCGATGGCCGCTTCCGCCTGCTCGATTCCCACGTCATGATGCCCGTACCTCACCAGGGACATGGCCAGGTTGGCCCGCGCCCTGGGATGCTCCGGAGCCTTGGCCACGGCATCGCCATAGATCGAAAGGGGCGTGGCCCACGCCTCGTTTCTCGCATAAGTCATCAGAGAGAGGAGCGCGCACAGCAACGAACAGGCCGCCCAGACCACCTTGACCTGCTCCCGGTGCCCCGCATTCTTGAAGATCCACTGGACCGACCTGTAAAGGAGGATCACCGCCGTCACGACCAAACCGACGGACGGAAGATACAGTCGATGTTCGAAAACCAGTTCCAGAGGGACAAAGGTCGACTCGATCACCAGGTTCACGAAGAACCATAGGCCTCCGAAGGTCAGGAGGACGTGCTTCTTGCGGAATCGGATGATAAGAAAAAGCGCCAGCACGATGGCGGCAAGGCTGAGCAACGTGGTCGGCGGGTTCAGAAGGGAGCGGGAAAGGACGACATCGTGCTCAAGGGACAGCCGACTCGGCAAGGGCAGGAAGAACAGCCCCACGTACCAGAGAACGACCCTCGTCTGGGTCAGCAGGCGCTCTTCCAGCGTGAAATGACGCCCGCCGTAGCCGCGGGCCATTCCCAATGCCACCGACGCAGCCTCAATGCAGACGGCAAGCACCAAGAGCGCCAGAACCGCCTGGACCCATCCGGGCCGCCTTCTCAGTCCGTTCCACGCCTTGAGGACAAGTTCGCCTCGAAACAGCCACATTTCGGTAAATACCAGCATAAAGGGAAGCATGGCCGAGTTTTCCTTGGAAAGGAAAGCCGCCGTCCCTGCAAGAAGCGACGCCGCATACCACCACCCCGCTCCTTTCGACGTTCCCGCGGCCATCCGCCGCCTCCGACCGACCACATAGAAACTGACGCTCGAGATGAAAAAGAGCGCCTGAAGAGCCGCCATGCGCTGAACCAGATACGTCACCGCATTGGTCTGCACCGGGTTCAAGGCCCAGATCCCCGTGGCGCACAAGGCCAGAAAGCGGCTCACACCGGGACCCGGCGCATCCGAATCGCGCGAGAGCGCCACCTGAAACAGCTGGCTGATCAGAGAATAGACCGCCAGGGCGCAAAGCGCATGGATCAGGAGGTTGGTGACATGAAAGGACACCAGTTTCCCGCCGCCGAAATGGTAGTCCAAGGCAAAAGTCAGCATGGGGATGAATCGCGGCAGCCCAAAATGCGAGTCCATGACCTCTCGAATGGAGGCCGGCGAAAGATCATCGATATGGACTGAAGGGTTCCTCACGAAAGTGTGAAAATCGTCCAATGCGGGCGTTGCGCTGAAGGTGTTGCTGTAAGCCGAAAAGAGAAGGAGCAGAAAGAGAAACGCGGTATAGATATTGTGTTTTTTCATTTCCGTCGCCGGCTCCGTCGTGAACCGCCTGCCATGGATGGAACCGGGGAGCACCCATCCGGGCGCCCCGTGGTCTCACGAGCCAAGGGTCTTGGCCGATGCAGCGCTATTCCAAACCCATTTCTTCGGCCAGGTCACCGCTGTAATGCCAGATGAGACCTTTGCCTCCCTGGGTGTCCGCGACGACGTTAAACGAGAGAGTGTCGGCGTCGCTTCCTGACTTCTTGAGTTTGGCGAGAGGTGTGCAGGTACCCGCTCCGTCAGGGTCCAAAGTAACGGTGAAGGAGCCGTTAGAGTCCCAGTCGGCTGGCCAAGTCACATTAAAGCACCTCGAGTCGGCGTCACTGGTAATATTCTCCAGTGTGGTGTCGCCGGTCGGTAAGTCACCCTTCACGCTGTAGTAAGTCGTGAGACCAGTGAGGATGCCGCGCACACCCGGAATCACTAGCTGTTGGAAGCGGGCCCTGGCAACGTAGCGCTGGTAGGCAGGAATGGCCACGGCGGCCAAAATGCCGATGATGGCCACCACGACCATGAGTTCCACCAGAGTGAAGCCTTTACTCTCCTTCATTTTGATGAACATGGTGATTCCTCCGTTGAGTTGCCTGCTTTCGGGATGTCTTCCTCACACACGGTTTCGCCCCTGCCTTTTTTGGAACAGCCCTCCTTTCCCGGTTCAAAATGGGTCGATCCTTCGCCTACACAATCGGCCGTTCCGGATTTTCACTTAAGCAATGCATGCGCCACCAAACGGCGAAAGAAATAGGCATGACGTTTCAACCACTTGGCTACGCCGGACCGAGAGACCGTCCCCGGCCGACTGACGAATCCGGGAAGGCAGGTGACGTTTTTTGTCAGTTTCGGGACAACCTGCTGCGGCGCCGACTTTCGGGCGTGGAACACCGTTCCCCCTTGTTCCCAAGCCAGAGCTTGGGAACGACGGGAATTCTATTTCCCCTCCCCTTGTGGGAGGGGATTAAGGGGAGGGGAACGTAACTGATTGACAAGCGTTAATTTTCTCACCCTCACCCCAACCCTCTCCCATCAAGGGAGAGGGGGATTTTTTGACCTTGTTCCCAAGCCCTAGCTTGGGAACGAGGGGAGTTCTATTTCCCCTCCCCTTGTGGGAGGGGATTAAGGGGAGGGGGGAGAGGGGGATTTTTTGACCTTGGTCGCAAGCCCTAGCTTGCGAACGAGGGCAATCCTATTTCCCCTCCCCTTGTGGGAGGGGATTAAGGGGAGGGGGGAGAGGGGGATTTTTCCGCCGGCCGTTTCGCGCCTCGGGCACGGCACAGGGGCCAAAGATCGCCGGGGAAACAAGGCAACGAACACTCAATACATCCGAAAAAACGGCCGATAAAAGGCCATAGACGCCTTCCGTTTGAAGGCGGGCGGGGTTCCGGCAGGTTCGTACCACCGCATTCCGTTTTTTTCTTCTTGTTCCCAAGCTCCAGCTTGGGAACACAGCTGTGCAGAAGCTCCAGCTTCGATTCCCATGAGGCGGTTCCCAATCTGGAGCTTGGGAACGAGGGGAAAAACGTGTATAAGGAAGCGGGAAAAGGACGGACTCCACGCGTCAAGGAGCGTGCGCCTTGAAATGCGCAGGAGGACGGGCGATGATCCTGGCCCTTTCACTGATCCTGGTGTTTTCGGCCGGCATGCCCTTCGCGCCTTGCGACGCCTTCGCTCAGCAAACGCCTCCGGCCGAAGTACCGTCCCAGGAAGCGCCGCTCACGTCCCAAGCATCGGAGGTGCTTGAGCCCGAACCTTCCGAAGCGACGGAGGAACTGTCCCCGGAGGAGATGCTGGTCCTCAGGAAACGGCAGCTTGAAGCGTTGCTTTCCGATGCGTTCCACTACCATCCGCGGGGCATGCTGAATCCGTTCGTTCCGTTCATTACGCCTGGAACCACCGCTCCCGAGTTTGCACCCATGGATGAAGGCACCCTGCCGCCCGGGCCTCAACGCCCCCTCACGCCGCTTCAGAAAATGAGCCTCGACGAGATCGAAAGAGGACTACGGGCGATTCTACTGGGCGAGATGGGAAAGCGCGCCTTGGTGGAAGACGCGGCGGGGAAGGGCTACATCGTTCAGGTGGGGACGCTCATGGGCAAAAACGACGGCGTGGTGGTGGACATCCTCCCGGACCGCTTGGTGATCCAGGAGCGGTTTTGGGATAGCGACGCCCGGGACTGGTCCTACAAGACGGCTTCTGTCTGGTTGAAAAAAGAGGAAACGGCCAAACAATGATCGAAAAGGCGGCGAACGTCGAGCGCCCGGTCATCGTGATCGAAGAATGGAAATGAGGAGGATGCCGGCCCCTACCGTGATGGCGCTGTCGGCCACGTTGAAAGCCGGCCAATGGTACGGACCGATATGGAAGTCCAGGAAATCCACCACGGCGCCCAACCGGAGCCGGTCGACGAGATTTCCCAGCGCTCCCCCCAAGATGAGAGCCAAAGCGGCCCGTTTCGCCTTTTCCCGCCCTCCCGTCGTCCGATAGAGGTACAGCAAGGCCCCCGCCGCCACAACTCCGACTCCGATGAAGAAGACCTGCCGCCCCAGCGTCGGGGAACCGGCGAGAAAACTGAAAGCCGCCCCGGTATTTCGCACGTGGACCAGGTTGAAGAACCCCGGAACGACCTCCTGGTGCGTGTAAAGCGGGAGAAACCGGGCGATGACAAATTTTGTCACCTGGTCCAGAAGAAGGGTTCCACCCGCCAGGGCGACCAGCAACCCGGCGGGAGACTGGAATGTTTCCTTCGGGCCGGACGCTTTTCGAAGCATTTCAGGCTCCGTCCCCTTCCAGCACCCGCACACAACGCCCGCACACCGTGGGGTGTTCGGCCGCATCCCCTACCGTTGGTGACCTGACCCAGCAGCGTTCACACTTCGGCGCGTCCACCGGGGTGACTCCCACCAGAAGTCCGGGAACGGCTTCACCGGCCGGCGGCTCGGAGAGCCGCGCCGCGTCATCCGTACACTCCACGGCGGAAACGATGAAAACGGTCCGGAGCAATTCTTCCTGGCCGGCAAACTCCTCCTGGAGTTCCGGGGGAAGCCGCAATCGGACACGGGCGTCCAGGGGGTGGCCGATGATCTTTTCGCGGCGCGCGGCTTCCAGGGCTCGGCTCACATCGCTACGCATCGCCAGAATCTTCTGCCATCTCCGGTTCAGGGCCTCGTCCTTCAGGGCCGGATCCGGGTCCGGAAAAACCTCCATATGCACGCTCGCCGAGCCCTTTGCCGGAAGATGCCACCAGGCCTCTTCCGCCGTAAAGGAAAGGATGGGGGCCATCAGGCGAAGAAGCGCCGTGAGGATGGCGTGCAGAGCCGTCTGAGCGGAACGTCTTTCGGCGCTTTTGGCAGCCGACGTGTACAACCGGTCTTTCAGAACATCCAGGTAGAACGCGCTGAGATCCACCACGCAGTAGTTGTGAACGGCGTGGGTCACGCGGTGGAATTCGAAACGGTCGTAAGCCCGCCGAACCTTTTCGATCAGTTCCTGGAGCTGATGCAGAGCGAAGCGATCCAGTTCTTCCATCTCACCGTAGGGAACGGAATCCTTCGATGGATCGAAGTCGTGGAGATTGCCGAGCAGAAAGCGCCAGGTGTTTCGGATGCGCCGGTAGGCCTCGCTCAACCGCTTCAGGATATCGGGGGAAATCCGGATATCGTCCCGGTAGTCTTCCGCGGAAACCCAGAGCCGCAAGATCTCAGCCCCGTAGTCTCGGATGATTTCGTCGGGCACGATCACGTTCCCCAGCGACTTGGACATCTTGTAGCCCTGCCCGTCCACCACGAACCCATGGGTCAGGACCGCTCGGTAAGGCGCACGGCCGCGGGTTCCAACCGACGCCAGGAGCGATGAATGAAACCAGCCGCGGTGTTGGTCACTTCCTTCCAGGTAGAGATCGGCGGGCCACCGAAGATACGGCCGCTTTTCAAGCACGGCCGCGTGAGACACCCCGGAATCGAACCAGACGTCCAGGATGTCGTTTTCCTTGGCGAAGGTTCGGCCGCCGCACTGCGGGCAGACCGTCCCTTCCGGCAACAGTTGATCCGCCGGCCGATCGAACCAACAGTCCGCCCCCTCGGCTTCGAAAAGCTTCACCACGTGAGCGAAGATTTCGGGGGATGCCAGGAGTCCTCCGCACTGGGAACAGGTGAAGACGGTGATGGGGACCCCCCACGCGCGCTGACGGGAAATACACCAGTCCGGCCGGTTCTCGATCATCTGGTAAATGCGGTCCCGGCCCCAGGTTGGAACCCACTGCACCTCGTCGATGGCCTGAAGCGCCTTCTGCCGCAGATCGTTCTTTTCCATGGAAATGAACCACTGTTCGGTGGCTCGGAAAATAACCGGCTGCTTGCACCGCCAGCAGTGAGGATAGCTGTGCTCGATTTCCGTTTCATGGACCAGCCGCCCCATTTCCCGCAGCTTGGCATTGACGGCCTTGTTGGCTTCGAAAACGCGCATGCCGGCAAAGAAGGGGACCTCATCGAGGAAGCGCCCTTCATCGTCTACGGGCGAATACACATCCAAACCGTATTCCAGGGCCATGTCGTAGTCTTCCCGGCCATGTCCCGGAGCCGTGTGCACGCAGCCCGTCCCGGCTTCCAGGGTCACATGGGCGCCCAGAACGATGAGAGACGTCCGATCCAGAAAGGGATGACGGCAGCGAAGGCCCTGGAGTTCCCCGGCCCGGAACGTTCGAAGGACCTTGAAATCGCTGATGCCGAAAGCGCTCATGCACGTTTCCAGGAGTCCTTCCGCCAGGATGAAGATTTCCCCGCCCGCTTCCACGGCCACGTAAGTGAAGTCAGGATGCAGCGTGATGGCGAGGTTCGCGGGGAGGGTCCACGGGGTGGTGGTCCAGATCAGGACGGAGACCTCGCGTCCGGAAAGTTCCGGGAATTTCGCCGCGCTTTCCGCTTCCATGGGAAACTTCACCGTGATGGAAGGCGACAGGTGATCACGGTATTCCACTTCCGCTTCGGCCAGCGCCGTGCGGCAGTCAGCACACCAGTAGATGGGCTTCTTGCTCCGCACCACACTCCCGAGTTCGAAAAACCGTCCCAGCTCCCGGGCGATGGTGGCTTCGTAATCGTAGGACATGGTGAGGTATGGGTTTTCCCATTCCCCCAGAACCCCCAGGCGCTTGAACTCCTCGCGCTGGATGTCGATGAACCTTTCTGCGTAGCGACGGCAGTGCCGGCGGATTTCCACCTGGGTCATGTCCTTTTTCCGCTCGCCCAGTTCCTTGTCCACCTGGTGTTCGATGGGAAGCCCGTGACAGTCCCAGCCGGGAACGTAGACGGCATCGAAACCGCTCATCTGGCGGTTCTTGACGATCATGTCCTTCAAAATCTTGTTGAGAGCGGTCCCCAGGTGGATGTGGCCGTTGGCGTAGGGCGGGCCGTCATGAAGAATGTAGCGCGGCCGGCCCTTGCTCCGCGTTCGCAGCTCCCTGTAGAGACCCATTGCTTCCCATGCGGCGAGGATTTCCGGTTCTCGCTTCGCGAGATTCGCCTTCATGGGAAACGCGGTCTTCGGAAGATTCAGAGTATCCTTGTAATTCAGGGTTTTGCCTTGGGTTTTTCCCATGCCGCCAACGCCTCCTTGATGCCGAGCCGTAACCGAAGGAATAGTCGCGCCTGCAACCGTCCGAAAACAGAACGGATATTTTTAGCACAGCCCGACTCGGAGTCAAGACGGAGTTCGCGACATCCGCTCCAGGAAAAGTCGGCGCCCCCTCCCCTTAATCCCCTCCCCTTGTGGGAGGGGATTAAGGGGAGGGGAACGTAACTGATTGACATACGTTAATTTTCTCACCCTCACCCCAACCCTCTCCCATCAAGGGAGAGGGGGATTTTTTGACCTTGTTCCCACGCTCCAGCTTGGGAACACAACTGTGCAGAAGCTCCAGCTTCGATTCCCATGACGCCGTTCCCGGGCTGGAGGTTGGGAACGAGGAGGAAAGTCGGCGAAGAGAGAAACCACCGCAGAGACACCAAGGGCGCAGAGAAAAGGCCTTCCTCTGCGCCCTCCGGGGTGTGGTTCGCTTCGGCACCACGCCTGGAAGCGCGGTGCCGACCGGTTTCCTTCGGTTTGAAGCCGATGTTTAGTACATGCCGCCCATGCCGCCCATGCCGCCGGCACCGCCCATTTCAGGCTTCTCGTCCTTCTTGGGAATATCGGCCACCATGCATTCGGTGGTGAGCATGAGAGCGGCCACGCTGGCGGCGTTCTGGAGCGCGGAACGGGTCACCTTGGTGGGGTCGATGACCCCGGCTTCGATCAAGTCGCAGAATTCGCCGGTTTCGGCGTTGAAACCGAAGGCATCCTTTTCGCCCTTGATCTTCTGGACGATCACGGAACCTTCTTCGCCGGCGTTATTGGCAATCTGGCGGGCGGGTTCTTCCAGAGCCCGGCGGATGATATTGGCGCCCAGTTTTTCTTCCTGATCCACGTCGAGGTTTTCCAGGGCACCCAGGCAGCGCAGATAGGCGACACCGCCGCCAGGAACGATGCCTTCTTCCACAGCGGCCCGCGTCGCATTGAGCGCGTCTTCCACCCGGGCCTTCTTTTCCTTCATTTCGGATTCCGTCGCAGCGCCCACGCTGATGACCGCCACGCCGCCCACCAGCTTGGCCAGCCGTTCTTGGAGCTTTTCACGATCGTAGTCGCTCGTGGTCTCCTCGATCTGGGTCCGAATCTGGCGCACCCGGCCCTCCAGAGCCTTCCGGTCTCCGGCGCCGTCGATGATGGTGGTGTTGTCCTTGTCCACGCGCACGGTCTTGGCGCTTCCCAGATCGTTCAGGTTCACGCTTTCGAGCTTGATCCCCTTTTCTTCGCTGATGACCTGGCCGCCGGTGAGGATGGCGATGTCTTCAAGCATGGCCTTTCGGCGGTCACCGAAGCCCGGAGCCTTCACGGCGCAGACCTGGAGGGTGCCGCGCAGCTTGTTGACCACCAGGGTGGCGAGCGCCTCGCCTTCCACGTCTTCGGCGATGATCAGAAGGGGCCGCCCCATCTTGGCGATCTGTTCCAGAACCGGCAGAAGATCCTTCATGTTGCTGATCTTCTTTTCGTGCACAAGAATGAGGGGTTCGTTCAGGACCACTTCCATCTTTTCGGGGTCGGTCACAAAGTACGGCGAAATGTAGCCGCGGTCGAACTGCATCCCTTCGACCACTTCCAGGGTCGTTTCCATCCCCTTGGCCTCTTCCACCGTGATGACACCTTCCTTGCCCACCTTGTTCATGGCCTCGGCGATGATGTTGCCGATGGTGGGATCGTTGTTGGCGGAAATGGTCCCGACCTGAGCGATCTCTTTCTGGTCCTTGGTGGGCTTGCTGATCTTCTTCAGCTCGTCGACCACCAGCTTGACGGCCTTTTCGATCCCCCGCTTGAGGGCCATGGGATTGGCGCCCGCGGTCACCAGCTTGGACCCTTCATAATAGATGGACTGGGCCAGGATGGTGGCGGTGGTTGTTCCGTCGCCGGCCACGTCGCTGGTCTTGCTGGCGACTTCCTTGACCATCTGGGCGCCCATGTTTTCGAACTTGTCTTCGAGTTCGATCTCCTTGGCCACCGTGACGCCGTCCTTGGTCACAGTCGGGCCGCCGAAGGCCTTTTCGATGACCACGTTACGACCCTTGGGTCCGAGGGTCACCTTGACGGCATCCGCCAGGATATTGACACCGTTCAGCAGCGCTTCCCGGGCTTTCACATCGTAGATCAACTGTTTTGCCATAAGACAGACCTCCTCTCGAAAGGGTTCAGTGTTTCATTGGGTTGGACTGAGGCCACAACCTCGGCAGCCGATTACTTTTCGATGATGGCGAGAATATCGTCTTCGCGCATGATGAGGAGTTCCTGTCCTTCGACCTTCACGTCGGTGCCGGCGTACTTGCTGAAAAGAACGCGGTCGCCGGCCTTGACGTCCAAGGGGCGGCGGCTGCCGTCTTCCATGAGCTTTCCGCTTCCTACGGCGAGGATTTCGCCCTGGATGGGTTTTTCCTTGGCGGTGTCCGGAATGATGATCCCGCCGGCGGTCTTTTCTTCCTCTTCGATCCGTTTCACGATGACACGGTCATTGAGGGGCTTGAGGTTCATAGGCTTCACTCCTTTCGTCCATCTTGGGGTTTGGAGTCGCCGGCTTTCACCGGCACGCGTCCGTCTGTTAGCACTCGTTGAAAACGAGTGCTATATAATCCCAACGGCGGCGCTTTGCAAGGGGTAAAAATCAGGAAAGAGGAAAAAGGAGGGAAAAACAGGTGCCCTGCGGCGAGGTGCCCCGCACTTCGGCCCGCCCCCCGGCGGTTTCCATGAGGCGATAGACGATGCTCAAACCCAGCCCGAGGCCGCTTTCCTTGGTGGTGAAGAAGGGTTCGAAGATCCTGTCTGTAGCATCCCTGGCGATACCGGTGCCGGTGTCCTGAACATCGAGTCGAAGAAAGGCGGTCCCGTTTCCCTTCGACCCTTCACGAATCGAACGGATGGTAACCGTTCCCTCACCCGGCATCGATTCCAGGGAGTTCAAAAGCACATTCTCAAGAACCCGGCGGAAGTGGCTCCGGTTGATGACGACGCATTCATCGGGGCCGACCGCCACGTGCACCCGATGCTGCGGCAGAAGCCGCCCTTCGCGCTCCAAACCCGCCAGCACCTCTTCAATCGCTTCGGTCACCGCCACAGACTCCTTGAACCCTGCCTTCTGAGGTTCGCGAGCAAGCCACAGGAACTGGCTCACCAGCTCGTTCACGCGATCTATTTCCCGCGTAAGGATCGCGCCGAGCCGCGCCTTCAACGGATCGTCTTCCAGGTCCGCCTGGAGGATTTGGACCGCTCCGCTGATGGCGGCGAGCGGGTTTTTAATTTCATGGACCACTTCCGCGGCCATCTTTCCCGCAAACGCCAGTTGTTCCAGTCTCCGGAGGTGTTCTTCCAAGGCCTTGTAAGCGGTCTGATCCTGAAAAATCAAGATCCAACCCTCCAGGCCGTTTTCGCCTTCACCGGGCTGCAGCTTCGACAGCGTGTAGGCCAGGTGGGCGCACCGCCCGTCGGGGGCGTCGTAGCGCAATTCCTTCCCCCGGGAGGACGTTCCCGTCTCTTCCGGTTCGACCTTGGTTTCCACGTCCGCTCTCAGCGAAGGAAAGATCTCGCTCACGTGCCGGCCGATGAGGGTTCCCAACGGGCGGCCGAGGATTTCCTCGGCGGCGCGGTTGCCGTACTGGACCGTACCGTCGGTTGCGAGCCCTAGCAGCCCGCTTCCCATCCGGGTCACGATGCTCCGGTAGAGCGCTTCGATGCGACAGAGGTCGCGCTTCTGGCGCTTCACTTCCCGGCTGGACTTCTGAAGTTCTTCCGCCAGATATCCGCTGAGAAACGCCACCAGAAAGAACGCGGCCATGTGCATGACAAGCGCGTAGAAGAAGGCGCCGCTGTCGCGCGGAGGTGCGCCGTCCACGAAGTAAGCGTAGGGTGTGAGCCATCCGAAATACTGGAGGTCCATCACCAGGCCGTAGGCGAGGCAGGTCGCCGACGCGATCCAGAGGCTTCCGCGGCGTTGCGTCAGGACGGCGGCGCTGATGATAACGGGCATGTAAAGAAAGGAAAAGGAACTGTCCACCCCGCCGGTGAGAAGGATCACGGCCGTGACCGCCGCCACGTCGAAGAAGAGCTGAGCGTAGGCGAAGGTTTCGAGACGGCGGACGCGGCGAAGGCTCACCACGCCCACGAGGGTGAAGACGAATAGCACCCCTGAGAAGACGTAGAGGGGTTCCAACGGGGAGGAGGCCGGACTTTCCCGCCCTCGGAACTCGCACAGGAGGGTGAGGGTTAGGAAAAAGACGGCCATGAGAAGTCGGTAGAACAGAAGTCCCTGGATCCGCCTCTGCAGGGCGGCCGCACCGGCAACGGCGGGCAAGGTGGAACGGAGTTCTCCGGCCGCCATCTTCAAGCTCCGCGGGAGACCACGTCGGCGATCTGGAAGATCGGAAGGTACATGGCCACCAGGAGTCCTCCGATGGTGACGCCGAGAAACACAATGAGGAGCGGTTCCAGCAGGGAGGTGAGGGCTTCCACGGTGGTGTCCACTTCTTCGTCGTAGAAGTCGGCCACTTTTTCGAGCATGTTGTCCAGGGCGCCTGTGGCTTCCCCGACGGTCACCATGTGGATGACCATGGGAGGGAACATGCCGGATTCGGCCAGCGGATCGGCGATGGGCCGGCCTTGGGACACCGCGTCCCGGGCCCGGCGGATGGCACGCTCGATCACCGTGTTCCCCGCGGTGGCTGCGACCAGGTCCATGCTGTCGAGGATGGGCACCCCGCTTCCCAGCATGGTGCCCAGGGTGCGGCAAACCCGCGCCAGGGCCACCTTCTTGAGGAGCATCCCGAAGACGGGTAGCCTGAGAAAGATCCTGTCGGTGAGATGGCGGCCTTTGTCCGTTTTGCGGAAACGACCGAAGCCGACGGCCGCCAGGAAGACGCCGCCCAGAATCCAGTGGAAATAGTTCTGCACGAACTCACTGGCGGTGATCACGACAACGGTCAGAGTCGGAAGGGGTGCGCCGGCGTCGCGGAAGAGCCCTGCAAAGACGGGGATAACGTAGATCAGGATCACGGCGATCACAATCACCGCGATTCCCACCACCACCGCGGGGTAGGTCATGGCTCCTTTGACCTTCTTTTTCAGCTTGGCCACCTTTTCCAGGTAAGCGGCAAGCCGGTTGAGCGTCACGTCCAGGATGCCTCCGGCTTCCCCGGCGGCCACCAGGTTGACGAAGAGCTTGTCGAAGACCTTGGGGTGTTTCATCAAGGATTCCGAGAAGGTCATCCCTTCTTCCACGCTCTTTCGGATGTCCTTGAGCACCCTCCGGAAAGCCTTGTTTTCCGTCTGATCCCTGAGGATTTCCAGGCACTGGATGATGGGAAGCCCCGCATCGATCATGGTGGCGAACTGTCGGACAAAGAGCACCAGGTCCTTTTCCTGGACCTTTGGCTGCAGGAGAGGGATGTACTCCAGAATATCCTTGGGTTTGGGTTTGAGCGACTGGATATCAACGCCTTGGCGAACCAGCAGCTGCCGAGCGATGGCTGCGTTGTCGGCTTCGATTTCACCCTTGATCTTTTTTCCCTTACGATCGATTCCCCGCCATAGAAATTCCGGCATGATTCACTCCGCCGCCGGGCCGCGCCTGAAACGTGGGCCGGCCTTGCATCCGTTCGGTTTTTTCGCGGCTTCAACAATGTGTGCTTCGCCGCGATGCCCTTCAGTCCTTTATGGTGCTCCGGAGCACCTCTTCCACCGATATGGCGCCTTCCTTGAGTTTATTGATGCCGCTTCGCCTGAGGGTGGTCATGCCCAGCCGGATCGCTTCCCGTTTCAGTTCGGAGGCCGAAGCCCCGACCAGAACCAGTTCCCGGATTTCATCCTTCATGGGCATCACTTCGTAGAGGGCGATCCGTCCCCGGTACCCGGTACCGCTGCATGCCGGGCATCCCCTTCCCCGATAGCAGGGGAACGTTCCCACCTCGTCTTCGCCGACCCCCAGTTCCAGGAGTGCCTCCGGCGGCACATCTTCCACCACCTTACATTCCGGGCAGACCTTGCGAGCCAGCCGCTGGGCCAGCACCAGGTTCACCGCCGAAGACACCAGAAAGGGTTCGACGCCCATGTTGAGCAGGCGGTTCACGGTGCTTGGAGCATCGTTGGTGTGGAGCGTGCTCAACACCAGGTGCCCGGTCAGGGCGGCCTTGATCGCCACTTCGGCCGTTTCGAAATCCCGGACTTCCCCCACCATGATGATGTCCGGGTCCTGCCGGAGAAACGATCTCAAAGCCGCGGCAAAATTGAGTCCGATCGCATCGTGCACCTGGACTTGATTGATCCCCACCAGACTGTATTCCACGGGGTCTTCCGCCGTGGAGATGTTGTGGTGAATCTTGTTCAGTTCCGAAAGGGCACTGTAGAGCGTGGTGGTTTTGCCGCTTCCCGTCGGACCGGTCACCAGCACCATGCCGTAGGGGCTGTAGATCGCTTCCCGGAAGGCCTTGAGCTGTTCCTCCTCGAACCCGAGTTTCGTCATGTCGAGCTGCAGGTTGGATTTGTCCAGGAGTCGCAGGACCACTTTTTCGCCGAACAGGGTGGGAAGCACTGACACGCGAAACTCCATCTCGCTTCCCTTGGTCTTCAACTTGATGCGTCCGTCCTGAGGCAGTCGGCGTTCCGCGATGTCGAGCCGGCTCATGATCTTGAGGCGCGAGATGATGGCGTTTTTCATCTGGAGCGGCGGGCGCATCACCTCATAGAGCATGCCGTCGATGCGGAACCTCACCCGCATCTTTTTCTCGTAAGGCTCGATATGAATGTCGCTCGCCTGCTTGCGAATGGCGTCAAGAAGGATCAGGTTCACCAGCTTCACCACCGGGGCTTCCCCGGCGGCGTCTTCCAACTGACTCAGCTCGATTTCGTCCGAGGTGTCCACGAGGTCCACGTCCACTTCCTCGCGGATCATCCCCATAACCTCTTCCAGGCTCTCGTTGGCGTTGGACGCATACAAACGTTCGATGGCCCGTTTGATGGCGCTTTCCGGGGCCGCGTGGATCTGAACATTCTTTTGGGTGATGAATCGGATGTCGTCAATGACGAAGAGGTTTCCGGGATCCGACATGGCCACATGGAGTGTGTTGCCCACAAGGCCGAAGGGAACCACCTGATATTTTTGCACCACGTTTACCGGAATGAGTCCCGTTACGGCCTTCGATATGTTCAGCTTGGATGGATTGACCACGGGCACGCTGAACTGTTTGGAAAGGAACTCCACCAGGGTGGCTTCGTCAAGGAGTTCCCTCCGGATCAGGATGGCCCCGATCCGCTCCCCGCTTTGGCGCTGTTCTTCCAGGGCCAGATCCAGGTCCTCCTTGCTGATGAGACCGGCATTGATGAGCATCTGCCCGATTTTGTTTCGCATCCGGTTCGAATTCCCCGAGAGACAAGACAAGATTCGATACTCCGGCATGCCGCAGGCAAGACTCCGCCGCGGCCGGCCTGGAACACTTCCGACACCATGCAACCAGACACACCTAGGGAATCGCCAGAAAAGGGAAAAACTTTAACGATTCCTCGGAAAGGGGGCATCGGGCGGGCGCAAAATCTTTTCCAAATTCTCTTGACACCGAAAAACGGATGAATATGATTGCCGCTGTTGCGATGAGGGCTGAATTTCAACGAAACGGGAGGTAGTCGCCATGATATGCCAAACGGTGAAGGCGGGGCAAGAATGCGCCTTCATGACGAAGACGGGGTGTGGTTTCAACGGGGGCTCTTGCTACCCGGTGGTGGAACAATGTGAAGGTTGTCAGCGGATCGTCGAACTTCCGACCGGAAGGTTCTGCGCGACCTGCCCCAATCCGGCCATCAAGTGGAGGACCGGCTTCTGTAACTTCGCCACGCACGTAAAAGCGGAGACTTCGGCTCAGCAGCAGGCCAAGATCAACCCGCTCAAGGCTTCCAAGCGCACCGGTAAGCGTAAGTAGCCGGCCACTCTCGAGAGCAGATCCCGTGGGCTCCCAACCTGTGTGGTTTTGCTCTCTTTTTCTTCTTTTCATCCCGCCGATCTCATCGAGACTCCTTCTCCGAGCATTTCAGGCAATGGCAAAAAGCGCGTAGGAAAGACAAAAGCGCATTGAAAATAAAGAAGATTTTGTGGATTCATGGCCACGGCCGAGAAACGGCGCAAGTCCGCGCTTGCTCAACTCAAAAAGCAATGAAACGGCAAAAAATGTCTTGCGAACCTTATGCCGTTTGTCACAAAATATGTTAACTCTCATGCTGCTTTGCAGGGGATTTGCCAGGCGATGTACGAGGTCTTTGGAGAATACCATCCGGGAGCCATGTAACAGACAACAATTAACAACAAAGCATACGGGTATGGAAAAAAAAATCATCAGAGAAGATAAAGGCTATGTCAGCACGATTACCATAGACAGGCCTGACAAGAAGAATGCCTTAGATGCAGACGCCCTTTTTGCTCTGGGTGATGTGATCAAAGAAATAGAAAAGAAAGGCAGTATCAGGGTCATTGTCTTGAGGGGGAGCGGTAAAGAGGCTTTTTCATCTGGCGTCGACCTTGCCGGGGGGCAGAAAGAATTCAAAAGGACTATCGAGGGGCTGGAATACTGTCTTGACAGCCTTATCCGTTATCCTATGCTCGTTATTTCCATGGTCTATGGTCCAGCCGTAGGTATCGGACTTGATCTTTGCGTACTTTCAGATTTCTGTCTTGCAGCGCAAGGCGCTCGATTCGGCGCGCCTTTGGTTAGATTGGGAAGGACCTATTATTATACGCAGATAGAACGTTTAACCCGGTTGGTTGGCATAAGGCCGGCCAAAGAGATACTTCTTGGCGGAAGATTGATTGATGCACAGAGGGCTAAAGAGATCGATCTGGTGAACCTGGTAGTCAGCCCTGATGAGCTGGAGTCCGTTACCTATTCCCTCGCAAATGAACTGGCAGAAGAAACAGCTCCGATAGCGGTAAGGATCACCAAATCAACTATAAGAAAATTATTCGAAGAAAACCCCCTCGATCCGATATTAGAAGAGGAACTCAAACGTCTTCACGTAGATGAGATAAACCGGAGCAAGGATGCAGAAGAAGGGATCAAGGCGATGCTGGAGAAACGAAGGCCGGTATTTACGGGGAACTGATCTGCTAAGGCAGGTGTGGCAGGAGGGAAGCTGGAGCTTCCCGGGCAGGCCGTTCCCAAGCCGGAGCTTGGGAACGAGGGGAAGAAGGAAAAACAAGCAATGACAGAAGACAACTACTTGAAAATACTAACTCCACGAGATGCCCTGGCGGTTCTAAGCCTTAGGTTTTATGAAAAGTTCGGCAAAACTGCTCTTCCCTTGATTGAAGATGTTTGTTATCAGCTCGGCAGGGCGATAGGGTCAAAAATGAGAGAGGGTCTCACTGATGCTAGTCTGAGCAATGTTGGGCAGGCGTTTGTGGATGCTGCTCGGAAAAGGGGAACCAAGATCCAAATTATTGAGAAATCGGATCATGTTTTTCATCTTACAACCGAAGAAGGTTACCGTTGCGGTCTCGGTTTGAATAACAAAGGCCGGGATATTTGCAAAGCAATGATGGGTATAGATCACGGAATCTTTGAGGCGGCAACCGGCCAAGCCATAAGAATGGAGATCGTTAAAAGTGTTGCCGCAAATGACGGCTGTTGTGAAACACGTTACACGGCTATACGAGAACCAAAGGAACAATAGAAACAGGAGGTTGTCAAAATGGCGAATAGTACTATTAAATACTTAGGTCACGCAGGATTTCAAATCACAACCAAAAACGAAAAGGTGATAATTATTGATCCATGGTTGACGGGCAACCCATCGGCCGCCTGTCAGGTAGAAGAAATCGTGAAGGCAGACATGGTTTTGGTGACGCATGACCATTTTGATCACATAGCGGATGTCGGCCCGATCGTAAAGGCCACCGGCGCCACGCTGGTCGGCATGCCTGAGGTCGTTGGTAAACTGAAAGAAGATACAGGCATCCCGGATTCCCAGATAGTATTCGGAATGGGTATGAATATTGGCGGTACGGCCCATATCGATGGGGTAGCAATAACCATGACTCAGGCTTATCATTCTTGCGAAAAAGGAAACCCGGCAGGTTATATCATAAAATTGGAAGACGGTTTCACTGTCTACCATGCGGGTGATACCGGCGTGTTTTATTCGATGAAGATCCTCGGCGAGCTCTATAATATTGATTTGGCCTTATTGCCTATAGGAGGCGTATTTACCATGGATCCAATTCAGGCCGCCATGGCCGCGAAATTGCTTCAAGTCAAAAAGGTTATACCGATGCATTATAAGACCTTTCCCCTTCTGGAACAGGATGCCTTGCCTTTTACGGAAATTATGAAGAAGGAGGTGCCCGAGGCTGAGGTTTTGGTTCTTGATCCAGGTAACGAATATGTATTGGGAGCCTCTTGCAAATGAGGCGAGCCAGGGTCGACTAGCTCTACGATGTCATGGATGCGGCCTATGATGGCCATGCCGTGTATGAAAGGAGAATAATTATGGAAGACATGAAAAAGGCTGTAAAGGAAGTTAATGAAAGTATGGCAAGAATGAGCAAATTACAGCCTAAGTTTATGCAAGCTATGGGCGGATTGATGGAATGTGCAACTACGGATGGAGATCTTTCGCGAAAAACAAAAGAGTTGGTAGCCATTGGAATAGCAATTTCCAAACAATGTCATTGGTGCATTGCTCATCACGTACATCAAGCCCTTGAAGCCGGCGCGACTGAAAACGAAATAATGGAGACCTGCCTTGTGGCTGTTTTGATGGGTGGAGGACCGGCACTCATGCATGCACAGTTAGCTTTTAAAGCCGTTGAAGATTTTAAATCATGATGACAAATGATTGCTTTAACGAGAATGAAATAAGTGTAAGGGCACGGCATACCGTGCCCCTACGCTGGCATGCCGCATCCCCACAACAATAATTGGTGCAGATCTTTTGCTTCTTATTCCCAAGCTCCAGCTTGGGAATACAACTGTGCAGAAGCTCCAGCTTCGGTGAGGCCGTTCCCAAGCCGGAGCTTGGAAACGAGGAGAAAGACCACTTCGAGATCCTGGCGAGCTCCCTAGAAAGACAGCGCGTTTCAGTTGTAGCAGGAGGGAAGCTGGAGCTTCCCGGGCAGGGCGTTCCCAAGCTGGAGCTTGGGAACGAGGGGAGCGGCGCCCTCGCCGCGATCAGCATGCGGTTCGCGTCACGGCCGGGGCGGACCGGTCCGGTGCCAGCGCACCAGCGCGCTCCCCCACGTGAATCCCGCCCCGAAGGTGGCGATGACCAGGTAATCGCCCCGCTTCAGTCGGTCTTGCTCCACAACGGCTTCGTAAAGGCACAGTGGGATGGTCGCTCCGGTGGTATTGGCATATCGGTCGATATTCACCACCACGCGGTCCATGGGGATGTTCATGCGATTGGCACAGGCCTCGATGATCCGAAGATTGGCCTGGTGCGGAATGAAAAGGGCGAGATCTTCTCCCTTGATTCCGTTCCGGTCCAAAACGGCTACGGCCACATCCGCCATTTCCGTCACCGCGAATTTGAAGACGCGCTTTCCTTCCTGGTAAACGTAATGCTCGCGGTTGCGGACCGTCTCAAGACTCGCGGGCTTGCGGCTGCCGCCCGCCTTCATGTGCAGGTAGGGTTCGCCGATTCCGTCGATCCGCTGAATGAAATCCAGCACACCGTACCCCTCCTCTTCACAAGGCTCCAGGAGTACGGCCCCGGCGGCGTCGCCGAAGAGCACGCAGGTGTTCCGGTCCTGGTAGTCGATGATGGAACTCATGACATCGGCCCCGATCACCAACACCTTGTCGTAGCGTCCCGATTCGATCATCTGGACTCCGGCGGTGAGCGAAAACAGGAAGCTGGAGCAGCCGGCGGAAAGATCGAATCCCCAGGCCCGGCTCGCGCCGATCTCCCGTTGCACCAGGCACGCCGTCGAAGGGAAAAACATGTCGGGCGTCACCGTCCCGACAATGATGGCGTCCACTTCGGAAGCCGGCGTCCCCGCACGCTCCAGGCAATCGGCGGCCGCCCGCGCCGCCATGTACGAACACCCCAGGCCGGGTTCCAGGATGCGCCTTTCGCGGATGCCGGTTCGGGTGAGGATCCACTCCTCGGTGGTGTCCACCATCTTTTCCAGGTCTTGGTTGGTGAGGCGTCGTTCCGGGAGGAAGCGCCCCACAGAGCGGATGACGGCGGTGCGTTGTGGCATGGTACGTCCTTCCAATCTGATGATCCTTGAGGCCTGCTTCTTACAGGATCCCTCGGTAATAGCCCCCGTCGATCTGGATGGAAGTCCCCGTGATGAATCCCGCTCTTTCCGACGCCAGAAAAGCGACCAGGGCCGAAAATTCGCCGACGGTTCCGAGGCGCCCCATGGGGATTTCCGATTCCCATTTCCGGATCACAGCCTCCGGCGTTGTATGCTGCTTCTCCGCCAGGAATTCCGACAGATTCCTCACGCGTTCCGTCATGGTGTAGCCCGGACACACGTTGTTGACCGTCACGTTGTAAGGCGCCAGTTCGTTGGAAAGGGTCTTGGCCAGTCCGATCACCCCGGAACGCATCGTATTCGAGAGAATCAAACCGTCGATGGGCTGCTTGACCGCCACCGATGTCATGTTGATGATGCGCCCCCAACGTTTCTCCTTCATGACCGGGACCGCTTCCCGGGTCATGACGATGGTGCTCATGAGGTTCAGCTTGAATCCGAAGGTCCACAGGTCGTCGTCGATTTCCATGAAAGTCCTTGAAGGGGGCCCGCCGGCATTGTTAACCAGGATATCCACGGTGCCGAAATGTTCGAGTCCCTTTCGGACGAAGCCCTTGGCCTGATCCGCGTCGGTCACGTCGCTGGGGATACCGATCACTTCGCCTCCCGTGGCCGCCTTGATCTCTTCCACGGCCCCGGGAAGCTCGGGATCGTCCAAGGCACAGATCGCCACCTTGGCTCCTTCCCGGCTCAATTCCAACGCCACCGCCTTTCCGAGTCCCCGGCTGGCACCAGCCACAAACGCCACCTTGCCGTTGATTCCCAGATCCATTTCCGCTCCCTTCTCTCAAGGGACTTCGTACAAGCACTTCGCGGCTTCGCTGTAACCGCCACGACCATCGTGAATGAAGAAGGGAGGCTCCACCGACAGGTCCGGTCCGCCACCCTTTCGGTATTCGAGGTGCACCAGGCATCCTGGGCTTCCAGGATCCGAGTGGATCATAGTCAGCCGCTTGGCTCGAAACCCCCACCGGTCGCCGAGCCCCATCAGCTCTTCCAGGCGGCTCGCTGGATAAATGAGGGCCAGACGGCCCCCCTCTCGGAGGAGCCCCGATGCGCTTTCGAACACGTCGGCGGCGGATCCCGCAAATTCATGCCGGGCCAGCGCGCGCTGCCGGTCGGAGTTCACCCGTCCCGAACCTCGGCGCCGGTAAGGCGGGTTGCTCACCACCAGATCGACACTCCCCGGGATCACGAGGTCCCCCAGGCACCTCATGTCCGCTTCCACGACGGCGACGCGGCCGCCGAAGCCGTTCCGCCTCACGTTTTCGCGGGCGAGTTCCGCCAGTTCACGCTGGATCTCCACCCCGATCCATTCCCGGCCCCGCCCGCGGAAAGCCAGGATCAAGGGAACCACGCCGCAGCCGGTTCCCAGGTCCACCACGCGGTCGGCGGGTTTCACCCGCGTAAGGCCCGCCAAGAGCACGGAATCGATGGAAAAGCGGTAACCGGTCTTGTCCTGGCGGAGCACCAGCCGGCCCCCGAAGAGCGTATCACAGGTCGTCTCGCGCCCGCCGCTGTCCGCCGATTCGGGCTTGCCGCATGAAGGAACACAGTCCATCACGGCCACAGCCTCTCCCTTGGGACGCCCCAAAAACGCCACACATCCCGGCGCCTCAAAAAAGCGGCACCTCCTCGTTCACATCGATGGGATGCAGAACCAAGCCGCTAGAAACCTTGGGGTAAAAATACGTGGCCTTGTGGGGCATGATCAGCCCGGCCGAAGCCACGTCGCGCACCTGGTCGACGCGGGTCGGGTTGACAAAAAACCCCAAATCGTTGACTCCGGAAAGGACACGAGTGAGGCCTTCGTCCAGATCGTGGCTGAACTGGATGTTCCGGGGGTCCGACAGAAACGATTCCGAAAGACCGAGAATGCGGCGCAGCACGACCCGGTCCAGGATCACCACGTCCAGGGACTGGAGAACCCCGGGAACACCCTGATCATCCAAAAACCGCCGGATTCGATCGTCCCTCGCAGTCAAAAGAAAAAGCTTCGATCCGCCGTGCACGGCCACGCCCACCGCCGTCCGCCTCGCTTCAGCCGCCTCGGAAAGCCGCGCCATCCAACGCCGCCTGTCCCGCTCCTCGGTCGCCTCGAAAGGCGTCACCTGAAAGAATGCTTCAGCCGCCGGGAGCACCCGTTCAAAGGCGTCCCTGCCCACATGCTTGAGAAGCCGATGCGTGGGCAGAATGCTCAATCCCTCCCCTTCCATGGGCGACAGATAAACCATGACGAATTCGAAGGGGGCCCGGGGACCCGCACCCGGATGCCGTTCGCGCAGAATATCCCGGAACTTGAGCGCCGTTTCGTACCGGTGATGGCCGTCCGCGATGAAGATCATCCGATCCTGCATAAGCCGGCGCAGTTCGCGGAAAACGTTCGGAGACGTGACCCGCCGGAGCCGGTGATCGAACCCGTTTCGGTCACGAAAAGACGCACAGGGCGACACTTCCCGGTCTTGGAACAGCGCTTCCACCCGCCCCTCCGGATCACTGTAAAGCGCGAACACCGGACTCAGATTGGCATGACAGGAAAGCATCAGCCCCAAGCGCTCGCTTTTCACCTTGCTGAAGGTCTTTTCGTGGGGGCGCACCCGCCCCGTCGAAAAATCTTCCAGCCGGAGAAGTCCCACCAAGCCCTTGCGTGTAAGCCTCCGGGATCCCAGCGTGTAATCCAGCTCGTAATGGTAGAGGCTCGGTACCTCATCTCGGATGAGCACCCCTTCCGAGCGCCACGCGTTCAGCAAACACCCGGCCCGGGTGTGAGGGTTTTCCCCCTCGGTGTCTTCCTGCGAAGCCTTGCCCAGCTCCAGATTGATCATGTTGTAAGGGCTCAGGGCGTGAAAGAAATCCTGTTCCTCCGGAGAAATGACGTCGTAGGGCGGAATGACCACCTGGTTAAGATCCGCGACGCGCAGGGGATTGTAGCGGAGCCCTCTAAAAGGAGCGATCTCGGCCATGAAAATGTCTCTTCCTTTCAATCGCCTGGGAACGGGATATTCAGCTTGAATCGCCGGACGGCGGGAGGGTCACGGCCGCCGGGGTCCGCCATCGCCGGAGCCCGCCATCGGAGCGATTTTCCCTAGCACAGCCGGACGCGTTTGGCAAGCAAGGGCGACGGCGGATACCGTGTCTCAAGTGCGGGGGGCGAGGAACGCGAAAAAATCGACGCACACGTGTGGGCACCGCGCAAAGCCCAACGCCAGAGACGCCAGGTCAAGCCAGCGGCGCGCCTGGTCGAGAACAGCCCGGTCGCTTCCCGCCACGACCGCCCGCTCGTAAGGAAACTCCCTCTCCGGAACCCTTGCCGTTCGGGCTTCACCCGGGATTCCGAACGACGCCAGCGCCTCACGGTAACATGCCGCCAGGATGCCGCTGTGGCTCATGGGCGCATCGAAAAGGAAGACGACTTCTCTGGGTGAAAAGGCCTTCAGGCAATGAAAGAGCAGCGCGACCGCGGCTTCAGTGGCATCCGTCACGCGAAAGCGCGCCGAAAGTCCCGCGGTGTCCCGCAAAGCCCCGTCGTTGGCACGTACCAGGGGGCGGCCCAAAAGTGCGCTTTCCAGCGTGATGTGCACGTTGTGCCCGTCCACCACCACCGGTTCCGAGCGCCAGCTCGCACCTCGGCATCGCTTCCCCAGCCTCATGAGCGCACGTTCCCGTGAGAAGACTCCCCGATGCAGCAGCTGGCGGTCCGCCGCGTTCAACCCGTGGCGGTTTCCAACCCACTCCAGCGCGGACTTCCGAGGGTAACCGAAATTCTGGAAGCGATAGAAATCCGCAGCCGCCGCAAAGACCGCTTGCCGGCCCTGCGCATCTCCCGAAAATGGATCGCCGATGGTGAACTCTTCCATTCTTTCAGCCCACATGCCGTCGGGATCGATTTGAGCGCCGCCCGCGGGTGCCGTCGATCCCTACAGGCGATCGGCCAGGTGTTCCGTTATCGGTAGGAGAGGGCTTGCCCGCGACCCGTAAAACCGGTAATTCCCTCGTTACCATGCTCCGGCTTGGTAACGGCCTCATGGGAATCGAAGCTGGAGCTTCTGCACACTTGTGTTCCCAAGCTGGAGCTTGGGAACAAGGTGAAACGATCCACCATCGGCGAAAAACGCGAGCGCCCGACAATCCGAGGACTGCCGGGCGGCTCAGGCGGGCGGAAGACACCCAGTGTACGAAGGTCCCTCTGGCGTCACGGTCCCCCCCTGGACTCCCCTTCCTTCTTTCGCAACTCTTCCGCTCGCAGATCCTTCCTCAGGATCTTTCCGACCATGGTCTTCGGCAGCGATTCCCGGAATTCAACGGCGCGCGGGATCTTGTAAGCCGCAAGCTTCGTTCTGCAAAAATCGATGACCTCTTTTTCCGTCACTGTTTCGCCGGGTTTCGGCACCACGAAGGCCTTGACGGTTTCACCGCGATAGGGATCGGGCACCCCGACGGTCACCGCGTCGAGGATTTTCGGGTGTTCATAAAGAACTTCATCGATTTCACGCGGGTAAATATTGTAGCCGCCCGCAATGATCATGTCCTTTTTTCGATCCACGATGAACACATAGCCCTCGCTGTCGGCCTTGGCGATGTCCCCGGTGTACAGCCAGCCGTTCCGCAGCGTAGCTTCGGTTTCCTGCGGCATCTTCCAGTAGCCCAGCATCACTTGGGGACCCTTGACCACGAGTTCACCTTCCTCCCCCGGAGGCAGGACCTGTGTCCCGGTTTCCAAGTCGACGATCCGGTAGTCCGTGTCCGGCAGCGGAATCCCGATGGAGCCCGGCTTTCGCTTGCCCACAAAGGGATTCACGTGAGTCACGGGGCCCGCCTCGGAAAGTCCGTAGCCTTCCACGATGACCCCGCCCGTGATCTGCTCGAATTTTTTCAGCACTTCCACGGGCATGGGAGCCGAACCCGTGATGCAGTAGCGGATGGACGAGATATCGAAGTCCTTGATCTTGGGATGATTGACGATGGCCACGTAAATGGTCGGCACCCCGGGAAAAAGTGTGGGACGGCTCTTGTGGAGCACCTTCAGGAACTCGTTCACTTCGAATCGCGGCACCAAAATGACGGTGCTGCCGGCGTAAAGCGCCAAGTTCATCGAAACGGTCATGCCGAAGACATGGAAGAAGGGCAGGATCGCCACCACCCGCTCGGAACCCCGGCGCACGTCCGGAAACCACGCGCAGATCTGTACCACGTTGGCTAGGATGTTTCTATGGATCAGCATCACCCCTTTGGAAACACCTGTGGTGCCACCCGTGTACTGAAGGAGCGCCAAATCGTCCAATGCCGCAGGGCAAGGGGGATTGTCCGCCGTCGATTTCTCGACCAGCTTGCTGAAGTTGAGGATGTCCTTGCCGTCGTAGGGTACCGCCGTAAAGAGTTTCTGCTTCTTCGCCTTCAGAGGGTAAAGCCACCGGACAGGGGCCGGCAGGTATTCACGGAGGCTGGTCACGATCACCTTGCGAATCCGCGTTTCGGGGAGCACCTTTTGGACTTTCGGAAAGAGATGGTCCAAAACGACCACGACCTCGGCTTCCGAGTTGGACCACTGGTGTTCCATTTCCCGTTCCACGTACATGGGATTGGTCATGACCACCACGGCTCCCACCCAGAGGGTCGCATAATAGGCGATGATGGTCTGGGGGCAGTTGGGCAGCATGATGGCGACCTTGGTGTCCTTGGTGACCCCTAGGTCTCGAAGAGCGTGGGCAAACCGCTGAATCCGGTCCCACAGTTCCCGGTAGGTGAGTTTGGCGCCGAAAAACTCCGTGGCGATGTTTTCAGGGTACTTTTCGACCGTTTCTCTCAAAAGCACCGGCAAGGGCTTGTCCGGGTATTCCAGGGTGTGCGGCACCCGGTGGTTGTAGTTAGCGAACCAAACTCGCTCCATGGCGACCGCCGCCCCCATTTTGTTTAATGTTCCACATTAGAGCGTCGTCCAGATTAAAAGTCCGACCCCCTGCTTGGCCCCCGTCCAGGCCCTACGAGTCCGCCGACCGAAGCCCCGGCATCAGAGCGGCCAGGGAACGCACCGCCGTGGAAGGCGGGGACCTCGACCAGCAAAGGGCGTCTCAGCGGTTTTCCCGCCGGAACGCCCCTCGAGCGTGTCCAAAAACAAGCTCATAAAAGCCCGGCTCTGAGGTTCCTTGTTCCTGTAGGAACGGCCTTGGCCGCGATTCCGATCGCCGGCAAGCCGGCTCCTACAAGGGCATAAGGGTCGCCGGCAAGCCGGCTCCTACAAAAGAGCCGTGAAACCTATTGTCGGACAAGTTCCTAGCACGTGCTCTTGAGCACGCGCACTTCTTCCGTAAAGACCGGAACGAAATTGAACAGATCTTCCACCACGCCGAAATCGGCCTTTGAAAAGATGGGCGCTTCCGGATCTTTGTTCACCGCCACGATGAACTTCGAGGATCCCATCCCGGCCAGGTGCTGGATGGCGCCCGAAATGCCCACAGCGATGTAAAGATTGGGGTTCACCACCTTGCCGGTCTGGCCCACCTGGTCGGAATGAGGTCGCCAGCCGGCGTCCACGGCGGCCCGGGAAGCCCCCACGGCGGCTCCCAGTTCCCTTGCAAGTTCTTCGAGAATGGTGAAGTTCTCCGGGCCCTTCATGCCACGGCCCCCCGAGACGATGATTTCGGCCTCGGTGAGTTCCACCTTTCCGCTGGTGTCCAGGTCCACGGAAAGCGCCCGGGACCGGGCTTCGGGAACGGCCGCGTCCACTTTTTCGACTGCGGCCTTGCGGGAAGCGTCCGCGGCCTTGCAGTCCATGACGTTCGGTCGGCACGAAATCATGGGAAGGGCGCCTTGGGACCATTCGCACCAGGCAAGGCATTTTCCGGCGAAAATGGGGCGCTTTGCCTTCAGCACCCCGTTCTCGCAGACCACCTCCGTGCAGTCCTGGGCCAGGCCGGCCTGGAGCCGCGCCGCCAGGCGGGCCGAAAGATCCTTGCCGTCCACCGACGCCGGAAGCAGAATGGCCGCCGGGTTGAGCCCCTGAATGATTTCGGCCATCACCGGCACGTAAGTCTCCGCCACGTAGTGTTCCAATGCCGCATCATCGGCCACGAAAACCTTGTCCACGCCGTAGAAGCCCAGCTCTTCGGCCTTGTCCGAAACCCCCGAACCCACGGCGATACCATAGAGCGGAAGTCCCAGGGCGTCCGCAACCCGCCGGCCTTCACTGGCCACTTCAAAAGAAACGCGTCGAAAGTTCCCGGCGCGGAATTCCGAAACAACGCAAACGCAATCAGCCATTTTTCTCTCCTCGTCGTCCTCGCTGTATGTATCAGGTCCCACCGGTCGGATGAGGGTCAAATGACCTTGGCTTCCTCGTGGAGTGCCCGGACCAGTTCCTTCGCCTTTCCGGCGGTGTCCAGTCCGCCGTCGATGATGCGCCCGGCGGCCCGTTCCGGGGGCGGCTCCAACGACGTAATCCGGATCCTGGCCGCGTCGCCGCTCACTTCGGAGGCGTCCAGGCCGAGATCCGCCAGTTTTTTCACATCCAACGGCTTCTTTTTGGCCTTCATGATGCCGGGCAGCGAAGCGTACCGGGGATTCCACACCGCGTGCGAACCGCCCATGGTGACCAGGGCGGGCAGATCCACCTCCAGTGTCACCTTCCCTCCCTCAATGGGCCGTTCGATGGTGACCTTGGCACCGTCGGATTCCAGCGAGACGGCGAGTCCCAGGTGCGGCCAATTCAGGATTTCGGCGACCATGGGACCGCGCTGGCCCAGGTCGTAATCCACCGCCCGGGAGCCGCACAGCACGATGTCAGGGTTGATCTCCCGAACGACGGCTGCAAGGGCCTTGGCGACGCCCAGGCTGTCGCTGCCTTCGAAGACTTCGTCATCGATCAGGACTCCCTTGTCGGCGCCCATGGCAAGGGCGGTGCGGATCGATTCCACCACACGCTGCGGCCCCAAGCTGACGATGGTGACCGTTCCCCCGTACTTTTCTTTCAGTCGGAGCGCAGCTTCCACCGCAAACTCATCGTAGGGGTTGATGATCCACTTGAGGTCATCGGTGACGATGGATCGCTTGTCCCCGGCGATGCGAATGACCGATTCCGTATCCGGCGTCTGTTTGAGCAGGACCACAATGTTCACGTCAGTTCCTCCTTTCCCTCGTTCGGCTCCCAATCGTCGGCATCCCACACCCGCCGCCGATCATTCGACACACCGCTTTCGCGGATGAAAAACCACCCGGACCCGGCCAACCCTTCGGATCCGTTCACTTTTGAGCGGCCGCCCGCCGGCTTCGCGGGCAGACTCGTCCTACATACACGAATCCACCCGCCTGTGCCAAGAAAAATATGAATGATAATTCATTCATATCAGGCGGCGGACGCCTCCCCAGGTGGCGCCTGCCCTTGGAAACGCTTCAGGTAAACCATCAGCACCGATACGGCCGCCGGGGTCATCCCCGCGATCCGCGAAGCCTGCCCCAGGGAAACGGGCCGGATCCCGCTCAACTTCTGCCGGATTTCGTTGGAAAGCCCCGGGATCCGGTCATAGGGAAAGTCCTCTGGAATCTTTAAGTTTTCCAGCTGCTTGAACTTCTTGACCTCCGTTTCCTGCCGGCGCAGGTACCCTTCGTACTTGCATTCCACCTCCACCAGTTCCTTCACCCGGTCCTGGAGCGGTTCCGGCGGCGGCGCAAGCGTTTCAATGGTCTCGTAAGTCAATTCCGGCCGTTTGAGCAGCCGATCCAGGGGGATGCTTTCTTCCAGCGGCCTGGAGCCGGCGGATTCCAGCGTCCGGTTGACCCGCGGTTCGGGGCGGATCTTGGTCGTCCGGAGTCGGCTCAATTCGTCAGCCAACGCCCGCCGCCGTTCCAACAGCTGCCGATAGGCGTCCTGGGAATGGAGTCCCAGCCGGTAACCTTTCTCGAGGAGCCGCAGGTCCGCGTTGTCTTCTCGGAGCAGCAGCCGGTATTCCGCCCGTGACGTAAAGATCCGGTAGGGCTCGTTGGTACCCCGCGTCACCAGGTCATCCACCATGACCGCCATGTAGGCTTCGGACCGGTCCAGAAGGAAGGGCGGCCTCTTCTGGACTTTGAGCGCCGCGTTGATTCCGGCCCAGAGGCCCTGGGCTGCGGCTTCTTCGTAACCCGACGTCCCATTGACCTGGCCTGCCAGATACAGGCCGGAGACCAGCTTGGTTTCCAGGGTGGGAAGCAGCTGAGTGGGTTGAATGAAATCGTATTCGATGGCGTAGGCCGGGCGCATCACTTCGGCGTCTTCCAGACCCGGCACGGAATGAATCAACTGCAGTTGCACTTCGTAGGGAAGCGAATTGCCCGTCCCGCTGGCATAGATTTCTTCGGTATCCAACCCTTCCGGTTCCAGGATGATCTGGTGAAATTCCTTGTGAGGAAATTTCATCACTTTATCTTCCAGCGACGGGCAATAGCGGGCCGAGACGCCCTGGATCGTTCCATTGTATAAAGGGGAGAAATGGATGTTGCGCCGCACCAGTTCGTGGGTGCGGCTATGGGTCCGGCCCAGATGGCAGGAAACCTGGTTGAGTGCCACCGCGTTCGTAAAAAGGGAAAAAGGACGCGGTTCGGGATCGCCGCGTTGTTCCTCGAATCGGCTGAAGTCGATGCTGGCCCGGTGCAGTCGAGCGGGTGTACCGGTCTTCATCCGTCCCAGTTGGAAACCGAGATCCAGCAACTGATCCGCAAGGCGGTTGGAGGGAAACTCCCCGGCGCGGCCGGCGGGGATCTTGGCGGGACCGATATGGACCAGCCCGTGAAGAAACGTGCCCGCGGCGAGCACCACCGCGGGCGCCTTGAAAAAGGCGCCCGCTTGGTCCATGACTCCCGCCACGCGACCTTCTTCCACCACCAGCGCTTCCACCAGGGACTGCTTCAGATCCAGCCGCTCCCGGCATTCCAGTTCGTGTTTCATCAGGGTCCGGTACCGGACCTTGTCGTTTTGAGTCCGAGTGCCCCGGACGGCCGGACCCTTCTTGGTGTTCAGGCGGCGGAACTGAATGGCGGTCCGATCGGTGATGCGAGCCATCATGCCGCCCAGAGCGTCGATTTCCTTGACGAGGTGGCCTTTGCCGATGCCGCCCACCGACGGTGAACAGGGCATGTGGGCCACCGTGTCCAGAAAGATCGAAAAAAGGAGGGTCCGGCACCCCATGCGCGCGGCCGCAAGCGCCGCCTCGCACCCGGCATGTCCGGCACCCACCACGATCACATCGTAGACTGGAGTCATCTTCACACTTCCTTCACCTTTCGCTATGATCCCGAAGACGGGAGACAAGGAACCGATGGATTCCGAAAAGCTGTATCGCGATTACCCTTCTTACCTGCGGGAACGGTTCGGCTGCCGCGTTCAGAAGATTTCCCTGGACGCGGGCCTCACCTGCCCCAACCGCGACGGCACGCTCGGGCGCCACGGCTGCATCTACTGCAATGCGAGGGGTTCGGGGACCGGGGCCGCGGACACTCTGACCATCGCCGAGCAGATTCAGAGGGCGAAGACCGTCCTCGCCCGTCGTTACAAGGCCAAAAAGTTTCTGGGTTACTTTCAATCCTACACCAACACCTACGCTCCCTTGGAGCACCTGAGGCGCCTCTACGGCGAGGCCCTTTCCGACCCCGACGTGGTCGGTCTTTCCATCGGAACCCGTCCCGACTGCGTCCCGGACGACGTCCTCGATCACCTGGCGGCGGTCTCCCGCAACCACCTCGTCTGGCTGGAATACGGCCTGCAGTCCGCCAACGACGCGACGCTTAAGCGCATCCGGCGCGGCCATTCGGTGGCGGCCTTTGACGACGCCGTCCGGCGAACCCGAGATCGGGCCCTGCCCGTCTGCGCCCATGTGATTCTCGGACTCCCCGGCGAATCCTTTGAAGACATGATGGCCACCGCCCGCTTCCTGTCTTCCCGGGACATCCAGGCGGTGAAAATCCATCTGCTCTACGTTGTGCGGGGCACGGTCCTGGAACAGTGGCTGAATTCCGGGCGCCACCGCTGCCTCACCCGCGCCGAATATGCACGCTGTGCGGGGGAATTCCTCGCCCGCCTTCGCCCGGATATCATCGTCCAGCGGCTCACCGGAGACCCTCATCCCGAGGAACTGGCCGCTCCACGCTGGGCCATCGAAAAGCAGAAAAACCTCCAAGCCGTCTTTCATTATATGAAGGAACACGGACTGGTCCAGGGAAAGCACGTCTAAATCAGGACAGCGGCACATTGAGGCTCAAATGCAGTTCCTCCGAGCCCTTCCGATACACCTGGATGAGTCCACCGTGCTTGTAGACGATCATCTTCGCCAGGGGAAGGTCCAGCGTCCGGGTTTCGTCCATGCGGCTCGTGAAGGGATAGAAGAAATGGTCCAGATCGTCTTCCGAGACCTGGACGCCCCGGGCGATCAATTCCAATTGGGCGTTATTGTCACTGCAGCCGGTGCGAACCAGCAGCTGCCCTCCTTCCGGCCGCACGAACCCGACCACCGACCGGAGCAGCGTTTCCAGAGCCTGTTTGAAAAGGGCACGATCCAGCATCAGGGAACAGAGCCCTTCGGCCAACTCCAACTGATAATTTACGCCGGCCTGGGAGAGATACTGGGCGTTGTCGCGAATCACATCGGCCACGGCGTCGTTCAGGGCCATACGTTCCAGGGACACTTCCACCGGCTTGAGGTAAGCGAGAATTCGCTCCAGGATCCCTTCCAGCCGCATCACTTCCTCCAGGATGATCGAAACCTTTCGCCGGTTGGGATCGTCTTCCGGAAGCTTCAGAAGGAGCCGCCTGGCAAAACCTCCCGCCACCGCCAGAGGGTTCCTGATTTCATGGGCCAAACGGGCGGAGATTTCACTCAACGTCCGCAATTCCTCGGTTTGAATGATTTGTTGCTGCAGGCGATGCCGGTCGGTCACATCCACGAGGAAGCCGTCCACGACACGCAGCGACCCGTCTTCATGCAGCACCGGGAGCGCGTGGTCCAGGACGTACACGTATCGCCCGCCGGCGTGGCAGACACGGTATTCCGCTTTGAACTCGGTTCCCTCCCTCAGACAGCGCTCCATGAGCGGCCACACGCGTTCCCGGTCCTCTTCACAGACCTTCATCTTCCAGAAATCGGGCTCCCTGAGAACGGTCTCAGGGGACAGCCCCAGGAGTTCTTCGACGAAGCGGTTGATGTAGATGATCCGCCCCTCCCGATCCAGCCGGTACACCACCAGGGGAACCGTCTCCACCAGCGTGCGGTACTTTTCCTCCGATTCGCGAAACGCCTGGGTGCGTTCCCGCACCTTGTCTTCCAGATTGTCCGCGTATTCGCTGATTTTCCGGCGGGAGGCTTCAAGGGAGGAAACCATCTCGTCCAGGGCGTCGGCCAGAACGCCCAATTCCCCGGAAGGACGCAATGCGGTCGGTCTGACCGGCTTCCCCGAGGCTATCTCCCGAGCCATCTCGATCATCCGGGCGATGGGGCGGGTGAACATGAGACTCACCACGTAGATCGCCCCCACCGACAGGATCATGCCCAGGACCCCGATCCCCAGCATCCAGTGGCGATATCGCGTGGCGAGAGCCAGTATTTCCGAACGGTTCACTAGGAGCTCGACCAGGGCCTCGGTTTCACCCGCGTAGTTTCTGATGGGCCCGACAAGCACGGCATAGGGCTCAGAAAACAGCTCGCGGACGAAGATCCGTGGCTTCCCTGTCGCAAAGACTTCCCTGTATACGGAATCCTTCCGATCGAAGGCCTCGGGAAGGCTGGTCGCAAACACTTGGAAAACCCCGTCCTCGTCTCCGGGCAACATCAGGCTGATTTCGACGTTGGTACGGCGCCGCACTTCGCCCAACAGCTCCTCGCCCAATGCGAAGCCGATTTCCAGCGCGCCCACCAGCCGGCCTTCCCAGTGGACCGGGACGGCCCCCCGGATGCCGTACCCCGTCGCTCCGCGTTCCAGGCCGTAAACCTCAACACCCTTTTCCAGAACATCCTGGATCAGCTTCCGGTAGGGCGTGAGCAGGTCGCCGTACTGGTACAGCCGGTGAAGCCGCAGGAACGAACGCCCCGGTACAACTTCGAAATGAAACTGCTTGATGCCGTAATGTTGGTCTAAGAAGATGAAAGCGGGATAACACAGCTGGATCAACCGGCCGCGATCGCGTTCCGCCAGGGCCGCCGCCACCTCGGGGTTTCGAGCGAAACCGGAGGCCAGCGAGACCGCCCAGCGTCCGCGCAGATCCACGGTGTGCTGAAACGAATGATAAATCCCAAGGAGCCAGCGGTCTTCCTGCTTTCCCATCAGGTCGTTTTGGCTCATGATGAAAAGCCAGACCAGGGAAAAGGTTCCGAAAAAAGCCAGGCCAAGAAAGGGAACGATCAGGCGGTACCGGAGCGGAAGGTCTTTGAACCATGCAAGACGGTTTTTTGTTTCCCGTTTTCGGCTCGTCAGCCACGCCATAAAGTCACCGCCGAAGTGTTAGGGTCTTCCAAGACGCCGTCCAACATTAACTGTCCCCCTCGTTCCAAGGCTCTGGCTTGGGAACGGCCTCATGGGAATCGAAGCCGGAGCTCGGGAACAAGGAGGAAATCCCACTCTCCCCTCTCCCCTTAATCCCCTACCACAAGGGGAGGGGAGATAGAATTTCCCTCATTCCCAAGCTCCAGCTTGGGAACGGCCTCGTGGGAATCGAAGCCGGAGCTTGGGAACAAGGTGAAAATCCCCCTCTCCCTTGATGGGAGAGGGTTGGGGTGAGGGTGAGAAAACTAACGTATGTCAATCAGTTACATTCCCCTCCCCTTAATCCCCTCCCACAAGGGGAGGGGAGATAGAATTCCACCTCGTTCCCAAGCTGGAACTTGGGAACGAGGTGGAGAAACCTCGATGCTCCACCCATCGGCCCGAGGGCGGGCCTCCTACAGGTGCTCCATTGCGGGAGCAACGCCGTCTTCCCTTCGCATGAAATCCAGCGCCCGCCGCAAACGTTGCAGGACCCGCTCCTTACCCAGGATATCGATGACCTCAAAAAGCCCGGGGCTCGCCGTGACGCCCGTCAGGGCCACCCGGACCGGCTGGGCGATCTTTCCCAGTTTCATCTGAAGTCTTTCGCTGAGCCGGTGGAAGGCCGCCTCCAACGTCTTTTCGTCGAAAGCGTCCAGTTGTTCCAATTCGCGGATCAGCTGTTCGAAGGGCTCCACCATGTCGGGCTTGAGGAATTTCGCGGCCGCCGCGGGGTCGTAGTCCACCTCGTCCACCATGAAGAACTTGAGCCCGTCGGCCATGTCCACCAGCGTGCGGGACCGCGGCTGAAGGGTACTTACCGCTCGAGCCACATACGCCGGATCCCTTTTCGGGTAGCCGCGCTGGGCCAGAAAGGGTTCCAGGAGCACGACCAATTCCTCGGCTTTCCTTTCCCGGATGTAATGAGCGTTCAGCCACAGGAGCTTTTCCGGGTCGAACACGCTGGCCGATCGGCCGACGCTTTCCAGGGAAAACTTCCGGATGAGTTCTTCGCGCGTGAAGATCTCCTGATCGCCGTGGGACCACCCCAGTCGGACCAGGTAATTGACCAGCGCTTCGGGCAGGTAGCCCATGTCCCGATAGGCCATGACGGAGGTCGCTCCGTGGCGCTTGGAAAGCCGCGTTCGATCCTGGCCGAGGATCATCGGCACGTGGGCGAACCGGGGAAGAGGCGCCCCCAGGGCCTGGTAGATTAGGATCTGCCGCGGCGTGTTGTTCACGTGGTCGTCGCCGCGGATGACGTGGGTCACGCCCATGGTGATGTCGTCGATCACCACGGCGAAGTTGTAGGTGGGCATGCCGTCGCTCCGCAGAAGCACCAAGTCGTCCAACTCGGCGTTATCGAAGGCGATGGGGCCTTTGATCAGGTCGCGCAGAAACGTCTGGCCGGATTCGGGCGCCCGAAAGCGCACCACCCGGTCGGGCCCTGGACCGAGCCCCCGGTGGCGGCATCTGCCGTCGTATTTGGGCTTCCTGCCTTCCGCCAAAGCAGCCTGACGCCTTCTTTCCAGGTCTTCGGCGCTGCAGTCGCAATAGTAGGCATGGCCGGAATCGAGCAGACGTTCGATGAACTCGCGGTAGACATCCAATCGCTCCGTCTGGTAGTAAGGGCCTTCGTCCCAGTCCAGTCCGAGCCATTCCATGGCATCGAGGATCGCCCGGATGGATTCTTCGGTGGACCGGGCAAGGTCGGTGTCCTCGATCCTCAAGATGAAACGACCGCCCCGGTTACGCGCATACAGCCAGTTGAACAGTGCAGTTCGGGCTCCCCCTATGTGGAGGGTGCCCGTGGGGCTCGGGGCAAATCGCGTGACCACGCGGTCACGTTCGCTCGATTCCATAACGTACAGACTCCGCTCGGAAATGGAATGGTTGACCTCTTGTGCCGACCCCGGGGAACGGCTGCAAAGGCCCCTCGCGATTCAGCCGGCAACCGGTGGTCGCCGCCCCGCTCAAGCGGCGCGACGCGCCTTGGACCCGCCGACGCGAAGTCCCCGCTCAGTACGATTCCGAATAACACAAAGCCCCTGCGAGTACAAGGCAGCCGGAAGGGCCGACGCCGCTCCGTCCCGAACCGAACATGGCTCCAGGGTCCGAAGTCTTTGCGGCCGAAAGACAACCCTTCGCCTGGACTTGCTTTTACGTTAATGTAGAGAAACCGTGTTTTCGCCTCCTTGTGAGAGCCGCCTCGCCCGCGACCTAGGAGGCTGTCCGAAGACACAGAATCAACCCTTCGGGGCAACGCAATTCCCCTCGTTCCCAGGCTCTGGCTTAGGAACGGCCTCGTGGGAATCGAAGCTGGAGCTTCTGCACAGTTGTGTTCCCAAGCTGGAGCTTGGGAACAAGGTGGAAAGATCGGCATTCTCGGACAAGCTCCTGGACCGCCGGTAAGCGACCTGGATCGCCGGCAAGCGGGTCCTATGGAAGGGGATGGCCGGATCGAAGCAACGGTAACCCGAATGCCCCGGAGGTCTTGAATGGGAGGAGCCGGCGAATGCACTCGGCGGGAAGGATCGCCGGCGTGGAGCAAAACTCCTTGACAGTGCCGAGCCTATCCCTATACTCAACCATTTACTCGCTGCGGAAGGGTGCTTTCCGATGGAAACGCGGTCTCCCGCGCGATCCCTCGGGGGACGGAACCCTTGGAAGGAAGCGGAATGCGGATTCGTGTCGACGACATACCGGAGTCAGGACGCGTCCTCCATTATCATTGGGATAGAAACCGGCTGAAAGATTTCATGCCCCCCAACGATCCTTTTGAAATGGAGACGCTGCAGCCTGTCAGCGTAGATTTGGAGATTCACAAGGGTGCGGATCATGTCCGCATCCGGGGGAGCTTCAGCGCGCGGTTCCAACTCCAATGCCACCGGTGCCTGGATCCTTACCCGTGGCAGCTGCTTCAGGATGTGGACACGCTGTTGCTCGTAGAAAAAGACCTCCCGGACGAAGAAGAGGTGGAGCTGGAACCGGAAGATCTGGAGGTGGAATTTTTCGACGGCGAGGAGATCGACATCGATCGGTTGGTGGCGGAAGAGGTGTTTCTCGCTCTGCCGTTCCGAGCCCTTTGTTCGGAGGAATGCCGGGGACTTTGCCCGGGGTGCGGAGCCAATCTCAACCGCGAGACATGTCGGTGTTCCAAGTCCGATAAGGAATCCCCGTTTCAGGCTCTGGAACGGCTCCGGTCCCAATGGTCCAAGTAGACGTGAAGGGGTCTCGACGGGCGCACGGCCGCAGATCTGAACGATCGCCTTCAACCGCGACAAATCCTGTGTAAGGTTTTCGTCTTCACAACGTCTAAGGAGTGGTATCATGGCTGTCCCGAAACACAAAACATCCAAGTCCCGGCGTGACAAGCGCCGCAGTCACAAGAGACTGGCCGCACCTTCCTTCGCCACGTGCCCGCAGTGCCGCGAGTTGAGACTGCCTCACCGCGTCTGCCCTGCGTGCGGCCACTACCACGGTCGTACCGTGCTGGAGGTGGAGGAAACCTAGCATTGGGGATGTGCGCAAGGGGTTGGGGGGATGAGAATCGTTCTGGACGCCATGGGAGGCGACCGTGCCCCCCGATCGCTGGTAGAGGGCGCGTTGCTGGCCCGGACCCGATGCCCTGCCGAGATCGTCCTGGCGGGCGATGAATCAACACTTCGACCCTTGTTCGCAGACCTTCTGAAATCACGACCCGAGGCGGCCGTTTCCGGTGGTGTTTCCATAGTCCACGCACCGGAAGTCGTGGGCATGGACGAAGCGGGGCCGGCGGCGCTCAGAAAGAAAAAGGCTTCGTCTCTCGCCGTGGCCATGGGATTGCTGGCCGCCGGCGAGGCGGACGCGGTGGTGAGCGCGGGAAACAGCGCCGCCGTGGTGGCTCACGCCAAGCACCACCTGGGGCTCGTTCCAGGTCTTCGGCGCCCGGTCCTGGCTGTTGTCATTCCCACTCTCCGGGGAAACGCTCTGCTGCTGGACGCAGGGGCTCACGTTGAAGCCAAGGGCATCCACCTGGCCCAATCGGCCGTCTTGGCCGACGCGTACCTGAGATTGAAAGACGGCCTGACCCGGCCGCGGATCGCCCTGCTGAACATCGGCGAAGAAGCGTCCAAAGGCCCCAAGGTTGTTCGAGGAGCCTATGGGCTCCTGGAGCGGACGACTCTCCATTTCATCGGGAACGTGGAAGCCCACCAGGTTCTGGAAGGTACGACGGACGCAGTGGTCTGTGACGGTTTTTCTGGGAACAACCTCCTCAAATTCCTCGAAGGGGTAGCGGAGTTCCTGAGGCGCTCGGCGGCGATCGAACCTTGCCTGGAACCGGCTTCCGGGGGTTCGCCGTCCTCCAACCCCTGGAAGGAATGGGCCGAGCGGATGGCGGCCCGGGAATTGGGAGGCGCGCCGCTGCTCGGCGTGCTCAAACCCGTCGTGATCGCCCATGGGAGGTCGGAGGCGCCGTCGATCGCCAACGCCGTCGGGGAGGCTTTTCTTTCGGCATCTTCGGATCTTTTCCGGCGCATGGCCGAAGACTGCGAGCAGTCCCGCATCCTCAGTGAACTCAAGCACCAGCATGCCGTCTACGCTTTGGAACGACTGAAGCAAACATGGCGATTCGGCCAGAAATCCTGACGCTCACAAAGGGGAGGACCTTTTGAATTACTTCCTGACAGAAGAACAGCAGATGATCCAGGATCTCGCCGCTCAGATCGCCCGAGAGAAGATCCGGCCTCAGCGTGCGGAGCTGGATGAAGCCGAGGCGTTTCCCACGGAGTTGATGAATGTTCTCGCCCAGTCGGACCTTTTCGGTCTCTACATCCCCGAAGAATACGGGGGCTTGGGCGGCGGCATCCTGGAAAACTGCCTGGCCGTGGAGCAGCTGGCACGCGCGTGCGTGGGGGTGGCCACAACCTTTGCGGCGAGCGGCCTGGGCGCCTACCCGATCCTGCTCTACGGAAACGATCGGCAGAAGAAACGTTACCTCACGGATATTGCGAGCGGCCGGCGCCTCGCTGCTTTCGCCGTAACGGAATCGGGAGCCGGAAGCGACGTCACCGCCGTGAAGACCACAGCGGTGCGCGACGGGGACACCTACGTTTTGAACGGCACCAAGCAGTGGATCACCAACGGCGGCGAAGCGGAAATCTATTCGGTGCTCGCCATCACGGATCGGAGCAAGGGGCCCCGGGGCGCCAGTTTCTTCGTTGTGGAAAAGGGTGATCCGGGTTTTTCCTTCGGCAAGAAGGAAAAGAAGCTCGGCATTCGAGCGTCGGCCACGCGCGAACTCGTCTTCCAGGACTGCCGCATCCCCGGAGACCGCCTGATCGGCCGTGAAGGGATGGGGTTCATCATCGCCATGAAGACCTTCGACAAATCGCGGCCCGGCATCGGGGCCCTGGGGGTCGGACTGGCTCAGGGCGCTTTGGACGTTTCCGTCGAATACGCGAGAAAGCGGGTTCAGTTCGGAAAACCCATCATCAGCTTCCAGGCGATCCAGCACAAGCTGGCGGACATGGCCATCAAGACGGAGGCGGCGCGGGCCCTCATCTATGCCGCGGCGCGCCACCTGGATACCGATCCGGCGGATGCAAGCAAGGTGGCCGCCATAGGCAAGGTCTTTGCCAGCGACACCGCCATGGAAGTGGCCACGGAAGCCGTCCAGATCTTCGGCGGCTACGGATACATGCGCGATTACCCCGTGGAAAAGATGTTGCGGGACGCCAAGATCCTCCAGATCTACGAAGGCACCAACGAAATTCAGCGAAACATCATCGGGCAGGAACTGAACAAGGAATACGGCCGCCTCAAGGAATCGTTCATCTGACAGGGTTTTCGCAATGCCGATGCACGTCGTCGTTTGTATCAAGCAGGTTCCTGACGCAAAGAACGTACGGATCGATCCCGACACGCACACCCTGGTACGCCAGGGGGTCGATGCCATCATCAACCCTTTTGACCTCTTTGCCGTCGAAGCGGCGCTTCGCCTCAAGGACGCCTGCGGCGCCCGGGTCACCGCCGTGACCATGGGGCCGCCCCAGGCCGAGGAGGCCCTCCGGGACATGCTGTCGCGCGGCGTGGACGACGCCCTCCTTTTGAGCGACCGGGCCTTTGCCGGTGCCGACACCTGGGCCACCGCCGGAACCCTCGCCGCCGCCGTCCGGAAGATCGGCGACGTGGACCTGATCTTCTGCGGCAAGCAGGCGGTGGACGGCGACACCGCTCAGGTGGGGCCCGAACTCGCCACAATCCTCGACATCCCCTATGCGACCCTCGTCAAGGACTTCGAGCTGCTCGAAGGCGGCCACCTGAAGGCGGTCAGGCGTACCGACGAGGGAACCGAGATTTGGAAGCTGCCGCTCCCGGCGCTGGTAACCGTACTTCGGGACGTGGGGAACCCCCGCGTGCCGTCTCTCAAGCACAAGATGCGCGCCAAGAAGGCGGACATCCCCGTATGGGGGCATGGGGACCTGGGCCTGGATCCCGACGCTGTGGGTCTTTCCGGATCGTACACCCAGGTGGTCCGTGTCTTCAGCCCGCCGCGCCGCTCCGATCGCATCCTCATTCAAGGCGCGGTTGAAGAACAGGTCGAACAGCTTTACCGCTACCTCAAGGAAGTCAAGGTTCCAGGTCTATGAAGGCGCTCGTCGATCCCAGGAAATGCACCGCCTGCGGCGTATGCGAAGGCGTCTGCCCGGTGGAGGCCATCACCGTTACGGAAACCATCGCTGAAGTATCCGACGCCTGTACGCTGTGCGGCCTGTGCGTGGATGCCTGCGAATTTGGAGCCCTGTCGCTTCCCGAGGCTGGAGCGCGCCCTGTGGAGGATCTCGAGTCTTACCGCGGGGTCTGGGTTTTCGCCGAATGGCGTAGCGGCGTCGTTCATCCGGTAAGCCGGGAACTCCTGGGCGCAGGCCGAAAGCTCGCGGACAAGCGAGGCGTGGAACTGGCGGCGGTGCTGCTGGGCCACCGGATCGAAGCGGCCGCCGCAGAACTGCTGGATTACGGGCCCGACGTGGTCTACGTGGTGGACCATCCGGAACTGGCGCGCTTCACGGACGAAACCTACGCCGCCTCACTGGTGGAACTGGCCCGCCGGCACAAGCCGGAAATCCTTCTGGCCGGCGCGACCACCATGGGCCGGTCCTTCATCCCCAGGGTGGCCGCCCTCCTGCAAACCGGCCTCACCGCAGACTGCACCGACCTGGATATCGGTGAAAACGGGCTTCTGCTTCAAACCCGCCCGGCCTTCGGCGGAAACGTCATGGCTACCATCGTTTGCCCCAACCGCCGCCCTCAGATGGCCACCGTACGCCCTCGGGTGATGAAGCCGGCGGTGGATCGTCGAAACGGGCGCGTGGAAGCGGTGACGCTTCCGGAACGGTGCTTCGAACACCGCGTGGAAGTGCTCCAGGTCATTGCCGAAACCGATGAAACGGCCAAACTCTCCGAAGCGGAAGTGATCGTCACGGGAGGCCGTGGCCTCCAGAAGCGGGAACATTTCCGGATGGTGGAAGAGCTGGCCCGGCTTCTCAAAGGGGCCGTGGGAGCGTCCCGGAGCGTGGTTGAGGAAGGCTGGATCGGCCCGTCGCACCAAGTGGGACAGACAGGACAGACCGTCGCCCCGAGCCTCTACATGGCCATCGGGGTTTCCGGGGCAATCCAACACATCGTCGGGATGCAGGGTTCCAGGATCATCGTCGCCGTCAACAAGGATCCCGAAGCACCGATTTTCGACGTCGCCACGTATGGCGTGGTGGGGGATCTCTTTCAGTTCGTTCCGGCTTTCATCCGGAAAGTGAAGGAAGAACGCGGCGAATGAGGGCCGCCGGCGACAGATCGCCCGGCCGGCTCATGGACGGAAGGATGAAGATGGATCTGGAAAGAGTGGTCCTGGTGACGGGGGCGAGTCGCGGCATCGGGCGGGGCATCGCCGAGGTCTTCGCGGAACCGGGCTGGCACGTGGTCATCAATTTTCATTCCGGCCGTCAGGCGGCCGAGGAAACCGCCGAGGCCGTGGCCGCCCGCGGCGGCGAAGCGCATCTGAAACCCTTCGACATCGCGGACCCTGAAGCGGTAAAAGAGGCCTTCAAGGAAGTAACGGACCAGCTGGGCCGACTCGACGTCCTCGTCAACAACGCGGGGATCACCCGGGACAACGTTTTCCCGAGGATGAAGCTCACCGAATGGGACGATGTGATGAACACCAACTTGAGGGGCGCGTTCCTGTGTTGCCAGGCGGCGGTGAGACCCATGATGCGGCAGCGCTTCGGGCGGATCGTGAACATAACGTCGGTGGTCGGGGTCACGGGCAACCCCGGCCAGGCCAACTACTCGGCCGCCAAGGCCGGCCTCATCGGACTCACCCGGTCCCTCGCCCGCGAACTCGTATCACGCAACATCACCGTGAACGCGGTGGCTCCCGGTTACATCGAAACGGAAATGACGGCGAATCTTCCGGAAAAGGCTCGAGAGGCCCTGCTGGGACAGATTCCGGCGGGGCGGGTGGGGAAACCCGAGGAAGTGGGACTGGCCGTGCGGTTTCTGGCCTCGGAAGGCGCGGGCTACATCACCGGCCAGGTGCTTCACGTCAACGGCGGGATGCACATGGGCTGATCCGGTGGATACGGACCAACCTGACGTTTTGCGGAGAGGTTTGATGGGCGGAACAAAAAAACGCCGAGTGGTGGTGACGGGCTTGGGACTGGTCACTCCCCTGGGAGTGGGGGTCGAGGAAAATTGGAAGAACGCGGTGAACGGAACGTCCGGAATCGGGCCTATTACGCGCTTCGACCCCTCGGGCTTCAGCACCCGGATCGCCGCCGAAGTCAAGGGCTTCAATCCCGAGGATTTCATCCCCCGGAAGGATATCCGAAAGATGGATATCTTTCTCACCTACGCCGTAGCCGCCGCCAAGCTGGCCTTCGACGATGCGGCCTTCGAAATCCCGGAAGAGCTGAAGGACCGTGCCGGCGTGGTATTGGGCTGCGGCCTGGGGGGTCTGACCACCATCGAGGATACCCACCGGACGCTCCTGGCATCGGGCCCCAAGAAGGTCAGTCCCTTCTTCATCCCCATGCTGATCGGAAACATGGCTCCTGGGCTGATTTCCATCAATCACAAGGCCAAGGGGCCGAACCTTTCCATCCAGACCGCCTGCGCGGCGGGAACCCATGCGCTCGGCCATGCCTTTCACCTGATCCGCGACGGAGTCTGCGACATCATGGTGACGGGGGGCGTGGAATCCACCATAACTCCCCTCTGTGTCGCCGGGTTCAATGCCATGAGGGCGATTTCGACCCGAAACGACGAGCCTTCAAAGGCCTCCCGACCCTTCGACAAGGACCGGGACGGCTTTGTGCTCGGTGAAGGCGCCGCCGTCCTTATCCTGGAGGAACTGCAGATGGCGCTGCAGCGCAACGCTCAAATCTATGCGGAAGTGGTGGGCTTCGGCTGCTCCGGGGACGCCTACCACATGGCGGCTCCCGCCCCCGAAGGCGAAGGCGCCGCTCGGTGCATGAAAATGGCCCTGGAAGATGCAGGACTCAGCCCCCGGGAAGTGGACTACATCAATGCACACGGAACGTCCACGGACCTCAACGACAAATTCGAAACCCAGGCGATCAAGACCGTATTCGGAGACCATGCCTACAAGCTTGCGGTCAGTTCCACCAAGTCCATGACCGGGCACATGCTCGGCGCCGCCGGCGGCGTGGAAGCGGCTTACACGGTGCTGGCGATGCGCCACGGCGTCATTCCGCCCACCATCAATTATGAAACGCCGGACCCGGACTGCGACCTGGATTACGTGCCGAACACGGCCCGCAGGGCGGACATCCGTGTGGCCCTGTCCAACTCGTTCGGCTTCGGGGGCACCAACGGCGCCGTGGCTTTCCGCAAATGGACCGGTTCTTGACCGGCGGCTCACGAAGGGAATCGCGTATGAAGATCATGATCGGCGCCGATCACGCGGGCTTTGAACTGAAGGAAAAGGTGGCGCAGCACCTGCACCGGCTCGGCCACGAAGTGGTCGACGTGGGAACCCACGGGAAATCCTCCGTGGATTACCCCATTTACGCCTTCCAGGTGGCCGAAGGCGTGGCCAAGGCAACGTCGGACCGAGGTATCCTCATCTGCGGCAGCGGCATCGGCATGTGCATCACCGCCAACCGTGTCCCCGGCGTCCGCGCTGCGCTCACCAACGAGCCCTATGCGGCCAAAATGAGCCGCCGGCACAACGACAGCAATGTCCTCTGCCTGGGCGGGCGATTCATCGGCGAAGATCTCGCCATGGCGATCATCGACGTCTGGCTGACGGAACCTTTCGAGGGGGACCGCCACGCACGCCGCATCGCGATGATCGACACGCTGACTCAGAACAGGAACGGTTGAGACCGTCTGGTGCCACCCTTCTTCATTGATTCACGGAACCTGACTTACGCCTCGGAGGGGCTGTTCCGGCAGATGAAAGGTCACCGCAATATGGCCACGTTGGCACAGATCGACCCTGAGATCGCAAGGGTTATCAAAAACGAAGAAGACCGCCAGCGGCGCAAACTGGAGCTCATCGCGTCTGAAAACTTCGTGAGCGACGCCGTCCGCGAAGCCCAGTGCTCCGTTTTGACCAACAAGTACGCCGAGGGATACCCGGGGAACCGTTATTACGGCGGCTGTGAGTTCGTGGACATGGCGGAATGCCTGGCCCGGGAACGAGCCCGAAAGCTCTTCGGGGCCGACTACGTGAACGTTCAGCCCCATTCCGGGTCTCAAGCCAACATGGCCGTCTATTTCGCGTTGCTCCAGCCGGGCGACACTATCATGGGCATGGACCTGCGCCAGGGCGGGCACCTGACCCACGGAAGCCCCGTGAGCTTTTCCGGGCGGTTTTTCAGGGTGGTTTCTTACGGGGTGAGGCGGGATACGGAGACCATCGATTACGACGATCTGGCGGCCAAGGCCCGGGAGCATCGCCCCCGGCTCATCGTAGCCGGAGCCAGCGCTTACCCGCGCCTCATCGATTTCCAGCGCTTCCGGGCGATCTGCGACGAAGTGGGCGCGCACCTCATGGTGGACATGGCACACATCGCCGGCTTGGTGAGCGCCGGGCTGCACCCGAATCCGTTCCCTCATGCAGACGCTGTGACCTCCACCACTCACAAGACGCTCCGCGGCCCCCGCGGCGGGCTGATTCTGGCTCACGAACGCTACGCCCGGCAACTGGACAGTCAAATCTTTCCGGGCATTCAGGGAGGACCGTTGATGCACGTCATCGCCGCAAAGGCGGTGGCCTTTCAGGAAGCGCTCCAACCGACTTTCAAGGACTACCAGCGCCGCATCCTGCAAAACAGCGAAAGACTCGCTCAGGAATTGATGCAGCGGGGATATCGGCTGGTTTCCGGAGGCACGGACAATCACCTCATGCTGGTGGATCTGACGGCGACGGACATCACCGGGAAGGAGGCCGAGGAAACCCTGGACCGGGCGGGTATCACGGTGAACAAGAATTCCATCCCGTACGATCCTCGTAAACCCAATGTATCCAGCGGCATCCGGATCGGCACCGCGGCGGTCACCACCCGGGGCATGACCCCCGAACACATGGTCCAGGTGGCGGCGTTCATTCATGAAGCCTTGACCGCAAGGAACGACCCGAACATCCTGAATCGGCTGCAGCAGGAAGTGGCGGATTTCTGCAGCGCCTTTCCGCTTCACGTCCCCATCACCGGATGACGCGCGGAAAAACCCTTCGAGAGGCCCCAATTGCCCACCCTCGACCTTGACATCAGTTACATGCGCCGGGCTTTGAAGCTCGCCCGGCGCGGCGAAGGATGGACCAGCCCCAACCCGATGGTCGGGGCCGTGGTGGTTCGCGGGGAAACCGTCGTGGGCGAAGGCTGGCATGAAAAGGCCGGCGGCCCCCACGCCGAAGTGAACGCCATCCGCCGCGCCGGTGAAGCCGCCCGAGGTGCGACGCTCTACGTTACGCTCGAACCCTGCAACCACACGGGAAGGACGCCGCCATGCACCTGGGCCGTCCTGGAAGCCGGTATTCAGCGCGTGGTCGCCGGCATGAAGGACCCCAACCCCAGGGTCCAGGGCGGCGGCGCCGCGTTTCTCGAGGCCCACGGCTTGCGGGTCGACCTGGGGGTGATGGAACGGGAATGCCGACTTCTGAATCAGCCCTTCATCAAACACGTGACGCAGGGCCTTCCTTATGTCACATTGAAAACGGCATCGACCCTGGATGGGCGCATCGCGTCGCGAACCGGCGACGCCCGGTGGGTCACCAACGAACGCTCGCGCCGGTTCGTTCATGTTCTCCGGCACCGGCTGGACGCCGTCTTGGTGGGTGTGGGAACGGCACTCGCAGACGATCCCCTGCTTACGGCGCGGCTCGGCCGCCGGCCCTGCCGCCAGCCGATACGGATCGTTCTGGATTCCAAGCTTCGTCTTCCGCTTTCCAGTCGGCTGGCTGGAACCGCACGCCAGGTGCCCCTCTGGATCGCATGCGCGGAAACCGCCTCCCCGGAAAAGGAAGCGCGCCTTCGCGACCTGGGGGCGGAAGTGATTCGATTGAACCGTTCCGATCGCGGCCTTGACCTGCACCAGCTCCTGGAGGGGATGGGGCGACGGGCCGTCACCAGTGTTCTGGTGGAAGGCGGAGCGCGGGTCACGGGGAGCTTTCTCGATGCAGAAGTCGCGGACGAAGCCTTCTGGTTTTTCGCTCCGAAGATCCTGGGCGATCCCGGCGGTGTGCCGGCCGTTTCCGGCACACCCCGCGAAAGGATGCTCGACGCCGTCCGCCTCCACAACGTAAAGACCCACCGATTCGGCCAAGACGTGATGGTGCACGGTCGGTTTCGTGAAGAACTTTATTAGGATCGCGGGCAAGCCCGCTCCTACTACCACGGATCACGCGGGCAAGCCCGCTCCTACAGAGGACCAGAAAAACATGTTTACAGGCCTCGTGGAAGGAACCGGACGCGTGATGCGAGTGGATCGGCAGGAGATCGACGCCCGCATGATCCTTCGGCCCGACTTCGAGATGGAGAACCTGACGCTCGGCGAAAGCATCTCTGTGGACGGCGCCTGCCTCACCGTGGTTCACTTTACCGGAGACGTCTTTGCGGTGGACGTGTCCTCGGAAACCCTGACACGAACGACTCTGGGCCGAAAGGGCCCTGGAAGCCGCTGCAACCTGGAACGGGCTCTCAAGGTGGGCGACCGTCTGGGAGGCCACTTGGTCACCGGGCACGTGGACGGCCTTGGACAACTGGTGGAACGTTTTACGGACGGCCGGTCCTGGCGGATGGTCTTCCAGGTGCCGGAAAGCCTCACATCCCACATCATCGAAAAGGGCTCCATAGCCGTCAACGGCGTAAGCCTCACCGTCAACGGATGCGAAGGGGCGCGCTTTCACATCAACATCATTCCGCATACGGCGGGGCTCACCACCATCGGCGATCTGGCGGTGGGCGACGAGGTCAACATCGAAACGGATCTCATCGGAAAATACGTGGAAAAGATGCTGAGCAGCCGCTTGGTGGGACTGAAAGAGAACCGGCCGGAACAAAGGGTAAGCGCGGCTTTTCTCAGAAAACACGGTTTTCTGGATTGAACCGGAGGCGTGGAGAGGTTAAGGACGGATTCCAGCGTCGGATCGTAGAGCCGCCTTGAGCCGCAAGGTTCTTCGTGCTATAGGTTCAGCGGTTTGTCTGTGGGGGCCGGAAGCCCCCCGATTCTCTTTTTGGAAGGGAGTAACACCATGCCTGTGGCCTCCATTCCCGAAGCATTGGATGACATCCGGCAAGGAAAAATGGTCATCCTCGTGGACGACGAAGACCGTGAAAACGAGGGCGACCTCTGCATGGCCGCCGAGAAGGTCACTCCGGAAGCCATCAACTTCATGGCCCGATACGGCCGTGGTCTCGTCTGCCTGTCGCTCACCCCGGAATGGGTCGAGCGGCTCCGCCTGCCGATGATGGTTCAGCACAACCGGTCACGCTTCGAAACCGCCTTCACCGTTTCCATCGAAGCCAGAACCGGAGTCACCACCGGCATCAGCGCGGCCGACCGAGCCCACACGATCCTCACGGCGGTCCAGGACGACGCCAAGCCGGAAGACCTGGTCAGCCCCGGCCACATCTTTCCTCTGCGATCGAAGAAGGGCGGCGTATTGGTGCGGACCGGCCAGACCGAAGGCTCGGTGGACCTGGCCCGCCTGGCCGGCCTGAAACCGGCGGGGGTCATCTGTGAAATCATGAAAGACGACGGCACCATGGCCCGCATACCGGACCTGGAAGCCTTCGCCGAACAGCACGACCTGAAGATCGTCACCATCGCGGACCTCATCGAATACCGGATGAGGACCGAAAGCTTCGTTCAGCGGGCCGCGTCGGCGAACCTGCCCAGCCTGTTCGGCGGCGAATTCCAAGCCATCGCCTACACCAGCATCATCGACGATTACGCCCACCTGGCATTGGTCCGCGGCGAAATCCGGCCGGAAGACGAAGTGCTGGTCCGGGTGCACTCGGAATGCCTTACGGGAGACGTCTTCGGGTCGCGGCGCTGCGACTGCGGCGACCAGCTGCGCGCCGCCCTCCGCCAGATCGACCGGGAGGGCAAAGGTGTTCTCCTTTACATGCGCAACCATGAAGGACGCGGCATCGGGCTCGTCAACAAGATCAAGGCCTACGCGCTCCAGGAACAGGGCTACGACACCGTCGAAGCCAATCTTGCGCTGGGATTCAAGGACGACCTTCGCGATTACGGCATTGGAGCTCAAATCCTCGTGGACTTGGGGATCCGCAAGATGCGCCTAATGACCAACAACCCCAAGAAGATCGTCGGACTCGAAGGCTACGGCATCACCGTCACCGAGAGAGTCCCCATCGAAATTCCGCCCAACGAATGCAACATCCACTACCTGAAGACCAAGTGCGCCAAGATGGGACATATGCTCAACTGCCTGAAAGACGAGGTCGCAGAACATGAAAGTGTTTGAAGGGAGACTCCTGGCTCAGGGACTCCGGTTCGGTATTGTGGTCAGCCGGTTCAACGACTTCATTTGTGACAGGCTGCTGGGCGGGGCCTTGGACGCCTTGAGGCGAAGCGGCGCCGACGAGCAAGACATCGAGGTTTTCAGGGTTCCGGGAGCCTTCGAGATCCCGCTGGCCGCAAAAAAAGCCGCCGGGACGAACCGTTACCACGCGGTGATCTGCCTGGGAGCCGTGATCCGCGGGTCCACGCCTCACTTCAACTACGTAGCGAATGAAGTGTCCAAGGGGATTGCTGCGGTCAGCCTGGAATCGGCCATCCCCGTCACCTTCGGCGTCCTCACTACGGACACCCTGGAACAGGCCATCGAACGCGCGGGCTCCAAAGCCGGGAACAAAGGCTTCGAAGCCGCCATGGCCGCCGTGGAAATGGCCGACCTGTTGAGACAGATCGACATCTGACGTGAAAGTACGAATCTGTGCACCGACGCCTTCGTGTTTCAAGGGGCGACGCGGATGGGCTGACGGACGGCGGCCGGCGATGCCTGTTCGGAGCCGTAAAGCCTGAAAAGGTGCCAACGTCCATGGGTTCACGCCGACAATCCAGGGAAATCGCCCTCCAGGTTCTTTATCAGCTGGAGATCAACGAAATGCCGCCGGAAGAAGCCGTCCGTCGCGTTGTGGAGCACTTCGAAGCTCCCCGGTCCGCGAGTCCGTTCGCGGAAATTCTGGTGACCGGCGTGAGAACCCACCGGGATCACATCGACCGGACGCTCGCCTCGGCTTCCGAAAACTGGCGTGTGGATCGCATGTCTCCCGTCGACCGGAACATCCTCAGAATCGCCCTGTACGAAATCCTCTTTTGCGACGATATTCCGCCCAGGGTATCCGTCAATGAAGCCATCGAACTGGCCAAACGATACGGCAGCGCAGATTCACGGGCTTTCGTGAACGGCGTGCTGGACCACATCCTCAACCTGGTAGCGGTCCGGGAGGCTTCACCGGAACCCGAACCTTGACCGAGGGCACCCCGGCACCGAGAAGCCACCCTCTTTCCCACCAGCGGTTTCCGCTCTCCCCTGCCCCGTCAGACATCCCGATCGCCGTCCGGCTTCAATTGAAAAACCCGGTCGGCTGAGGTATAGACGGTGAAAAGAAAAGACGGGATTTTATGAGCTTTCTCGAAGAGGGGAGACCAAGCCAACAATGATTGGTTCTATACTTAAGCGGATCTTCGGCACCCAAAACGAACGCAACCTCAAGCGCATCGCGCCCATCGTGGATGCCATCAACGCGCTCGAACCCACCGTGCGCGGCCTGAGCGACGCCGACCTTCGTGCCAAGACGGCGGCGTTTCGGGAACGGGTGGCCAAGGGCGAATCCCTGGACGACCTTCTTCCGGAAGCCTTCGCCGTGGCTCGGGAAGCGTCCATACGGGCGGTGGGCATGCGCCCTTTCGATGTTCAGCTCATCGGCGGCATCGTGCTTCACCAGGGCAAGATCGCCGAAATGAAAACCGGTGAAGGAAAGACCCTGGTCGCCGTGATGCCCGTCTACCTGAACGCCCTCACCGGGCGCGGCGTCCACGTGGTGACGGTGAACGACTACCTGGCGCGGCGCGACAGCGAATGGATGGGCAAGGTCTACCGGTTTCTCGGCCTGGAAGTCGGCTGCATCGTGCACGGGTTGAACGACCGGGAGCGCCGGGAAGCCTACGCCGCCGACGTGACCTATGGGACCAACAACGAGTTTGGATTCGACTACCTTCGCGACAACATGAAATTCAGCTTGAACGACATGGTCCAACGGGACCTCCATTACGCCATCGTGGACGAAGTGGACAGTATTCTCATCGATGAGGCGAGAACGCCGCTGATCATCTCCGGCCCGGCCGAAAAGTCCACCGAACTTTACAACCGCATCAACCGCATCATCCCTCAGCTACGGCCGGAAACCGATTACACCAAGGACGAAAAAAGCCGCACCGTGGCCCTCACGGAAGACGGAGTGGCACGCGCCGAAACGCTCCTGGGCGTGGAAAACCTTTACGACCCGCGCCACATGGATCTCCTGCACCATGTCCACCAGGCGCTCCGCGCTCACACCTTGTTCCAGAAAGACGTCGATTACATCGTCAAGGGGGGCAAGGTCATCATCGTGGACGAATTCACCGGGCGGCTCATGCCTGGGAGGCGGTACAGCGACGGCCTTCACCAAGCTCTGGAAGCCAAAGAAGGCGTGCGGGTGGAAAATGAAAACCAAACCCTGGCTTCCATCACCTTCCAGAACTACTTCCGCATGTACGACAAGCTCGCGGGAATGACCGGCACCGCGGACACGGAAGCCGAAGAATTCGCCAAGATCTACAACCTGGAGGTGGTGGTCATTCCGACCCACAAAAAGATGATCCGCACCGATCACCCCGACTGTATCTATCGGACAGAGCAGGAAAAATTCCGTGCCGTCGTCCGCGAGATCAAGGAATTGCACGAACAGGGGCGGCCGGTGCTGGTCGGAACCGTCAACATCGACAAGTCCGAACGCCTGAGCGCCATGCTCAAACGCGAAGGCATCCCCCACCAGGTTCTGAACGCCAAGCACCACGAAAAGGAAGCGGAAATCGTGGCTCAGGCCGGCCGGCGCGGAGCCGTGACCATTTCCACCAACATGGCCGGCCGCGGTACCGACATCGTGTTGGGCCCCGGCGTCGCCCAACTGGGCGGACTCCACATCATCGGTACGGAACGTCATGAATCCCGAAGGATCGACAACCAGCTTCGAGGCCGTGCCGGCCGCCAGGGCGACCCGGGTTCCTCGCGGTTTTATCTTTCTTTGGAAGACGACCTCATGCGAATCTTCGCCGCGGATCGGATCTCGGGGCTCATGCAGCGGATCGGCATGGAAGAAGACGAACCCATCGAGCACCGCCTCATCAGCCGCGCCATCGAAAACGCTCAAAGCCGCGTCGAAGCTCAAAACTTCAGTATTCGCAAGCAACTCCTCGAATACGACGACGTGATGAACCAGCAACGGCAGGTGATCTACGAACAGCGCCGGGAAGCCATCAAGGGCGGCGACCTGAAACCGGTCATCCTGGACATGGCCGAAGAAGTCCTGGACCTCATCGTTCAGGAACACACGGATGAGAAAACCTACGCCGAAGACTGGGACCTGGAAGGCCTCGGAAAGGACCTCTTCCGTATTTTCGGGCTTCAGCCGGACCTCAGCCCGGCAGCGCTCGAGCACACGAACCAGACGGGGCTTCGCGAGGAACTTTGGGACCGGATCCTGGAACGCTACGAAAGTCGGGAAAAGGAATTCGGCGAAACCATCATGCGGGACCTGGAAAACTACATCCTGCTGCAGACCCTGGACAGCCTTTGGAAGGACCACCTGCTCAACATGGATCACCTGAAGGAAGGCATTGGGCTTCGAGGCTACGCGCAGCAGGATCCCCTGGTCGCCTATAAGCGGGAAGGTCATGCGGTTTTCGACGACATGATCTCGAGGCTCCGCGAAGAAACCCTGCGCCTTCTCTTCCACGTCCAGATCCAGCGCGAAGACGAGGTCCAGACCCTCCGGAAGGAACAGGAAGAACAGTCCATGTTTTATGGACCGGCCGGCGGCGGATCGACGCGCCGGGAACCCGTCAAGAAAACGAAAAAGGTGGGACGAAATGACCCTTGCCCCTGCGGAAGCGGGAAAAAGTACAAGAAGTGTTGCGGTCGTTAGGGGGGCGTTCCAGGTGCCCGGATTTCGGGTGGGAACCGCGTCCACGGGCATGCGCTATCGAAACCGGCTCGATCTCGCCGCCGTGGTTTCGGATCACCCCGTCTCGGCCGCAGGCGTCTTCACACGAAACCGGTTCGCGGCCGCCCCTGTGCGGCTGTGCCGAGCCCGGCTGGAAAGGCACGCTGCTGGGATTCGCGCGGTGGTGGCCAACGCCGGCATCGCCAACGCCTGTACCGGAGAAGAAGGCCTTCGGCGGGCGGAATCCATGGCGACCCTCGCCGCGGAAGCGCTCGGCCTCCAGCCCGAAGCGGTGCTTGTGGCCTCCACCGGAGTCATCGGCCCTCAGATCCGGCTGGAACCGATCCGTGAAGCGCTTCCCGAATTGGCCCGATCGCTCCGGCCCGAGGGCTGGGAAGATGCGGCTTCCGCCATCATGACCACCGACACCCGCCCCAAAACCGCTCACACCCGCCTGTCCTTCGGCGGCTCTGAATTCACCGTGGGCGGGATCGCCAAGGGCTCCGGCATGATCGCTCCCGACATGGCCACTCTTCTCGCTTTCGTGGCCACCGACGCCCCCATGTCCGTCGAGGTGCTCCGGCATTGGCTGCGGGCGGGAGCCGAACGCTCCTTCAACCGCATTACTGTGGACGGTGACACCAGCACCAACGACACACTCATCGCCCTCGCCGCCGCAACGGCGGCTTACCCCGTGATCCGCGATCCGCTGAGCCCGGAAGGGCGTTGCTTCGGCGAAGCGCTCACGGCCGTTCTCCTGGATCTCGCCCGACAGGTGATTCTCGACGGGGAAGGGGCCACCAAGTTCGTCGCGCTTCAGGTCACCGGGGCCCCGGATGCCGAAAGCGCCAAGAAGGTCGCCTTCACCGTCGCCAACTCGCCGCTTGTCAAAACCGCCTTCTTCGGCGGCGACGCCAACTGGGGCCGCATCGTCGCGGCGGCGGGGCGAGCCGGCGTCCCGCTCGATCCCGACCGGGTTTCCCTGACCTTCGGAAACGTCTGCGTTTTTCAAAACGGCGCGCCCCTGGACGGAGAGGATCTGGAAGCCAGGGCCACCGAGGTTTTTCGAGGTAAGGCCATCGACATTCGCCTGGACCTCGGGGTCGGAACCGCCGAAGAGACTGTCTACACGTGCGATCTGTCCTACGATTACGTGAAGATCAACGGCGCCTACCGAACCTAAGCCAGAGCTTTTGGGAACGAGGGGAAAACCGGGTTGCATTTATGCCGTTGGGTTGTTTTTAAAGATGAACGTCGAACATCGAACATCGAACATCGAACGTTGAACATCGAATGAAAAAAACCGGGTTGCTTCTTGTTCCCAAGCTCCAGCTTGGGAACACAACGGTGCAGAAGCTCCAGCTTTGGTTCCCATGAGGCCGCGACCCATGCGAACCCGCTACAAAATCCATAACAAAGGGCCCGAACAGCCGCGCCCGCCGGTTACAGGTAGTACTTGTGGAGGTATTCGAGGACCATGCGGTGCGTATTGAAAAATGGGCTCACGTCCGCCATGGAGTTTTTCATCACGTCCGTCCATTTCCGGGGGCTTGCGTAGTAGGTGGTCACGAGATCGTCGATTTCCTGGTAGAGATCGCCGGCCGCCTCTTCATCGGTCTGATCCTCATCGTCTCCTACGGCCCAGCCGTTGACCCGATCCCGGCAGGCTTCCCGCCACCAGCCGTCGAGCACGCTCATGTTCACGCCCCCGTTGAAGCACACCTTCATCCCGCTGGTTCCACACGCCTCCCGGGGCCGCCTCGGCGTGTTGAGCCACACGTCGGCCCCCTGGGTCATGAGCGCGCCCAGCCAAATATTGTAATTGGGAACGAACACGAGCCTCAACCGGTCTTCGTACTGCTTGCCGATGCGCACCAACTCCTTGATCAGGTCCTTACCCGCATGGTCCTTGGGGTGGGCCTTCCCTGCAAAGATGTATTGCACGCGGTCGAAGGAGAGGTTCAAGAGGTATTCCATGTCGGCGAAGATGAGGGTCGCCCGCTTGTACGCGGCGGCTCGGCGCGCGAAGCAGACCGTGAGCAGTTCCTCACTGAAACCCGCCCCGGAAACGGCGTTGATGTAGCTGATGAGGCGCCTCTTCGCCTTTTTCTTGGCGGATCGGACGGCTTCGTCTGGGATGTCGTGGGCCTTGGATAGAAGCTGCGGCTGTTCGCGCCATCCCGGCAGATGTTCGTCGTAGAGGGCCGAAAACTCGGGCCCGGTCCAACTCAAGTGGTGCACGCCGTTGGTGATGTAGCCGATGTCGTAACCCGGAAACATCTGGCGGGAGACCTCTCCGTGGAGCTGGCTCACGCCGTTGCTGGCCCTGGAAAGGTTGAGGGCGAGGATGGTGGTGTTGAGTTCCTTGTCGCCGGCCAAGTCCTTGATGTTCGGCGGAAGGTACGGACCGAGTACGCGGTGAGCCAAATCGTAGGAAAACCTGTCGTGCCCGGCCGGAACCGGGGTGTGAGTTGTGAACACGCACTTTTCCCGGACTCTTTCCACGCTGCCGTCGTGGTCCTTCAGCAGGGCCAGAGTGAGAAACACCGCGTGGCCTTCGTTCATGTGGTAGGTGGTGACGTCCCGTTCCAGGCGTTTGAGCGCCAGGTAGCCGCCGATGCCGAGCACCACCTCCTGGCAGATCCGGGTGTGGTGGTCTCCCCCGTAGAGGTAGTGAGTGATGAGTCGGTCCTCCGGCGAATTGAGGGGGATGTCGGTATCGAGGAAGTAGACCGGCACCCGGCCGCGAAGCCCCACCTGGTTGTACTTCCAAACGCCCACGTGTACGTCCCGCCCCTCGATCCGAACGGTGACCTTGAACGGAAGTTGCTCCATAAACGCCCGCGGATCGAAATAGGGATAGATCTCCTCCTGTTCACCCATGCCGTTGATGTTCTGAATGAAGTAGCCGCGCTTGTAGAGAAGCGTGACCGCAACGAGCGGCAGGTTGAGATCGGCGGCGGACTTGATGTGGTCGCCGGCGAGCACTCCCAGGCCGCCGCTGTAGGTGGGGATGTTTTCGTTGAGTCCGACCTCCATGCAGAAGTAGGCGATCTTCATAAGGACTTTCCTCTTTTCCCGGTCCACGGTTCGCCGCATCCCTCGCCTGCAACCGCCGTCGGGTTCGCCCTCCGATGAAACGCTCCCGTCGGGCGGTCCGTTGTTCTCTATACCACATCCGGCCGGTATCGTTTAGGCCCTTTTCGATGAAGCTTTCGCGACCCAAGGAGATGGCCGCGCCTGCAAGCCGTCCATTCAGATTATTGACAAACGAGGCCTTGACATTTATGGTTCACCGACTTGCTTTTCGGGCGGCCGGTAACGGCGGGCGCCGTCGGATTTTTGAGACCCCTTCAACGTGATTTTTTTCTCGAATACGGCTTGGACTGGACCTTCGAAGCTAGGGGACATGATGAGCGACATTAGGATATGGATCAATGATCAAGAAGTGAAGGCCAAGGTGGGGCAGACCATCATGCAGGCCGCCGACGCCGTTGGGACGTACATCCCCAGGCTGTGCTACCATCCAGCCCTGGAACCCAGCGGCTCCTGCCGTTTGTGCGCGGTTGAAATCGAGGGCTACCGGGGTCTTCCGGCCGCCTGTTCCACCCCCGTGGAAGAAGGCATGCGGATTCAAACGCAAACCCCCAAGGTGATCGACTTCCGCCGCGAAATGCTCCGCCTTATCCTGCAGGATCACCCGCGGGAGTGCCTGGGGTGTCCCAGGAACGGGAGCTGTGAACTGCAGCAACTGGTGGCGGCTGTGGGGATCGACTTCCCCTACCCGGCGCCTTCCGTGAACCGGCCCCCTGCCATGCCCGGAGGACGGTATTTTGAAAGGGACTACAGCCTTTGCGTCCGCTGCGGCCGCTGTGTGCGGATCTGCCATGAAGTGCGCGGCGCCCGGGCCATCGTTTTCCGCGAAGTGGTCGGACGCCAGGAAGTGGGCACCCCCTTCGACCGGCCCCTGGAGGCCGTAGGGTGCGAGTTCTGCGGCGCGTGCGTGGATGTTTGCCCGGTGGGCGCACTCCGGGACAACCTGCAGGACTTCCACCGGGAATCCCGCGAACATATCCAGGCGGTTTGCGAACGCCTGACCGCCATTGTCACCCACCTTTACAAGAAGGAACTGGAAAGCATCTGGAAAACGGGCATATGCCCGGTCTGCGGGGCGGGCTGCCGCCTCCTCTACGAACTCTCCCCAGACGGCGACATCATGCGGGTGAAACCCGATGTGGACGGACCGAGCAACCGCGGACAGGCCTGCGTGCAGGGTCGGTTCCTGCTCAACCGTTATCGCGGCCGTCCGGATCGACTGCAGAAACCACTTATCGATAACGGCGGCGGACTGAAGGAGACGGACTGGGAGACGGCACTCCATCGCGCGGCCGAAGCCTTCAAGGCTCACGCCCCGGGTGCCGCCGCTGTCCTCACCGACGGCCGGGCCACAAATGAGGAACTCTACGCCCTGAAACGTTTCGCCGAAGACGTTCTGAAAACGCCGGCGGTGGCGGTGGTGTCGCCCGAGGAAGATGCGGCTACGAGCCTCGCGCTCCAGAAAGAGCTGGGCCTGGTCGGGTGCACCAACAGCTACGCGGATCTCCCGCATGCCGGAACGATCCTCGCCTTCGGGTTCGCCCCTGCGGCCACGCACCCCATCGCCGGCACACGCATCCGTGAGGCGGTCCTAGGCGGGTCCAAGCTGATCGTGGCCAACCCCTACGACATCGCCATCGCCCGCTATGCCCACATTCACCTGCGATACGCCCCCGGCACAGAGCTCCCCTTGATTTGCGGGCTGATCCGGGTGATGGTTGATAACCGGGGCGCGGGCGAACAGTTCGCCGCAAAGCACGCCGATGAACTGAAGGCGGTCCGAAAGAGCCTGGAGCCCTACGACCTGGAAACCGTGAGCCACCTCACCGGCATCCATGAAGAACTCCTGGTGGAAGCCGGCTGCATGCTGGCGGCTCACCACCCGGTGGCCGCCATCTTTGGACGAGGCCTCACCCGGTCCCCGGACGCCGCGGAAGCGGTGCGCGCCCTTTGCGCTCTGGTTCGCATGACGGACAGCCTGGGCCGGCCCGGCGGCGGCGTCGCACCGCTTTACGGAACCAGCAACCTCCAAGGCGCAAGAAACCTGGGGTTCCGCTTCGATGGACTGGAACTTTTGAAGGCCGGAAAGATCAAGGCCCTCTACCTGGCCATGGAAACCTACGAACCCGACCTTCTGGACGCCCTCGCCCCACTCCTTGGCGGCGTCGACTTCGTGGCCGTCCAGGATGTGGTGCGTCCGCCGGAAAACCTCAAGGCGGATGTCGCCCTCCCCCAGGCTTCCATCATGGAAAAGGAAGGTTCGCTCACCAACCTCGAACGCCGCGTCCAGTGGACCGAGGCCGTGTTGGATCCGCCCGGGGACGCAAAGCCCGTTTTTGCCGCCTTGAGTGCCCTGGCGGAGCGTATGGGGACCCAATCCTTCCTTCCGGAATCCGCGGAAGCCTTGTTTGTGGAAGCGACTCGATCGGCAGCGGGAAGCGAAGGCATTTCCATGAGCCGGGCGAAGTTCCAGCCGGTCCAGTGGCCTTGCCCCACAGAAGATCACCCAGGCACTCCCGTCCTGTTTGAGTGCGAAGAGCCGGCTTGGAACGGGTGGCGGGCTCCGGCCCTTCGACCTCAGGATCCGGAAGAAAGCCCGGACGCCGATTTCCCATACCGGGCGGTCACCAAGGAAAGCCTGCGCCCCGCCTACTCGGGGCCCCTCTTGGCTCCGGAAGCCCTGGCGGCTCTTTCTTTCGACGGCGAGATCGAAATGAACCCCGCCGACGCCTACCCCCTGGGGTGCCTGCCGGGCGATGCGGTGAACGTTTCCTTGCGCCTGGGCGAACTCAGCGGGCGTCTGGCGCTCAACATTCACCTTCCCCGGGGCCTGGTGGCGGTTCCGGCTTCCATGATGCAGGCGGTTTCGGGCGGGACACCCGTTGAAGGCAGGGTCTATGCCGCAAAAGTGGAGAAAAAATAGCTATGTATCCCATCGTTGGACATGAAGAGTTGGCTCCGAAGGTACACCGGCTCACCGTCAAGGCGCCCGTGGTCGCAGAAAAGGCCAGGCCCGGCCAGTTCGTGATCCTCATCATCGACCCAAAGGGCGAACGCGTTCCGTTCACCATAAGCGGCTGGAACGTGGAAGAAGGGACCGTGGACTTCGTCTTCATCGAAGTGGGAAACACCACCCGGCAGCTCGCGACGCTCCGCGAAGGCGATCAACTGGCCACCTTCGTGGGTCCTCTCGGAAGACCCGCCGAAGTGGACCACTATGGGCACGTGGTGACGATTTTGAGCGGCTACGGGATCGCGGCCATGTCTCCCATCCTCAAGGCACTGAAAGAAAAGGAAAACCGGATCACCACCATCGTTCAGGCACCCGACCGGGAACGGCTCTTCAATGAAGACGAACTCCGGGCGCTGAGCGACGACCTGATCTTGGCCGTGGGCACCCGGGGTGAGCATATGATGGAAAGCACCACGCTGGCCTTGAGGAAACTCCTGGACCGCCATCCCCGCCACCGTATCGACCGCGTGGTCGCCATGTGTTCACTGTGCCTCATGCGCGTGATTTCCGAAATGACCCGCCCCCAGGGCATCAAGACCATGGTGCACCTCACCCCGGTCATGGTGGACGGCACGGGGATGTGCGGTGCATGCCGGCTGAGCGTCGGGGGCGCCAACCGCTTCGCCTGCGTCCACGGACCCGAATTCGACGGGCACGAGGTGGACAGCTGGGAGGTTTTGATGGCCCGCCGCTGCACCTACGCCGACGAGAGCATTCTGCAGCAGGGGTTCCAGTGCCGCGGGTGTTCCCAGTGGTGAGCGGTGCCGGAAGCGGGGCGCGTTCAAAGGGGAAACCCGGGATTCCGGCCGAGGCCCGGCGTCCCGGACGGTTCCGGCCTTGAGTCGTGAGTCCATCCAAGGAGTTCAGGCCATGAGCGAAACGAAAGATCCCAAGGGATCTCCGCAAAAAAAAGAAAAGAAAAAAATCAACCTCAACCGCGTTGAAATGCCCAAGCAGGACGAAGTGACACGCAGGAGCAACTTCAACGAGGTGGCGCAGGGATACACGTATGAGATGGCCATGGAAGAGGCCGGCCGATGCATCCAGTGCAAGTCGCGGAACTGCCAGCAAGGCTGCCCCGTCAACATCGATATTCCCGACTTCATCAAGGCGCTGCAGGACGGTGATATTGGACGGGCTTCCCGGATCCTCAAGGCCAAGACGTCGCTGCCGGGCGTGTGCGGCCGGGTCTGCCCCCAGGAACTCCAGTGCGAACGGGCGTGCACCCTCAACAAGAAAGGCGCTCCCATAGCCATCGGCCGCCTCGAACGGTTCATCGCCGACTGGGAGCGGGAGCAAGGCGCATCGACCACTCCGGAAATCGCCGCCCCGACGGGAAAAAAAGTGGCCGTTGTGGGTTCCGGACCTTCGGGTCTCACCGTGGCTTCCGACCTGGCGATCCGAGGCCATGAAGTGGTGCTCTTCGAAGCCCTTCACGTGGCCGGGGGCGTTCTCATGTACGGCATCCCCGAATTCCGCCTTCCCAAGGACATCGTTCAGCGGGAAGTCCGGTACGTGCAGTCCCTCGGCGTGGACCTCAGACTCAACACCGTCATCGGCATCAACTACAGCCTGGACGAACTGCTGAACACCGACTACCACGCCGTCTACCTGGCGCCGGGAGCCGGACTCCCCAAGTTCATGGGCGTCGCCGGGGAAAACCTGAACATGGTTTATTCGGCCAACGAATTCCTGACGCGTACGAACCTCATGAAGGCTTACCTGTACCCGGAATACGCCACGCCGGTGAAGATGGGGAAACGGGTGGCCGTCATTGGCGGCGGCAACGTGGCGATGGATTCGGCGCGCTGCGCCGTGCGGCTGGGGGCCCAGGAAGTCTACGTCATCTATCGCCGGACCCGCGCCGAAATGCCGGCACGCCTCGAAGAAGTGGAAAACGCGGAAGAGGAAGGCATCGAATTCCACTTCCTGTGCAACCCTACGGCCTTTTTGAGCGACGGCCGAAACAACGTGGCCGCCATGGAACTGGTCCGCATGCAGCTCACCGAACCCGATGAAAGCGGGCGCCGCCGTCCCGTTCCCATCAAGGGAAGCGAATACATCATGGATGTGGACACCGTCGTGGTGTCCCTGGGCACGTCACCCAACCCCTTGATTCCCGCGACCACGCCGGATCTGGAAGTGACCCGTTGGGGAACCGTGGTGGTGGACAAAAAGACGGGGCGTACCTCCAAGGCCCGGGTCTGGGCCGGAGGCGACATCGTCTCGGGCGGCGCCACCGTCATCAGCGCCATGGGCGAAGGCCGGATCGCGGCCGCGGCCATGCACGACTTTCTGATGAACGGCCATAAGAAGATCATCCCGCCGTCGCCGTCCAAAGACGGAGGGGATGCCTGAACTACCTGTTCTTTATGGAAGAGCCTTCGTTTGCAAGGTCCCAAACGACCCGTTGAAGGAGAACGCATCATGGCGAAAGCAGCAACCAACGTCGCTTCCAACCCGCTCGGCTCCGTCCTCGTCGTCGGAGGCGGTATAGCCGGAGTCCAGGCCGCGCTCGATCTGGCGGAAACCGGCTACTATGTCCATCTACTGGAAAAGACCTCCGCCATCGGCGGCGTCATGGCACAGTTGGACAAGACCTTTCCCACCAACGACTGCGCCATGTGAATTCTCTCGCCGAAACTGGTCGAGGTCGGCCGGCATCGTAACATTGAACTGCTCACGCTGAGCGAACTCCGGGAAGTTTCCGGAGAACCGGGAAACTTCCGGGCGACGGTGTTCCAGCATCCCCGTTTCGTCGATCCCGACAAGTGCACGGGCTGCGGGGAATGTGCCCGGGTTTGCCCTGTGGTGGTCAAAAACGAATACGACATGGGCTTGAGTGAGCGGCGCGCGATCTACCGCCGCTACGCGCAGGCGGTTCCGGGAGCCTTCGCCATCGAAAAGCGCGGGACGTCTCCGTGCAAGGTCGCCTGCCCCGCTCACATTTCGGTCCAGGGTTACCTGGCGCTGGCCGCCGCCGGTCGCTTTCAGGAGGCGCTGAAACTCATCAAACAGGAAAACCCGCTTCCCGCCATTTGCGGCCGAGTCTGCCATCATCCGTGCGAATCGGCGTGCATGCGCGGGCGGGTGGACGAACCGGTGGCCATCAATCCCGTCAAGCGCTTCATCGCGGACCTGGACCTACGGTCCGAAACCCGCTACGTGCCGGAAATCAAGACCCGGCGGCAGGAGAAGGTGGCGGTGATCGGTTCCGGTCCCGCGGGACTGACCTGCGCCTACTATCTCGCTATAGAAGGCTACCAAGTGACGGTCTTTGAAAGGCTTCCGGTGCTCGGCGGCATGCTCACCGTGGGCATCCCCGCCTACCGGCTTCCGCGGGACATCATCGAGGCGGAAATCCAGGTCATCCGGGACATGGGGGTGGCCTTCAAAACCGGTGTGGAAATCGGAAAAGACGTCACCATCGCCCAGCTTCGGGAAGAGGGTTACAAGGCGGTCTTTATCGGGATCGGGGCCCATGAATGCAAGGCGCTGAGGATTGAAGGCGAGGATCTGGATGGAGTGTTCCCCGGGGTTGACTTCCTCCGGGAAGTGAACCTGGGCCGAAGGATCGCCCTGGGGGATCGGGTGGCGGTCGTCGGCGGCGGAAACGTCGCCATGGATGCGGTGCGCACGGCGCTTCGGACGGGATCCAAGAAGCCCTTCGTGATCTATCGGCGAAGCTTCGAAGAGATGCCGGCAAACGCCGAAGAAATCGAAGAGTGCCAGGAAGAAGGGATCGAAATCCTGACGCTTACCAACCCGACCCGGATCATCGGGGAAAACGGCCGGGTTAAAGCCATCGAATGCGTGAAGATGGCCCTGGGGGAACCGGACGCCAGCGGGCGGCGGCGGCCGGTGCCGGTCCCCGGTTCCGAATTCGTGATCGAAGTGGATGCGGTGATTCCGGCCATCGGCCAGGAAACCGATTGGGCGTGCCTCACCCCGGAATGCGCCTGCACTTTGAGCGATTGGGGGACGATGCGGGTGGACCCGCTGACGCTACAGTCCGACGATCCGGACATCTTCGCCGGCGGGGACGCCGTGACCGGTCCCAAGACGGTGATCGAGGCCATTGCGGCCGGAAAGCAGGCGGCTGTATCCATCGACCGGTTCCTTCGCGGTGTGGATCTGCGGGAGGGGCGGGAAAAGGAATGGCAGGCGGTCCAGGATGTTCGAACGGAAGGCTACGACCGAATACCCCGCCAACGGATGCCGCGGCTCGAACCCGAAAAGCGAAAAGCCGATTACCGGGAGGTCCAACTGGGGTTCACGGAAGAACAGGCCAGGAAGGAAGCGTCCCGCTGCCTTGCCTGCGGCGTCTGTTCCGAGTGCTACCGGTGCGTGGACGCCTGCCTGGCGGGAGCCATCCGCCACGACGACGAACCGCGCGTCAGAGAACTCCGGGTGGGAGCGGTGATCCTGGCTCCGGGTTTCGAGCCCTTTGATCCCAAAATCTACGACGCCTACAACTACGCCCACCACCCCAACGTGGTCACGGCTATGGAATTCGAAAGGATCCTTTCGTCTACCGGACCGTTTGAAGGACACCTGGTGCGGCCGTCGGACCACAAGGAAGTGGAACGGATCGCGTGGCTTCAGTGTGTGGGTTCCCGGGACATTCACCACTGCGACAACGGATACTGCTCCGCCGTCTGCTGCATGTACGCCGTAAAGGAAGCCATCATCGCGAAAGAACATGCGGGCGATCATCTGGATGCGGCAATCTTCTTCATGGACATGCGCACTCCCGGAAAAGACTTCGAAAAATACTACAACCGGGCCAAAGACGAAAAAGGCGTGCGGTTTATCCGTTCCCGGGTCCACACCATCGAACCGGTGCCCGGAAGCGACGACCTGACCATTAAGTACGTGAAAGAAGACGGAACGCTCCAGGAAGAAACCTTCCAGCTGGTGGTGCTTTCCGTCGGGCTCCAGGTTCCCAAGGAAACGGTGGAACTGGCGGCGCGCCTGGGTATCGACGTGAACGACAGCCGCTTTGCAGCCACGTCTCCGTTCGATCCCGTGAAGACGTCGAAGCCGGGCATTTACGTGTGCGGCGCCTTCCAGGGCCCGAAAGATATCCCCATCTCGGTCATGGAAGCCTCGGCGGCGGCATCCGAATGCGCCACGCTTCTCGCTCAGGCCCGCGGGACTCTCACCAAGAAGCCGCCGGAACTCACAGAACGCGACGTGACAGCTGAAGAACCGCAAGTGGGTGTTTTCATCTGCCACTGCGGCACCAACATCGCCGGCGTCGTGGACGTGGAGGCGGTGGCCGACTACGCAGAAACGCTGCCCCACGTGGCCTACGTGGAGCGAAACCTTTTCACGTGCGCCCAGGACACTCAGGACAAGATGAAGGAGGTTATCCGCGATCGCAAGCTGAACCGGATCGTGGTGGCGGCCTGTTCGCCCCGGACCCACGAAGCCCTCTTCCAGGAAACCATCAGGGAAGCCGGGCTCAACAAGTACCTTTTCGAAATGGCCAACATCCGCAACCAGGATTCCTGGGTCCACCAGAACGATCCGGAGGCCGCCACCGAAAAGGCGAAGGACCTGGTCCGCATGGCCGTAGCCAAGGTGGCCCTCCAGCAGCCGCTGGAAGAATGCCGGCTGAACGTCACCAAGAGCGCGCTCGTGGTGGGCGGGGGGATCACCGGGATGACGGCGGCTCTCAGCCTCGCCGACCAGGGTTACCCGGTGACGCTGGTGGAACAGAAGGGCGTCCTGGGCGGCCACGGCCGGAAACTCCACCAGACGTGGGATGGGCAACCCATCGCACCGTACTTGGAAGAACTGGTGCAGCGGGTCGAGCGGCACCCGGACATCACGGTGTTCTGCAACGCCGAAGTCAAAGAGGTGAACGGGTTCGTCGGCAATTTCCGAACGCTCCTCCAAGTGGACGGCAAGGAAAGAGAGGTGGAACACGGCGTGGCCGTCATCGCGGTCGGCGCCCATTCCCTCAAGCCCGATGAATACGGCTACAGAAAGAGCGATCGCATTTTCCTCAACCTCGACCTGGACCAGGCCATCAGCGAACGCCGCGATGTGGTCGTCAACGCCCGATCGGCCGCCTTCATCCAGTGCGTGGGTTCCAGAGAACCGCACCGGCCCTACTGCAGCCGCGTCTGCTGCAGCCACTCCATTGAAAACGCACTGCGCCTCAAGCGGCTCAACCCGGATATGGACGTCTATATCCTCTACCGGGACATCCGGACCTACGGCCTCCGGGAAAATCTGTACAAGGAAGCCCGGGCCGCGGGGGTCTTGTTCATCCGCTTCAGCCTGGACCGTAAACCCGTGGTGGACGTGGCCGCCGACGGAACCCTCAAGGTCACCGTGGTGGATCACGTGCTGCAACGGCCTGTGGTACTGCAGCCCGACATCTTAACGCTGGCGAGCGCCATCGTGACCCGAGACTCCGAAGAACTGGCGAAACGGTTCAAGGTGGCGGTAAACGCGGAAGGCTTTTTCCTGGAAGCCCATGCCAAGCTGCGACCGGTGGATTTCGCCACCGACGGCGTTTTCGTGGCCGGGCTGGCCCATTACCCCAAACCGATGGAAGAGTGCATCGCGCAGGCCAAGGCGGCCGCGGCCCGGGCCGCGACCGTGCTCTCCAAAGACTTCATCATGGCGGGAGGCGTCGTCGCCCACATCAACAAGGACCTGTGTTGCGCCTGCCAGGCGTGCGTCATGACGTGCCCGTTTGGAGCCATCAGCTACCTGGAACAGGAAAACAAGTGCGAGGTGAACCAGGCGCTTTGCAAGGGCTGCGGCACCTGCGCCGCCACGTGCCCGTCGGAAGCCATCTCGCTACGGGGATTTACGCACATGCAGCTCTACACCCAGATCGACGAAGCGCTTTCGGCGTAGGACCGACACGGATCTTTCTGGTAAATGCCCCTCACCTTTCCATTCGCCGGAGCCCAAGGCGCGAAGGATGCACCCGCGGAATGGATGATGTTCCTCTCTCCCTGTGATGGGGAAGGGGCTGAAGTGGGGGGACAACGTGACGACGCGGCTTCCAGCCGCCTTAACCGCAAAGAGGACCACACATGGCGGAAGAACGCTTCGAACCGAAAATCCTCGCTTTCCTCTGCAACTGGTGCAGCTACGCCGGAGCGGATCTGGCGGGCGTGAGCCGCCTCCAATATCCGCCCAACATTCGGGTGGTGCGCGTGATGTGTTCCGGGACCGTTTCCCCGCACCACGTCATTCACGCGCTGCAGCGGGGAGCCGACGGTGTCCTGGTGGCAGGCTGCCACATCGGCGACTGCCACTACCTGAAGGGCAACTACATGACCTTGAAACGCGTCACCTTCGTCAAGGAACTCATCCGGTTTGCGGGCTACAACCCGGAACGGCTGCGCCTGGAATGGATCAGTTCGGCGGAAGGGGTCAAGTTCGCCGAGGTGGTCCGGGATTTCACGGAAAAGATCCGCTCCCTCGGACCGGCGCCGCCACTGGAAGCGAGTCCTCGGCTGGCCGTGGGCCTTTAACAACGGCTTGTGGGAGCGGCCTTGCCTGCCCCCAGAGACGGCCCGGGAAACCAGGCGGCCCGCATCGCTAAAAACGGCCTGTAGGAGCGGGCTTGCCTGCCCCTCCATTACACTGTAGGAGCGGCCTTGCCCGCGATCGCCGAAACCCGACAGAGCGCTCAACCCAGACAGGATAAACCCCCATGAAGACCAAAGTGCGACAGTTGCTGGAAGAAGGCCGCGTGGACGCCTTTTTGGCCTATAAAACGATCCACGGCCTCCCCTTTCCGTATCTTTTCACGAAAGAAAACACCGACGAGTTGGAAAGCTGGGCGCCGTTCAAGGCGCGCTATCCCATGACCAAGCTGCTGTTGATGCAGGCCCGACAGCATCCGGAAAAGACCTTCGGGGTGCTGGTCCGCGGCTGCGAAGAACGCGCCGTTCACGAACTATTCAAGTGGAATCAGCTCGATCCCGAAAAGGTGGTGGTGCTGGGCCAATGCTGTCCGGAAGATCTGGCGCGCTACTGTGAATGCTGGAAGCCCTATCCTGACACGGTCGATTACGGCGAACCCGTGGAAGCGGTCACGGAAAGCCGGCGGGTAAAGGAACTGGAGGCCATGCCGGAAACGGACCGCCTCTCGTGGTGGCTCACCCACTTCAACCGGTGCATCAGGTGCTTCGGCTGCCGGGACGTGTGTCCCGTCTGCTTCTGCACGGAATGCAGCCTGGAACACAGTGAACTCATCCCGGCGGGAAAGCTCCCACCGGATACATCCTTCCACCTGGTGCGGGCCGTCCACATGGCGGGCCGTTGCATCGACTGCGGCTTGTGCGAAGAAACCTGCCCGGCCAACATCCCGCTCCGCGCCCTCTACAAGCGGGTCAACCAGCTGGTGGAAGATATTTTCGCATACAAGACGGGCCTCCCCGACGGCAAATCGCCCTTCACCATACTGGGAGAAGAAAGCCTCCTGCCGCCGGGCCCCCGGTAGGCCCGTCAGCCCCCTTCCCCTTCCCTCAGCCCAAGACGACCAAGCGCTCCGCTCCTGCAATGGGCCACCTGTAGGAGCCCCGCCCCCCCGGGCCGATGGGGGGCGGGCATTCGGGTTGGCTCATCCCGGCTAACGTCTAAAGTCTAGACTGTAGACTGTAAAGTCTAATGTCTAAACTCTAGCCTCTCCCATCGCGGCGGGGGCGCCGCTCCCATAATGCCCGCTGCTGCCACAAAAACCGTGTAGATTCAATGCACTGAGAACAAAACGTTCAGCGTGTCCCGTGACCGCCCCGACGAGGGGCTTCAAATCGGAGCCGCACCTTGCTATAGTGGCGCCAGGTCTTTTTTCTCCTCCCTGACCCCAAGTCTCTGGAGTTTGTGGCATGATGGCATTCACTTGGACGACACGTTCCGGCCGGCACAGCAGTCGGCCCTGTTCCATCTTCGAATCGATTTGCCGTAGGATCTGCCGCACCCAGCGCGATCTGGAACCTCACGTGCTGGAAGCGGTGATTTCCCTGGCCGTCGAAATCGCCCGGGAAGGACGGGAAGGCCGCCGCATCGGCACACTCTTCGTCGTAGGGGATTCCGAAGGCGTCCTGCGGAACTCCAAGAACCTCATCCTGGACCCGCTCCTGGGGCACCCGGATCCGCTTAAGTCCATCGAAAGCCCCGACATGCGGGAGACGGTCAAGGAACTGGCTCAATTGGACGGAGCCTTCGTCGTTTCCGGTCAAGGCATCGTGATTTCGGCATGCCGGTATCTCAACGCCTCCGCGGAAGACATCCAGATCCCCCTGGGTCTCGGAAGCCGCCATATGGCGGCCGCTTCCATCACACGGCAGACAGAGGCCGTGGCGGTGGTGGTCTCGGAGAGTTCCGTGGTTCGGGTCTTCGACCGAGGGGAACTCATTTCGGAAATCCTTCCCGAAATCTGGCTCCTCAGCCGCTACAGTGTGCACCTTTCCGGGCCGTACCGGGAAGAGACGGAGGCGGACGTGACGGTGGTGAGCAAGGCGGAATAAATCAAATCCAACGGCTTTCAGGAGAAAAAGGTCATGAACAAGACGGTGACGCTCAAATTGTTGAACCCCGTCCTGGCGGTCCTCCTGCTCAACCAGCCGCTAAGCGGACTGCTCTACAGCACCTTCGACCTGGAATTCTTCGAAGGACTGCACATCGGCGGAGGCGTGGCGCTCCTCGTTGCGGCCGCCATCCACGTGATGCTGAACTGGAGCTGGGTTCGGGCCAACTTCCTTCAGCCCCGGCGCTGAGGATGCTTCGGCGGCACCTGAAGCGACCCGCAAGACGCCACCGCCCGGCCGCACCCCCACGGAACGAATCCATGCGACGCACCGGCTTCCTCTACGACGACAGATACCTGCTCCACCGCACGGGGCCTTACCATCCCGAATGCCCCGAGCGACTGAAGGCCGTCTACCAGGGCATCGCCGCCGGCGGCCTGCTCGAAAAGGTGCACCGGATCACCGCGAGCGTACCCGAGCAGCGATGGATCGAGCGGGTGCACCCGCGCGAGTACATCCACCGCTTCCAAGAAGCCTGCCTGAACGGCGTCCGTGAGTTCGACTCGCCCGACAACCAGATGTGCCCGGAGACCTTCCACGTGGCCCTGCTGGCGGTGGGCGGCATCCTGGAAACGGTGGACCTGGTGATGCGCGGGGACCTGGACAACGCCTTCTGCGCGGTGCGCCCTCCCGGACACCATACGGAACCGACCCGGGCCATGGGCTTTTGCTACTTCAACAACATCGCCATTGCAGCCCGCTACATCCAGGAACGCTGGGGCCTCGAAAAGGTGGGGATCATCGACTTCGACGTCCATCACGGAAACGGCACGCAACTCATCTTCGAAGACGACCCCACGGTCTTCTATTACAGCATTCACGAGCATCCCAGTTTTTCCTATCCGGGAACCGGGCGTGAATTCGACATCGGCAAGGGACCCGGAAGGGGTACTACTCGGAACCGGCCCGTCATTCCCGGAACCAGCGACGCCGAGTACCTGGAACTCATGAAGCCGGAGATTTCCAGGCTTCTTGACGCGTTCCTCCCCCAGGTGATCCTCGTTTCCACCGGGTTCGACGCTCATGCCGATGACGACATGGCCGATCTCAAGCTTTCCACCGAAGCGTTCACGCAGATCATACGGATCATCAAACAGGTCGCGGACCGGCTCTGCACTGGCCGCCTGATTTCGATCCTGGAAGGCGGCTACTGCCTCCAGCACCTGCCCGAACTGGCACGGAACCACGTGTCCGTATTACTCGAAGATTGAAACCGCCGGTTCTCCCTCCTTCCCCACCGGCACGCGTTTCGACATTCTTCACAGACGGTCACTCAGCGAACAGGAGCACGCATGTTTATCAGCAGATCCATGACGCGAAAGGTTTTCACACTGAAACCCGGCGACAGCCTCATCCACGCCCGGGAATTCATGAAGGCCAACCGCATTCAGCACGTTCCCGTGGTGGACCCTGAAGAGCACGTGGTCGGGGTCATCACCGACCGGGACCTGCGGACGGCCCTGCCGTCGAGCCTCTACTACCAGACCGGGAGCCCCGAGGAACGAGCCAAACTGGAGCGTTTCCGCGTGGAAGACGTGATGACCCAAAACGTGATCCTTCTTTCCGTGCGGGACACCATCCAGGACGCCCTGCTCCTTATCTTGAAGCACGAAATCGGCTGCCTCCCCGTGGTGGATGAAGCCCAGAAACTTGTCGGCATTGTCACCGTGAAGGACCTGCTGCGGTCGTTTGTCAGCGTCCTCGGCATCGGAGAACCCGGCACCCTCCTTTGCATCGTGGTGGAAGACAAGCTCGGCCAGATGAAGCAGATCGTGGACACCATCTACGAAGAACGCATTTCCATCGGAAGCATCCTGGTGGCAAGGTATTGGGAACCCGGAAAACGGGCCGTCTTTCCGTACGTATTCAGCATCAACGTCGGCCCCTTGAAGCGCCGCTTCAAGGAAAAGGGCTACACGCTCCTCGATCCGCTGGAATGGTACCTGGACGTCGAAAAGCGGAACCGAAAAGATTGAGGGGAGAGGATGCGGATGGACTATGAGGTCATCGTGATCGGCGCTGGTCCGGCCGGCATTTTCACTGCGCTCACGCTGTCGCGATGCGGCGTGGGCCCGGTCCTCATCCTGGAACAGGGAAAAGAACTGGCTCAAAGGGATCGTGCCCGCAGCCGCGACATGCTTTGCGGCTGGGGAGGCGCGGGCGCCTACAGCGACGGCAAACTCACCATCTCGCCGGAAGTCGGCGGGTTTCTGAACGAATTCATGGACTGGCGATCCCTCCAGCAAATCCTGGAAGCCGCCGATCGCGTTTACGTGGAACACGGCGCGCCCGATCGCATCTTCGGAGATGCGTCGCCAAGAACCGAAGAACTCGCCGATCGAGCCCGCCTGGCCGACCTCCTGCTCATCCCCATGCGCATTCGTCACATCGGAACGGAAAACTGCCGCGTGGTTCTCGATCGCCTGAGACGTTCCCTGGAAGGCCGGGTCGACGTCCGCCACGGGTGCCGCGTGAACAGCATCCTGGCAGAAGGAGGAAAGGCCCGCGGGGTTCGGCTGACCGACGGCGATACCGTGTCGGGTCGGTTCGTGGTGGCGGCTCCGGGCCGCTCGGGGGCGGGCTGGATGAAAAAGGAAGCCGCAGCCCTGGGGCTCAAAACCATGGCGAGCCCCGTGGATCTGGGCGTCCGCGTCGAACTGCCGGCACCCGTTCTGAGGGAAATCACCGATACCGCTTACGAAGCCAAGCTCGTCCACTACTCCACGACCTTCGATGATAAGGTCCGAACGTTCTGCATGAACCCCTTCGGCGAAGTGGTGATCGAAACGGTCGACGATATCGTCACCGTGAACGGTCACAGCTTCGCGGAGCGCCGGACCGAGAACACCAATTTCGCCATCCTGGTGAGCAGTGCGTTTACGGAACCCTTCGACGACCCCATCGGCTACGGGCTCTACATCGCCCGTCTGGCAAACCTCTTGGGAAAGGGCGCCATCGTACAGCGGCTGGGAGACCTGCTGGCCGGGCGGCGAAGCACGCGGGAACGGATCCTGCGGTGCCTAACCCGCCCCACACTTCAAGACGCCACCCCCGGCGACTTGAGCTTCGTCCTCCCTTACCGCCACCTGGTGAGCATCATCGAAATGCTTCAGACGCTGGACAAGCTGGCCCCCGGCGTCGCCTCCCGCCATACCCTCCTTTACGGCGTGGAAGTCAAATTTTACTCGAACCGCATCCACGTTTCTCGGGAGATGGAAACCGAGGTGGCAAATCTCTTCGCCATCGGAGACGGCGCCGGCATCACCCGCGGGCTGCTTCAGGCGTCGGCCAGCGGCATCCTGGCCGCCCGCGCCATCGCCGCGCGTCTCGGAAAACCCACAGTTGAACATTGAACATTGAACATCGAACATCGAACGTTGAATGATGAATGGGAAAAGATGAAGAAAGGCTACCAGAGTGACCCTCCGAGGTACATCCAGATGGCCTTGAAGCAGCAGGCGCATCAGCTTCGTTTCCCCTCGTTCCCAAGCTGGAGCTTGGGAACAAGGTGGAATGTTCGATGTTCGACGTTCATCTTTAAAAAAACAGTCCAATGGCACAAATGCAACCCGTGGATGTTTACAAAATAACTTAGCGCTTATGGGGGATGCCCCTTGACCCTCCAGGAGGCATCATCGCACCCCCTTCAACCCTCCCCATTTTGCACCACCTTCCGCTTCCCGGCGCGCACACGGAAAATGCCGGCGTTCCCCGACTTTTCCCTTCGCCTGCGAAATCCCTTCGCCCAGATTGACAGCAACTGTCTCTTCCGCATAGAATATATTAATTTGGTGGATTGACCGCGGAACCTTTCTTCATCGCGGTGAGGACGCCGCTCCTACAACGACTCATGCACCGTAGGAGCCGGCTTGTCGGCGATCCCGATCGCGGCCAAGTCCGCTCCTGCAGAAACAAGGAACCTCAGGGCCCGACTTTCGTGAACTTGTTTTTGGACAACCTCTTATGGCCCGGCCCCCAACACCCGAGAGTTCTGAACCGTCACCCACTGATGGAGAGGAAGCGACCTTCATGCCCCACCATTCCCGCTACCAGGAATCAGGCGTCGATCTCGACAAGGCCAACAAACTGGTCGAGCGCATACAGCCGCTGGCCCGGAGCACCTTCCATGGTGCCGTCATCACAGATATCGGAGGATTCGGAGGCCTTTATTCCTTGGACTGTTCGGGGCTCAAGAATCCCGTCCTGGTGGCTTCCACCGACGGCGTCGGCACCAAGCTCAAGATCGCTTTCTGGACGGGAAAACACGACACGGTGGGGATCGACCTCGTAGCCATGTGCGTGAACGACATCGTCGTCCAAGGGGCGCGTCCGCTTTTTTTCCTCGACTACCTGGCGGTGGGGAAGATGGACCTGGACCGGGTGGAAGCGATCATCCGAGGCGTCGTCTCCGGCTGCAAGGAAGCCAACTGCTCGCTCATAGGAGGCGAAACGGCGGAAATGCCCGGCTTTTACGGCGAACACGAATACGACCTCGCCGGCTTCGCCGTCGGTATCGTGGACAACCCCAACATCATTGACGGATCCACCATCCGTGTAGGAAACCGGATCGTGGGGATCGCCTCGAGCGGCCTTCATTCCAACGGTTACAGCCTGGTGCGCCGCGTGGTGATCGATGAGCTGAAGCTGCCCCCCGACACCTTCCTTCCAGAATGCGCCCGTACGGTCGGCGAAGAACTGCTGGAACCCACCCGCATTTACGTGGAACCCGTACTGAAAATCCTCAGGCAGTTCGATATCGCCGGCATGGCCCACATCACCGGGGGAGGCTTTTTCGACAACATCCCACGGATTCTGCCGCAAACCTGCCAGGCCGTCATTCGCCGGGATTCCTGGCCGATTCCGCCCATTTTCCGGTTTCTCCAGGAAAAGGGGAACATCTCCGAAGAAGAAATGTTTCGCGTCTTCAACTGCGGCATCGGATACGTCCTGGTGGTCAAGGAAGAGCACTCGGAGGAAGTGGCGGGAAGGCTCACCGGCATGGGTTATCCGTCTTACGCGATTGGAGAAATCGTCGCCAGGGAACCGGGGGCTCCACCGATCCGGATGGCCTGATCGGACTCACCGGCGATCCCGATCGCTGTAGGAGGCCCGTCGTCGGGCCGACGGAGCGGGGCGGAGCATTCGGGTTGGTTCATCACGGCGGGGACGCCGCTGCTACAATGCGCCACCTTCCACCTTCTACCTTGTTCCCAAGCCGGAGCTTGGGAACGTGGGAAAAAGATCTGCACCCTTCCTTTAACTGGACTACCGAGTCTGTAGCAAACATCATGGCTTATGTTCACCCCACCGAAGACTGCTGCATAGTAGCCACTTAATTGTGTAGAGCTGTACTAAGCGCATGACCCCACAATCAGGTGGGCAACAACCTGGAAGCGCGGGCGAGACGCCCGCAACTCATAGGCCCATGGCATTTTCTGCCGGCGAGACCCCCGCGCTCCCAGGGACTGACTCCTCGTGCCCGCTGCCTTGGCTTGATGCATATGGGGCAGCACCCGGGCCTGGTCCACCGTTATCCTGGGGGATACAAAGATGTAATCGACGCGGGGGTTCAGCGGAATGTATCTTTCATCCATAACCACTCACTTCCTTTCCCGCCCTCCACCTTGTGCGATAATTTGCCCTGGGATGAATATCCAATCATCATAGGTAAAGAGGGATACCTACACTTTTTCCACAAAGACTGCCCTGGCTTCATTAGGTCCGAGATGAATGCGGAGGCCATCCATGGTCTCGATGGCGAGATGATCCTGAGGGCCGAAGGCAATGGGCTTGCTCGGCTCAATGTCGATAAGAACCAGGTTTGTGCCCGGGCCAATATGGAGGTTTTCCAGATAGCCCCTGGCCCTGGCGCCTCCCAAGAGCTTCGTGACCTCGAAGTCCTTTCGTTTCCCGGCGGACGTAAACTGCCTTTCAGCGCCCTCTGAAACGCCCCATATCTTGGAGGCGATCCCTTCCTGAAGGTGGACGTGCTTGTGTTTGTCCACCACTGCAATATATTCCATGGGGGGCAGCAAACGCATGAGACGAATCGTGTCCCCGATGGAAAAACCGAGGGTTTTCAGGGTATCCCGAAACCCGGGGCCTCCGGTGAGGGCAATGATCTTGCCCTGCTCCTTGGGTTTCATCTGCGACAGCGGCGTCTTGGAACCATCGGGTCTCTCTACAACGATCTTGGCGCTCATGCCGCCGCCCAGAACCCGATGGTTTCCATCGGGACACGCGACGCGTACCGAGCGCCGTTTAATTTCATCCTTTGGGAACTTGATCAGTTTGCTTCCCGGCTCGAGACCAATGCGATACAGGTCGTGCGCCAGATGGCTGCTCTCAACACGCACAACCCGCAAAACATTTCCTGGATCGGCTTCTTCAAGGTTCACCATCATCGTTCTCCGTTCAAAAGCGCGTCCGGGTTTACGAATCCCCCATTGGCTCGCATCAGCGGCATTGCATGAAATTCTTCTGATTCCCCTTGGGGCCGCAGCGTGGTGGCGCGCATGGCATAGGTCAGAAGTCCAATGGTAGTGCCGTTGTGAAGGATCGCTGCGGCCAATGGAGACGCAAGGCCCGTGAGCGCCATCAGCAACACGGCACTATTGATTCCCACGGTCAAACGAAAGTTGTTTCGCAAAACGCTCATGACGCGCTGGGAAATCTCCCGGGCAAAGGGAAGCGTCATCAGGTCCTCCCTCAAGAGCAGCACCTGGGCCGTTTGCCTGGCCAGGTCCGCGCCGCCGGGCATGGAAACCCCCACATCGGCTCGAATCAGGGCCGGCGCATCGTTGACGCCGTCGCCGACAAAGGCGATGGAACGGCCTTCGGCCTTGAGCCTTTCAAGGATGACGGCCTTTTCCTCGGGCAGTAGATTCCAGTGAATCTCTGTGATGGGCAGCGCCCGTTTGACGGCCTCGGCCGCTTCTTTCTGATCGCCGGTAAGAACCACCAGATGCTTTATTCCCAGGGATTTCAATCGCCAAAGGGCCGCATTCGCCTCGGGCCGAATCACGTCACGAATGGCGATTAATCCGGCCAATTCGCCGTCCTTTGCAACATAAAGGGTCGATTTTCCTTCGGCGTGGAGCGCCCTGGCGCTTTCCTCGCCCATGCTGCAATCAATCCCCTCGTCTTCAGCCACAAAATGACGGTTTCCCACTAACACCTCGTGGGAAGCCACAAAAGCGGAAACCCCATGTGCAACGATAAAATCACATTCCCCGGCCTCAATAAGCGGCACGCCCCGTTGTTTTGAAGCCGTCGCAATAGCCGAGGCAATCGGGTGCTTGTAGTGCGCTTCCGCGGAGGCGGCCAGGGCCAGCACCTCGTTTTGGCTGCATTCACCGAAAGAGACAATGTCCGTCACCTCCGGAGACCCCTGGGTGAGGGTGCCGGTCTTGTCAAACACAAAGGTATCGACCTTTGAAAAGGCCTCCAACGCTGAGGCGCCCTTGATCACCAGACCCCCCTGAGCGGCCGAGTTCATGCCGGTCTTGACCGCGACCGGACTGCACAGTTTCAGGGCGCAGGAATAGTCCACGGTCAGGGCGGCCGAGGCACGCCGGATATCTCCGGTGACGGCAAAGATGCCAAGGCCCATCCCGAAGGTCAGAGGCACCAGACGGTTGGCCATGGTTTCCGACTCGGTCTGCACCCGAGATTTGTTCTTGAGCGATTTTTCAATATACTGGCTGATCTTGGCCGTAGTGGATTCGGAGCCGACCCGTACGGCCCTGATCTTGATGCGGCCCTCTTCGATCACCGTCCCCGAAAACACCTCGGTACCCGGCGTCGCATCCACAGGCAGGGGTTCTCCCGTGATGGAACTGGCATTGATGGCAGCGGCCCCTTCCACCACCACCCCGTCCACGGGAATGAGTTCCCCGTGGCCGCAAACGACGATATCTCCCACCTTTACCTCGTCCACGGGAAACCGTGTCTCTACGCCGCCCACTTCAACCCATACCCATTCGACCTCCTGTTTGTAGAGGCTCAAGAGGAGGCGGTTGGATTTGTATTCCGTGAGTTCCTGCAAATAATCCCCGAAGGTCAACAACAGCACAATGGCGTTGGATGAGAAGTAGTCCCGCCGCATCAGGGTAAACGTAACAGCCCCGGCATCCAGGACCTCGACCGTAACCCCTTCGTTGAGGATGGCGTCCGCGCCCTTGACCAGAATCGGCAGCGCCGTGAACCAGGTCAGGAGCGCCCGAAGGCGCATAGGCAAGAACGGCACAAGAATAAGAGACAAGGCCACCCGGATGGTCTTGGTCAGGTCCGGGGGATGGGAAAAATCGTACGTTTGGCAATGGATCTCCCCGGGAGGACATTCCAAGACATCGAGAATCTTCTTTCGGGTGCCGGCGCCGTCATCATAACGAACCGCCACGCAGGCGGCCGGTTTGTTCAACCGAACACTTTCTATGCCGGGAACCGCCTGGAGGAAGGCCTCCAGGTAACGGGTGTCCACAAACGGATCACCCAAATATGGGCTGCGAATCCGGATTCGGCCCGGTATATCGTGAACGACTTGCAGCCGGTGTTTTGGCGGGTGGTCTCCCTCTGTCATGGCCTTTCATCCTGTCCCTGCCCTATGACGGTTTCAGGTTTCAGACAGTCGGTGATCGGTCTGTATTGAACCATGAGCAACTGTTCGCGCAAAGGATGGGAAGCCGGAGCTTCCCCGAACAAAGAGGTTCCCAAGCCGGAGCTTGGGAACCAGACCTTGGGTGCCGGAGCTTGGGAACCAGACCTTGGGTGCCGGAGCTTGGGAACCAGACCTTGGGTGCCGGAGCTTGGGAACGAGAGCCCGGATGCCTGCGCATGGTAGGGGCACGCTTGGGTGCACTGCAACCGATTGCCTCAAAAAAAAGTAAAAGACATCTCTGGGCGCTCGTACGGAGCCTTGACCCTCACCATACGGCGGGCGCCCTGGCCCTTCGATCGATAAGCGGACGAAAAAAAGACAGCTACGCGTCTTTCTGTTTCACCGGCTTGCTCTCATCCCCGTCTTCCACCTTTTTTTCTCCCGCTTTCTTCCCGGACCTGTAAATCAGGTACCCTACGGTGCCAAGAATCAACCATCCGATCGGACGGGAAAAAAACGGCATTGGCATAATCCTACTCCTTTCTGTGTGATAAATGCCTTTTTCCATGCGGCTGGTACGTATTGTAGTGCCACACGGAAAACCCTACCAGGGCAATGCCGGCCCAGGTGTGCAGGGTCCAGTTGCGGCGCCCTTTTCCCAGGGCCGTCCAGGCAAGGACACCGAGGGAGACGACCATCCCTGATTTAGTGAGCTCCTTTACCGCAGCCTTATCCATGGTTCTCCGCCTATTTCTTTTCGCTTTCCCGGTGCAGTTCCGCCTGAACGTCCTCAAATTTCTCCTTGATCTCCTGAATGCCGCCCTGGACCGCCCCATACATTTTGGCAACGCCTCTTATGATTCCCTTTTGCATGGTCTCGCTGGTCAAAAGCAGGGTAACAGCGGCGCCCAGGACGGCCCCTTTCCAGAATTGCTGGTCTCGAAAATTGAGGCCAAGAAAGGTGGTTGAAGGGTATGGCTGTGCCTGGGGATAGCTTGCGGCCGCATAACCCACGCCCGGATACCCGTCAATTTGTCCATAGACGCCATAAGGCAGCGGCCCCGGTCCTGCAGCCTGATGGTAAACACCCCCGTCATAGGCGACAGGCTGGTGCATCGGTGCTTCCGGTGACCCCGGGTGAATGCCGGGGCTTGAATAATCCGGATGATGATGTGCTGACATAAGATCCTTCCTTTCTTTCAGTGTGAAACATGCTCCACCGGGTTGTTTTTTTAACGAACCGAGGAATTGCACAATTCCTAAATTCCAAAATGTTCTTGGCTATTTTTTCTTTGCGGCCCCCAAGGCCTTTTCGGAAACAGACTCTCCAACAGAATTCAATACATAGCCCACACCCGTAGCCGTGGCCAACATCAGGACGAAGGACCCGAACGAGCCCAGGCGGACCGATGAAACCACGGCAGTGGCGGCGGCTGTGGCGACCCCAGCGCCGGCGCCTTTGGCAAGGCTGTCCACAAAGGCCTCTCTCATCGTCATTTCCTTGTCCTGAACCTTGTGCAGGTTTGAGGCAAGCGCTGCACTACCGCCTACGACCATCCCGAGGATGCCCGCGGATACATAGTAATTGGGGGCCATATAAGCGGATGGGGCCGCCGCGGCATAGGAAGACTGCTGAAGCGCATGGGGGTGATGGAAATGATTTGGCATGGTGATCTCCTTTTCATATCAAGACGAAACGCGTCTCTCTGTCTATTTTGATTTCTTCTAGGCGGTCTTCTCAGCGGCCGCACTCGCTGCATCGGCATCTGAAGATTTGCTCCTGAAGAGCTTGCCTAAGCCCTGATGAACCGCATCACTGTTAAAAATGAGTACAGCCACGGCCCCCAGCAGCGCCCCCTTCCAGAACTGGTCGTCCCGAAAGTTGAGGCTGAACAGGCCGTTGACCATATCCGCAGTGGTGGCCTCACCCTTCAGAAACCGCCCCACCATGTCGGCCATCTGACCGAAGCGGTTTTCGTCATGGTGGATATGAGGGGCGTCCGCGCCCATGTAGCCGATTCCCTGTACAGGAGCCGCATGGCCCATATGAGGGGCTGTGGACGGCCCGAATCCCTGTGGGCCGGAAGCAGGATGGCTCCAGGGTTGATGCGCTGGTTGATTGTGACCTGCCGTATAGTGGGGTGGAAACGGGGGCTCTGGTCCCTGGCCCGGATAGGCCCCCGGTTGCGGTCCCATCTGCGCAGGGCCCGGGAAGGACCATGGTGCCTGACCCGGCTGGGAAAACGGTCCCGCAGAAGGTCCGGGATTTCCCATTGCGCCCGGTGAATAGGGCGGGTTGCCAGGATGCCAGGCTCCCTGCGATCCAGACTGACCCGCATTCATGTCCGCAGACCCCGGGTTCATGCCGGGAGCCCCGGAAGATCTCGTGGACCCCGGCTGCATGCCTGCAGGCCCCGTGAACCCCGGGTTCATGCCTGGAGAGCCCATGGCCCCTGGATATGTGCCTGTGGTGCCCGATGGACCTGGAGGGACAGAACCCTGCCCCGATCCGGCAGGCGCCTGGGGTTCATGTTCGCTGCATGAGCAGGACTCCTCGGTGCCGCCCCCCTGGCCGGGGGGATTCCCGGCGCCTCCCACGCTCATCATGGGCCCTCCCATCTGTGGTTGACCCTGGGCAGGGAGGGGTTGTCCTCCCTGGGCGCCGGCCATGGCCGCGGTTCCGGCCTGGCCGTCCGCAGGCGGACCGTTCATCCGCCCACCATGTTGTGGTTCCATTCCTGTGTTTCCTTCCATTATGGTCTCCTCTCTTGTTTGGCGTTTTTGCCCTTTCAATGAGTTGCTGGGGCTCAGATGATCGGTGATCAGACCACTTGGTCATTCAGTAGCCATTCAGTAGCCATTCAGTGGTCATTGATTTGATTCGAGCCCTGACAACCGATAATTCGTTTCGGCTTTCAGCTTTGAGCTTTTCAGTGTCTTGGGCGTTTGGCTGTTAAGCCGCCTCAGCCTTCATTGGCCAGCACCGCCCTGAACTGCTTCACCCACATCGGCACCCGCTTCAGGCCGTTCCTTGATCTGACCAAGACGCTCCCACAGGTCATACGGTATCCTTTTCTCCTCGTAATCGATGACGATGGATCGAGCGAACCTGTTGATCCGTGTGCTCAGGATGCCGGGAACCCGCAGGGGATCGTGGGCATCCATCTTGCCGTTGAGGGTCTTGACGCCCTCAAGGGAGATCTTGAGCCGGATCCGGCCCGGAATATGATGGGCGATGACCGCATGCGGCACAATGCTCATAAGACCCGCAATAATTTTCTCATTATTCATGCCTTCAATTTCTCTCATCCATTTTCCTTCTCGCGATTTTGGGGCAACCCGGGCGCTTTCCAGTTCAACAGTCGAGACGAATTGAGCAGAATCCCCAATGTATGCACGATATGGAGCATGCCGGCCATGACAGGGGTCAGCCATCCTGCTGCGCCCAGGACAACCCCCAGAACATTGGTAGAGGTCGCGAGATAGTAGTTCTGCTCGATGGTCCTCAGGGTCTTATGGCTGAGTTGCCGCAGCGTAACCAGATGCTCCAGTTCACTGTCCACCAGGGCGATATCGGCCGCCTCGATGGCCACCTCGGCCCCTCCGGCCCCCATGGCCACGCCCACCGTGGCCTTGGACAGGGCCAGGGCGTCATTGACGCCGTCGCCGATCATCACCACCCGTTTGCCGCCCTGTTCGAGCCGCTCCACATAAGAGGCCTTGTCTTCAGGAAGCAGATTCGCGCGGTAATCGTCAAAACTCATGGACTGAGCAATCGCTTCCGCCACCGGCTGGGTGTCTCCGGTGACAAGATAGAGCGATGACACGCCGTCTTTCCGGAGCCAGTCCAGAACGGCCTTTGCATTGGGCTTTACCCCATTGGCCACCACGATCATCCCCTGGAGCTTCCCGTTTTTAGCCACATAGAGGACCGTGTTTCCCTGCCCAATCCGCTCATCCGATCGGGCATTGAAACACGTTAGAGGTATTTGATGCTCCTTCATGAACCGGTCGTTCCCCACCAGAATGACGTCCCCGTTGGTCCTGGCCGTAACGCCGCGACCCAGGACAAATTCACATTCGGCATGGGGTGCAGGTTCAATGTCCCGGCGCTTGGCCGCGTAAAGCACAGCCTTGGCCATGGGATGCTCATTGTGGATCTCGGCAATGGCGGCCGTGGCCAAGACCTGGACCTCGGTCTGTCCAGGCGCCCGTGGAATCACCTCGATCACCTCGGGGACCTCGGCCGTAATGGTGCCCGTCTTGTCAAAGCAGAAGCAGTCGGCCTTGCCCACTGTCTCGAGATGCAGACCGCCTTTGATCAGAATGCGGTTGCGCGCCGCGTTGGCCAGGGCTGCGCTCACGGCCGTGGATGCGGCCAGGACCGTGGCGCAGGGACAGGCCATCACCAGCATGACGGTGAAGGCGCGAAGGGGATCTGCGGTCAGCAGGAGCGTCGTTACGGTGGCGAAGGCGCCGAGCCGGAAGAGACGCCCAGCCAGAACATCCGCCTGTTTTTCAGCCGGGGCGCGGTTTTCGATGGCGTCTTCCACCATGTGGAGAATGCGGCAGAGATAGGTATCGTCCCCCACCTTTTCCGCTGAAACAACAATGACCCCTTTCTGAACGATGGTCCCGGCAAAGACCCGGTCCCCGGTACTGCGAAGCTCCGGCTCGGCCCTTCCGGTGATATGGGCCTCGTCCACAAGGGCTTCTCCACGCTCCACTATCCCATCCACAGGGATCTTTTCGCCGGTGTGAACGATGAGGAGATCTCCCTTCTGAACCTGATCCACCGGGACTTGGACCTCCACCCCGTCCACGAGGATATAGGTGTCTTTTGTCGCTACCTGGAGGATCTCGCTGATGGCCCGGCGGGACTGCTCGGCCACATAGTCTTCCAGTAGCATACCCACGCGCAGGATCCAGATCACCTCCAGGGCGGTCATGGCCTCCCCCATCGCAATCGCGAGGACGCAGGTGCCGGCCAGAAAGGGAAAGAGACTCATGGCCTTTCCCTGCCTGAGATCTTCCAGGGCATGTCGGAACAGGGGAATGGCCGCGATCAGCGCGACGCCTGCGACAATGGAAAAAGGACCCTGCGCCAGGGGCGATTTGAAAAGCAACCGGCGGATGAGGGTGTAGCCCACAAAGGCGGTGATAGCCACCACTTCCACCAACCGCCCCTTCAGAGACTGGCGCTTCAAGGTCCTCGGTATCGGATGGCAGACCTTGCAGTCCAGGCCGCACGCGGTGTGCCCGGACAAGGAGACCCTGTCCAAAGGACCATGGAGAACTCCAGACAGGGCACTGGACACAATATCCAGGATAACACTGGCTTCCATATGATGAGGATCAAAGAACAAAATGACGCTGGCGCTCCTGGGCCTGGCCTCAGCGCTCACGACACTTGGGTGCGAGGAAAGCCAGGCCTGCAGAGCGTCGGCGCGCTCCTTAGAGAACCGAATGGCCGGCACCCTCAGGCGCAGGCGTCCGGGGATGCGGCTCTTGACCCTGAACTTCTCCGAACCCGTATTCATGGCGGTCATTCCAATTCCTTAAGGATCGTTTTCAGTCAGCAATTCCCAGAGCCGCTGTAAAGACTTGAACAGCAATTTCCGGAGCCTCTGTAAGTGCTCGAAAAAACGAGCCATGGAGGATCTCGTTTTCGCAAATCCGACGGCCCTCTTTTCTTGCCCACTCTGTACCCAAAGCGATCTGCTCCGGAAATTGCTGAAGCAGAGCTATTTCATATCCCGAGCCTGGACCCAGATCACCGCGTCCTGGGACAGCTCCTTGCCCTCGAACGTCTTGGCAGGTCCCACGCCGAGCGCGCAAAAGCCCCACCAGCCGGCCCGAGGGATGCCGAAGACGAACTCCCCGTCGGCGTTGGCACGGATGCCCATGGTGACGAAGGCGTCCTGGGGCGCCTCGACTTCAGCCTCTTTGGCAAAGGCGTTCTTCTCCGGCAGCGGGGCGTGGTTGAGGTACTCGACTTCGATCTCGGCGTTGGGCACCGGCTTGCCGTCACTCAACACGACCCCGCGAAAGACGTTGCCGGTCCACAGGGCGTAGGGCTTGTCCAAGGGCACGATCTCGGCCGGCAGGCCCACCGGGGCATCCCAGTCAGTGGGGAACCCGCCGGTGTTCACAATTAGTTTAGTGATCTGTTGGATATAGATGTCTTCTTGCTTTTCGTAATAGGGGGCCGGCACCAGGCAGAAGGCGTTGTCGCCCATGCCCCGCAGCTTGAAAGTGGTTTCGTAGGCCGCTCCGCTATTGGTCAAGCTGGTCCAGACCATCGGTTTGAGGGTGGGTAGAAGATCGGTTTTCTTTCCCTTGCGCACGACGAAAAACTGCTCCGGTTGCCCCATATCCATCGTATGGCCGGCTTCGAAGGGATGGGTGAACACCAGGTCCAGACTGATTTCGCTCCCCTGTACCAGCGCCGACTCGGGGGTGTAAATCATCTGAAAGTGGGCCAACGCCGGCGTAGCCAGAAGGAGAGACAGAATTGTTGCCGCAACGACGATTTTCCGCATGATGAAATGCTCCTTTCTTAAACCTGAATGTTTTAGTTACGAGTTTCGAGTGAGCTAAAGTGTCTAAAGTTGAGGTGTCGCTACGCTCCGCATTTCAATTAGACAGCCCGCGCGAAAGCGCGTCCTTCACTTTAGTCACTCTTAACCTCAGCTCACTCCAGAATGTCTTTCCCCTCGATCTCGATCCTGTGCCCCTCGCCGGCGTCGAAGACGACCTTGTAGTCGCCCGCGGGCTTCTTGAAGCTGAACTCGCTGTTCTCGTCCATCTTGCCTTGAATCACGACCTTGCCGCCGGCCTCCACGCGCATCGCTACCCCGGCGGCCGATGAGCCGTCGGAAAAGCCGCCCTCGCAGGTGACCGTTCCGTCGCCGTTGTCGTAGCAGGCGCACAGGGGCGTGTGGGCCAGGGCCGGGGCAGCCCAGGCGAGCGCCAGAACCATAATGCCGATGACCAGAAACTTGCCGTGTTGCATGACATGTACCTCCCTTCTGCTAATTGAATTGCGGTTGCTGTTTGTAAATGCCCATGAAGATCGTAAAGCCGAGTGCCAGGCCGTAGAAGACGATCATGGCCTGGAGCCCGGTAAGCCCGAGGGCGCTGCCGCCGGAGAAAACCGCCACCGCCACGATCAGCCCCAGCGCCATCGGGTAGAACATCGAAAAGAGCATCCATTTAACGGAACCCGACTGGAGCTTGACGGCGATGGAAGTGGCCAGGCACGGTGGGTAGAGCACCATGAAGAGCATCAGCGCCAGGGCGTGCAAGGGGGTGAACCCCTCCTCGCCCCGAGCCATGCGCGTTTCCAGGGCTTCGCCCCGTTCTTCGGGTTCGTAGAGCGCGCCGAGGGTCGCCACGCTGCTCTCCTTGGCGGCGAAGGCGCTGAGCAAGGCGACGTTGACGCGCCAGTTGAAGCCCGCGAAACGGGTGGCCGGCTCCAGCCATCGGCCCAGGCGGCCGAGAAAACTCTTGTCGATTCTCTCCTTGCGCATCTCCCGCAGAAGCGCCTGGCGCTCCCGGTACAGACCCTTGAAAGCCCGGTTGATCGTCTTGGCGTCCTTGTCCGCCCCGGGCTGAACGATCTTGAAAAAGAGCGGATTGCGCTTTTCGTATTCGGCGTTCAGGGCGTCCATCGCCTCCCTTCCCCTGACAAGCATCTTGTCGCCCTTGTAGTCGTCCCAGTAGCGCACCAGGGCCATGAGGTTGTGGCCCTGGAGTTCGGCGGCGTAGGGGACCTTGCTGATTTTTTCCTGGAAGACGGCGATCGCCTTTTCCTTACGGGTCTCGTAGTAGGCCATACGTTCGTCGTCGATTCCAGGAAACTGCAGTAGGACGAAGATCACCACGGCCACCGCCGCCACGATGGTGGTGATCTTGCGGATGAAGAGCCAGACCCGTTCCACCGCCCGGCCCAACACCCCGCGCACCGTGGGCAGGTGGTAGGGGGGCATTTCCATGACGAAGGGCGCCGTCTCCTTGTCCCGCAGCACCGTCATGGTCAGGATGCGCGAGATCGGCAGCACCATCAGCAGGCTGATGGTGGAGATGAAAAACATCGCCCAGGCCTTGTGGGCGGCGAAGTAGATGTTGATCAGCAGCACGTAGAGGGGCACCTTGGCCAGGCAGTTGAGCAGCGGGATGATCAGGATGGTGGCCAGGCGCGAACGCTCGTCCGGGATTCCCTTGCAGGCCATGACCCCTGGCACGGCGCAGCCGCCGACGTAGATGCCTCCCAGGACCATGGGCAGGGTCGACTGACCGTGCAGGCCGTAGCGGGAAAAGAGCCTGTCCATGATGAAGGCCATGCGTGGCATGTAGCCGCTGTCCTCGAGGATGGCGATGAGCCCGAAGAGGATGAAGAAGATCGGGATGTAGTTTAAAAGGGCGTTGACGCTGTCGACGAACCAGAGCACCAGAGCCCGCAACATGGGGATTTCGATGAAGCCCGGCTGGGGAGTGACGGCTTCCGCCAGAGAACGAATCTTTGCCAGCAGTGGCCAGGTGTAGTTGGTAATGCGATATCCTTGAACGATGGACAGATAGTAGAGGAGCCAGATGACCCCCACGAGAACGATGGGACCGAGAAGCCGGTGGCAAACCACCCTGTCGATGCGATCCGAAAGAGTGCCCACTCCCTGTCGGCCCGGTGTTACATAGCGACGCTCGATATCGTCGGCTTCGCGGTAACGCCGGTGGGCGATGAACAGCTCGGGAGCTTCGCCGACACGATCCTCGAAATCGTTGCGCAGCCGTTCGACGAAGCGCAGCAGATGCTCCGCGCGCGGGCTGTCGGCGCGCACCAAGCGTTGTACCTCGCTGTCGCCTTCCATCAACTTGATGGCCACCCAGCGGGACGGATAGAAGGCTGGCAGGGTGGTTTCATCGGCCAACCTTTTTTCGATATCCCGCAAAAAAGGTTCCATCTCCCCATAGTCGATACGCACCGCCGTTTTTCGGCTACCTCCGGCCGCAGCGGCGGCGGCGTCCACGGCGTGCATGAGGGCCTTCTTGCCCGTTCCGTCTCTCATGCTCGTCGGCACCACCGCCACTCCCAGGTGTTCCGCCAGCCCTTCGGTATCGATGACCACCCCCAGCCGGTTGGCCACGTCCATCATGTTCAGGTTGAGCACCAGCGGAATTTCCATCTCCAGCAGTTGAAAGGTGAGATAAAGACTGCGCTTGAGGTTGGAAGCGTCGGTGACGTTGACCACCAGCGAGGGCTTTTCGTGCAGGATAAAATCACGCGAGACCCGCTCCTCGGGCGAATAGGAGGTCAGGCTGTAGGTGCCCGGCAGATCCACCACCTCCACCGTGCGGCCGTCGTAGCGGTAGCGGCCGGACATTTTGTCAACCGTGACCCCGGGGTAGTTGGCCACGTGCTGGCTGGCGCCGGTCAGGGCGTTGAAGACGGTGGACTTGCCGCAGTTGGGCTGGCCGGCCAGGGCCACGAGGATCTTTTTATCGGTCACGTCCTTCTACCTCCACGAACCGGGCCTCGGCGTGCCGCAGGCTGAGGAAACGGCCTTCGATTTCCACCTCCATGGGATCTTTCAGGGGGCGTTGCGGACCACCCGCAAATAGAGCCCCGGGTAAAGTCCCATGTCCATCAGGCGTTGTCCGAGGTGGTCGCGGGCGGCCAGGCGCTTGACATAGCACAGGCTGCCGGGTTTGAGTTCGTCCAGGGTCATGGCTCCTCCTCATCGATGAACGCCGCATAGCGGCCCTTGAACAAAAAAGGCGCAACCTTAGACGGAGATAACCGCCGGTTGCGCCTTCACTTCCTTCGCGCCGGGCAGGCCAAAGGCCGTAAGGACTTGCTACTAGAGATAGATACCTCTACCCAACAAACAACTCTAAAATACTCGATCCTGTAGTCTTGTCAAGCCGAATTTTAACGCCCACAGAATGATCACGGGGGCCGGCGTTGGCGGGCACTCCAGGTTGGTGCTGTCGTCGTTACCGTAACACATTGAACTCATTGAGCATAAATTGGCAGAAGGAGTGTTTTCGGACTTTCTACGTGTCTCGACAGTCCAAAATTTTACCGCCTTCAGGCGGCCAACGGCATCCAGTCTTGCTGATTGTCGCGGCTCCTTGACATAATTATTGTAACAAATCGCGCTATTGCTGAGAGCGCGAAAATTCTGGAAGTATTCCTGCTGCACCACCGACTAGGAGCCTGTCCGAGAATGCCGATTTTCCCACCTTGTTCCCAAGCTCCAGCTTGGGAACACAACTGTGCAGAAGCTCCAGCTTCGATTCCCATGAGGCCGCTCCCACGCCAGAGCTTGCGAACGAGGGGAATTCTATTTCCCCTCCCCTTGTGGGAGGGGATTAAGGGGAGGGGAATGTAACTGATTGACATACGTTAATTTCTTCACCCTCACCCCCAGCCCTCTCCCATCAAGGGAGAGGGGGATTTTTTGACCTTGTTCCCAAGCTGTACCTTCCACCTTGTTCCCAAGCTCCAGCTTGGGAACGAGGGGAAACGGAGCTGATGCGCTCGCTGCTTCAAGGCCATCTGGATCTACCTCAGAGGGTCACCCTGGATGTCGTTCTAAAAGATCCGCACCCTTTTACATTAATCAGTTTAAAATCAAGGTCAGTTGTCATAAATCATCGTCCTTTCTTTTTGGATTTTTAGGGAACCATCCTTTTTTGACCCGCTCCTTTTGTTTAAAAAGTTCATATATGCTCCACAAGAGGGAAAATCCTAAAATGCCGAAACCGCCGCACAGAAATGTATCGTCTATCAGAAGTGAAACCAAAATGAGAAAAGAGCCTCCAAAGAGGAGTGCCGGCCACCACCGAATTCCCCAATAATACTCACCCTTCATGACAAGTATATGACAAAAGCCAATCGCCAATACCGTCACGGCACCCATGATCAGACCAAAAAGGTTCATTTTCCCCCTTCTTCATTTTTTTCTCCATAGATTGCTTATTAAAACGTTATCTTCAAACCACCCAGAAATTCAGTGCCATCTATGTCATATTCATCCACGATATTGTCCTTACCGAAGATATTATCTATCCTGACAAAGGTCTCTGCGTATTTTGTAATATCCTTGGTTAAGGCAAGATCCCATGTGCTGTAGCCGCCCAATCTTTTTGTGTTTTCCTCGTCTTCGTATCTTCTCGCCACGTATTGACCTGCAAGATTTAGGTTCAAACCGAATTCAAGAATCTTCCAATTTAACTCAATATCGACCTTGTGATTTGCTCTCTCGATGAGTTCTTTATTTGTTTCCTCGTCTTCCGTGTCCAGATAAGTATAGGCCAGTTTTGCGGTTAGATTGTCTATTAAACGAGCGACCAGATCTACTTCTACCCCCTGGGTGGCTGCTTCATCAATGTTTTCCCAGTACATATCCCATGGAGGACGCCCCTTCCTTACAATTCGATGACTTATCATATCCGCAACCTCATTTCTGAAGAGGGATACCTTGGCTAAATAGTCTTTTGAAAACTGATACTCCCCCCCTACCTGGTAGCCGATGGAGGTCTCAGGATCCAGATCCGGATTCGGCTGAACCATATAGGGGCCCATCCTCCAGCCCCCATAAAGTTTGACCAGGTCAGGGGCCCTGAAGGCTCGGCCCACGGATGCCCTCAATTTAAAGGCGTCGCTTACTTTATACATCAGGCTTGCTTTGGGATTTGTCTCGGTTCCCCATTCATCGTGGTCATCCACCCTAAGGCCTAAGACAAGCACAAAAGGAGAAAGATCGATCTCGTCCTGGAGAAAGAAGCTGTTTAAGGTCTGGTCAGCATCATATCCTTTGCCCTCATCATCTATCTCCTCTCCTTGATAGTGGTACCCACCGGTTATGATGTGCCTACCCAAGATTGATCGGCTGTAATTTATCTCTACTTCGTAATTGTCATCATCCCAGTCCGATACTCTGTCACCGGTGTAATGCTCATAGTTGAACCAGGAACCCCTTAGGTTGAATTTTGATAGGTCATCAGGTCTCCATTCCCATAAAGTATTGAGGCCGGATCTTTTTTGGGTTCTATCCTCATATTCCATTCTATGCTCGGAATAATAGGGCTTCACGATCAACTGCGATTGTGGTGTAAAGTCATACTGGAGGGTTCCCTGAAAGATATCCTCTTCATACTCATCAAATTCGGCTTCAATGCCCTCCGATTCTCTCCTGGTATAATTCAAGAATGTCCCGAATCCAGCGGCTTTAATGCCACCGGTTGCTTCATGAACCTGTGTATGTCGGGTACCAAAGGAAGTTGATGCAGTAAAACTCGGTTTTTCCGGGGCGGATTTGGTAATGATGTTGATCACTCCACCTAAGGCATCACTCCCATAGAGGGCAGAGGCAGGTCCTTTTACAATCTCTATCCTTTCAATCATCTCTATGGGAATAGATTGCAAATCAACCCCTTCTCCATGGCCACCATGATATCTTTGACCATCTACTAAAATGAGGGTGTAATTTGCACTGAGACCCTGAATTTCCACCTTTCCCTTACCCCCCCATTCACCACAGTTTTTATCTATTTTTATTCCACTGATATACTTCAGGGCATCCTGAACGGTCTTGATATTTTTCGCCTTAATCTCCTCTTTGGTAATCACCTCGGCTGCCACCGGCACATCACCCAAGGTGTGCTCGGTCTTGGTGGCTGTAACCACCGTTTTCTCGAGTTCTACCGCTTCCTGCGCCTGTGCAAAGAAAGTAATTGCAAAAATCGAGGTAAATATGCACAATACAAATCCAATCAAAATAACTTTTGCCATTGTTTTTCTCTTTCATCTAAAAACGATGCGTTCGTAAATGGAAACTAATCAATCTCGAAAGTCAGTGTCGCCGTATAGTGCATGTCGTTGCATTGATCGCGCATTTCCGCGGTCGGCGGAACCTTCATCGTTGCCTTGACAAGCCAGTTCCCCCAGTGGGTAAGGCGGATATTGGCGATGCCGTTTGCGTCGGTCTTGGTGGCGAAGGCAAAGTCGTCCGTGTTGGAAAATCCGTTGTACGTCGCAAAAACATCGCAGAATTTAGCCGGTTTTCCATCTAACAGCACCTTGACGTCCATCGTGTCTCCCAAGTTTCCTCTCAGGCTGTACGGATTGCTCAGCGGGACGATTTCCATGCGGTGGCCGACAGGACTGAGGAATGATTCACCGGTTGCCTCGCCGACGTTGATCAGGCTCTTTGTGTATTGTTCGAAGTACTGGCTGACAATGACCGCCTCCAGGCCGCTTTTGGGACCGAGCTTGTGGCGGATTTCGTCGCCGGCCGTGTACATCGTGTAAAAACCCGGACGCAGGGACGCGGCAACGATGTATTGACCCGGTTGCTTGAACGTAATCCTCGTTTCCAGAAAACCGGCTTTGTTATCGAGCTCGACGGAGTTCTTCCCGCCGTCGGGGCCGATCAGGACGAATTCCGACAGATGGTCGGCCGGCAGAAAGTCATCCACCGGATATCGGTGACCGTAACCGAAGTAAATCTTCGTCGCGGCGCCGAATTTCTGATGGAAAGCGGGGGAAAAGTCTGTCGCGTTGATCCAGATGACATGGGCGAAACCCGCCGACGGCAGGATCGCAATCAGGATTGCCGCCCTTACTACGTGCAGTAATTTCTTCATTGCCATGCTCCCTTTCATCTTCGATTAAAACTCGATTTTCTTCTTAAAAAGGTTCCAAGAACGCCGACAAATGATCATAAGGCCCGATCAACCCCGAAAAGCCGGCGTCCCCACGGGTATCGTTGATCGTTGCCTCAATGATCAAACTGCTGGCATAGTGACCAGGTAGGATAGAGATATCAACGTTTGGTTGATAAATCTAACCCATGCGGCCGAAAAATTTGCCCTTCCGGCCTGATCCGATCACCCGGAGGGCCGGAAATGCATCCCCGAAAGTTACCTATTCAAAGGTTCGGCGATGGAGAAAAGGACGAAGCCGGGCCGAAGCGCGGCGGGGCGGCCCGGTCGCTTTCAGTTTCCAAGATTTCATTGAGGCACACACCGCGAGTTGGCAATGCCGCGGGTATCTTTTCGTTTACGACGACCAAACCAATCGATGTCCCGGAACCGGATCAGCATGAAACCGAAAAATCCGGCAAACCACAGGCCCAGGACCACAACGAAGAGAACGACGTTGAAGCGATGGGCCAGAAGCTGCAACTGGAGCCCCCGGGCCGGCTTTTCACCCGGAGCCGTTTTATTCGCGGGCGAAGCCATGGCTGTGCACACATCGTAGTAGACCCCATCGTGCCAGCCGGGGATCTTGAATTCCGATCCGACCGGCCCGCCGGCCGGCTTGACAACGATGCGCGGCTTCTCCATCTGTTTGCCGGCCTTGTCGATTTCCAGGCACTCGATGGCGTAGGGAAGCGACGGATGCTCCAGCACGGTTCCCTTTTTGAGCGCCGGTCCGATGAACTTGAAGCCGGTCGCCGAGGAGAGGCCGTAAAAGGAGATCATCAGAATGAATGAGAAGTGAATGCAAAAGACAAAGATTTTCCGCAGCAGGAAGCGATTCGGTCCGGATGCTTCGCAAGCGCTTGCCCTGGCGGCGATGCGCAGCGAATCGAACTCCACCCAGACCCGGCAGCAGATGTTGACCGCCAGGATGAAAAACAGGATGTAGGTGAAAACGAGCCAGGTGGCGACCATGGGATGAGCGCCGGCGTCCTGCAACAGCCAATCGAGCAGGAGCCGGTTGTTGAGCTTCATGAAGCCCGCACCGTCGAACCCGGTCTTGAACAGGATCGCCGCCAAATAGAAATGAACGGCGATCAGCATCGCAAGCCAGAAGAAAAACCTTGCCGAGGCCAGGGGGTCCAGCCATCGACGGAAAAGTGAAGCATTGGTTTTCACTGTTCGAATCTCCTGTGTTGGGGCATTTTGATGATGGCAGGAGCGGGGTGCAAACCCGTCCGCCCTAACAGCCTTCGGACCCGTAAACCTCGAAAGTGGCATGAACTGCTAAAGCCTCCGGATGACCTGAAAGCCGAGGATGGTGAAGAACCCGAGGATGCCCGCCACAGGCAATGTCTTTTGCGAAATGCTGTTGACCCAACGCAGGTGAACCATCCCGGCATAGAGCATCCAGACCGAGACAAGCGTCAGGTGAATCGGGTTCCACTCCCAGTACGTGCCGTGATGAATGAGGTTGCCGATGAAAGCCGTGACCTGGGAAACGGTGAAAATGAACAGGCCCCACAGCGCGCAGTCACCGATCCGGGCGGTAACGGGTTTGGACGGGGCGCCATCGGACGCATGTCCCGGCGCCGGCTTCTTCCGGAAGAGGGAAAATACCGAGAGGCTGAAGCAATACGCAAAGACGACCGCAGCGGCATCGTAGATCAGCACGGACAGCGGCAGGGCCAGCCCCCTGGAGAGAAACGGGGGCATCCTCATCTTCGAGGGCAGCGGCATGGGAAAGGCGAAAACGAACAGCAGCGCCATGGCGAGCCCGACGGCCAGCAAAAGCAACCGTTCCTTGTATCTGGCCGAGATGAAAACCAGTACCAGGCCCAGGCCCCAGGAACGTAGCAGCGCATCCTGGGTGGGCACGTCCATCGGGATGCCCCTTCGCACAACGGCGTAGAGTATGACCGCAACTGTGAGAACGGCCAGCGCGGACCAGAAGATCCAGGTCGCGCGACTCCGGCGGATCGGGTCGTTTGCAGCGCACAGCCATGCAAACCCATACAGATACAGGAGCATGGCCCCGTGGTACAATCCTCTTGCGATCTGATCCATATACGACGCCTCCATGAAGATCTCTTTCAGAATCTGCTTCGCGGTTTCGGTTCCGGCATCGCCGGGCTGGACGGCGCAGCTTCTCCGATCCAGGTGACCTCCGGCGCGGTCCCGTCTTGCGCGTCTTGTCTGCGAAACTGCCAAAAGACCAGCATCCCGGCGGCGATGGTGGTCAGCGCCCAGAGCGCGGCCACCGGGCGGGTGAGGATCGAATAGCCGATGATCCAAAGGTTGCCGGCGATGAAAACAAGCGGCGTCACCGGGTAGCCCGGGGTCTGGTAGCTCGGCACACGGCCAGGGTTTGTCAGTCGCAGCTTGATCATGCCGACCACGGCCAGCATGGAAAACAGCGACAGGGTGAATCCGATGTACAGCAGGAGCCGTTCGAAGGAGGCCGTCAGCACCATGAAGACGGCAAGGCCGGCTTGCAGGCAGACCGCCCTGCCGGGGGTCTGGTGCCGGGCATCGATTTTGCCGAAGAGGCGAAAGAACATGCCGTCTTTGGCCATCGAGTAGTAAACCCGCGGGCCGGTAACGATCATGGCGCTCAGGGTGGACAGCAGACCGACTGCGATAGCGGCGCTCAGATACCGGCCCACGGCGTCTCCGAACAGGGCGGCGGCCGCGGCGGCGCCGATATCAACGATCCCGGACATTTCCGCCGGAGACAGCGCCCAGACATAAACGCCGTTGAGCAGCAGGTACAGGCAGATGACGATGGACGTGCCGGCGATCAGCGCCAAAGGGATGTTGCGCCGGGGATTGCGGATTTCACCGCCGATGTAGGCGGCCGCATTCCATCCGCTAAAGGAAAAGGAAACAAAGATCATGGCCACGGCGAAACGCGCATCCAAGAGTTTGCCCGTGATGTCGCCGGAGGCGAAATGGGCGGCCGAGCCTTCTCCCTTCCAGATGCCCAAGCAGATGAAGCAGACGATGAAGCCGACCTTGAAGAGGGTCAACAGGTTCTGGACGCCTTTGCCCAGCCGTAGGCTGCGGGTATGAGCCAGGGTCAGCAGCACGATGGCCGCCGAGGCCGTCAGCGAAACCGCGGAAAGCGGCATCGCGCCCGGAGCACCGGCTGGGATGCCGCCCGCCGGCAGGACCCGCAGCAGATAGGTGGCAAAGGCGATGGCCGCGGCGGCGATGGGCGCCGAGAACCCCACCACCAGCGAGATCCAGCCGGAGAGAAAGGCGGTGGCGGAGCCGAAGCTTTCCCTCAGGAAGACATACTCCCCGCCGGCTCTGGGGAACCTAGCGCCCAGCTCCGCGTAGCAGAGGGCTCCGGAAAGGGCGAACAGCCCGCCGGCCAGCCAGCACAGCAGCATGGCGCCCGGATCGCCAAGCGCCTGCATCATGAACCCGGAGGTGGTAAAGATCCCCGTGCCCACCATGTTGGCGATCACCAGATTCACGGCGGAAAAAGGGCCGATCTCGCGTTTCAGCTCACCGCTGCCGTCGTGGTGCATCATGCGGCCTGGCCATTTAGAAAATCGCCGACGTAGATCAGGTGCTCGAAAGAAATATCTCCCTCTTTGGCCGCGATCTGCACGATGTCCTTGAGCGTTCCGCGGATGATCTTCTGTTCCTTTTCGTAACCGGCCTTGACCACGATGGCCACCGGAGTGTCGGCGGGATAGTGGCGGGAGAGCTTTTCAACCAATTCATCGAGCTCCACGAACATGGTGAAAATCACCATGGAGGACCGGGTGGCGGCCATCCGCTCGATGGTGTCGGCCCCGTCGTAGCCTTCCTTCAGGTCGGCGGCGTTGGTCAAAACGGCCGAGTGCGCCTCGAAGCCGAAGGTGACGCCTGTTCTCAAAGCGGCGTTGGCGGCGTTGAAGCTGCTGATGCCCGGCACGATGAGTGGATCGAGATCTTTGAGCACCTGCATGGTCCAGATGTACGGACCGTAGATGCACGGATCGCCGTAATCGAGCAGCGATACGTTCTTGCCGGCCTGAACGGCCTCGGTGACGATGCGCCTGAATTCTTCGATCTTCCTTTCGATCTCCGGGTCCTTGGCCTTCCCGGCCTTGGCGCCCTGGAAAAAGCCGGCCTTCAACGCCTGAAAGTGTTTGTGGATTTTCAGACTCGGCAGCGGATAGATCTGCTTGCCGGCGATCAGCTCCGGATGGGCGGCTTTCATTTGCTCCGAGCAGAAGAGGATGTCGGAGGCCTTGATCGTCTTGACCGCCTTGAGCGTGATGTTGTCCGGATCGCCGCAGCCGAGGCTCACCAGGCAGAAACGGCCGAGGCCTGCGGTTTGCCCCGCGACCGCGAAAACGGACAGAATAGTCCAGCAGCACAGGGTGGTCAGCGTTGTTGAAAGCACTGCGCGCGCACGTTTTTTCGAGATAATCATCTTTATTTCCTATGCTTTCCGTTCTTTCGATCAAAATTTTATGGACAGGCCGCCATAGAAATACGTCGGCTCCACGTATACGACTTCGTCCTTCTCCTCTCTTTTGTCGAAGATATTATTGACCCCGGCAAACACCTCCATGTACTGAGAAATTTCTTTGGATAGGAAGCAGTGAAAAAGGCTATAGCCACCTTCTGTTCCCTCTGCATAGTAGCGTTCGCCGATGTAATCCATTCGGACATTAGCCCGAAGTCCAAATTCAGGATATCGATAACCCAATTGCAGATGTCCTTTATATTTCGGCTCCCCTTCCAAATCCTTATCAGTGTCTTCGTTTTCTGTATCCAGGTAGGCCATATTCCCTGAGAAAGAAAAGCCCAGAGGAAGGTTTAAGCCGCATTCCAGCTCCACGCCTTGCGTAGTAGCCTCAGAAACGTTTTCGTATCTGTAATAGTCTTTCTTATTTTTGCCTTTGCCTGTTGATTTATACCAGACAGGTTCGATCAAATCCTCTATCTCATTTCTAAAGGCGGTAATCCTACCCCATGACTTTTTATATTCTCCTTCGATGGCGACTTCATAGCTCTCTGATGTCTCTGCATCTAAATCCGGATTAGATTCATAAACCTTCTTTCCTCTCTGTCTCATGGAAGTAACATAAAGTTCGGAGAGACCGGGGGCGCGAAAACCGGTCCCATAAGACGCTTTGAATCTAAGATTTTGAAGGATTTTGTATATTAACGAACAACGGGGGGTCCATTCCGATCCAAATTCGGAATGTTCATCAAATCTGACGCCCAGAACCAGATATAAGGGGTCAAAAATCTGATATTCATCCTGCAGATAGATACTAAAATTATCTATATCCTCACTACCTGTGTCAATATCTATTTCCTCCTTTCTAAATTCCGAACCCGCGGTGAATATATGTTTCTCAAAAAGAACGCCCGTGAAACGACCTTCTACCTGATCCAGCTTACGTTCTGCATCTTCCTCGGGAGTGGTTTCCGCAAAGGGTGAGAACTTTACATCATCTTCATGTCCGGAGTGATAGGCCCTGAGCTCAAAATTAAAAAGGGGATTCGGCCTGGCATTGTATTGCAAGAAATAGCTTTGTCTCGTGTCCTCGGCTATTCTTTCCCTGTCAAGACCTTCATAAAATCTAAGCCCTTCTCTATCCAGTTCACTATATTCAAATCCTGCAAGGAGTTTCTGATGCTCAGTCAGTTCGAAAGATAAACGTCCGTTTATCGAACCAAGATCTTCGTCATCTCCATCGTCAGGGATTATGCCATCTCTATCCCATTCATTTTTATCCAGGTAACTTCCGGCAAAGAGGAATCCAAAACGTCCTAATGTATCCCCAAGATAACCCCTGACAATCGGTTCCTCACCTTCTCCATAGGTATCCATACCATATTGAAAAGTAGCCCCCATTGCGAACTCTTTTGGCGGTTTTTTAGTAATGATATTTACAACACCCCCTATCGCATCGCTTCCGTAAAGCGCGGAGGTCGGGCCTCTGACCACTTCGATACGCTCGATCATATCAATGGGAATCTGTTTTAGATCAACAGAATCCTTGTAACCTAAAGAAAATCTTCTTCCATCAATCAATACCAGAGCACGTTTGTTTCCCGTGCCACGTATACTGAGTCCCTTTACTCTTCCGCTCTCATCTGAAACAATAAGTCCGGTGGCTATCTCCAATGTCTCGGCTATAGTCTGGGCGTTTATGTCCTTTATCTCCTGAGAGGTAATTACCTCAATGGAGCCGGGGGCTTTCTCAATCTCCTTTTCTGTCATTGTGGCCGTAACCACGATTTTCCCAAGCTCTTTTACCTCCTGCGCCTGTGCAAAAAAGCTAAATGGAAGAATGAAAGTTAATATACATAATACGAGTTTAAATTGTTTCATTTCTCTTTTCTCCTGAATTGACAATGACCCCCGGCCTTGATAAAAAAAACCGAGGGGCGGCCCCGTGAGGAGATTTCTCTGCAAACGGAGCCTCCTTCCGTGGGAAAAGCGGTTTTACTCTTTGCCGGATGCGCGGCCTTTGCCTTTTACACAAATGATATACACATGGCCTGTACCTAAAGCTAAGTATTGACAATGGAACATCACTATGTTAGTTAGCATCTAAATCTCTTATCCGGCGGCTGTTTCGCTGGAGAAATCAAAAAAAGATCTATAACATGCTGCGCACTATTGATACCTTAAGCATTTACAATCGCCTTAAATCTGCCGGACTCCCGGAGGCATGCGCAAAGGAGATTGCCGAGGTCTTCCGGGAGACCATCGAAGAAAATCTGGCTACTACAACTGACCTGAAAACCACCGAAAGCAATCTTACGAAATATATTGAATCGGTACGTGCCGAACTCAAAAAAGATATTGAGTTGCTAAGGGCCGAGCTAAGAAAAGAGATTGCTGAATCTAAGGCAAGCATCATTCGTTGGGTAGCGGGAATGCTCATTGCTCAGGCCGCCTTGATCGCCACTCTGGTAAAATTGCTCTGATCAGAGCGCGGCCGTGGCTTCGAGCAGCCGGCCGGCCTGCCGCCGGTATTCCTTGAACTCGCAGGCCTTGCGCAGGGCCGCGACGGCGATTTGCTTCTTCTGCAGTTGCAGGGCGCAGTGCCCCAGCATCAGGTGCGCCCGACCGTCCTCGGGTGCGAGACGGGCGCTACGGGAAAAAGCATCCAGGGCCTTTTCCCAGTCACCCCGATCGTAATAGGTCCGGCCCAGGGCCAACCAGATCCGGGGGCAGGAGAGCGGCTCCGGTCCGGCGAGCATCGTTTCGCGGGCCTCGTCCGGACGGTGGGCGGCCAGCCAGGCCGCCGCCAGCTTCTTGCGCAGCTTGGGGCAGTCCTGCATCGCCAGGGCGCTGCGATAATATTGGGCTGCCTTGAGGGGAATGTGGATGGCGCTGTACAGGTCACCCATCAGGATCGCATCCTCACGACCGAGCGCGGGGACCAGCAATGCGTAGACTTCAAAAGCGCTCACGGCCTTACGGTACTCCTGTCGCCGCGCGTGAAGCTGAGCCAACAGCTTCCACCAGCGTGGCTGGTTTTCTTCCTTCGCCAGCAGACTGCGTACGGCCTCGACGGCCTTGTCGTCGCGGCCGAGGTCCAGGCTGACCTTCAGCAGCGCCTCGATCCATTGCTTCTCGGGCCGCCCCGCATCCCCCGAAACCAGGTATTCCAGATGCGCCAGGGCCTTCTGGTTCTCGCCGGCCAGCATCCAGGCCACGGCGGCATGGTAGTGGAGCTTCGGGTCTTTCGTCTCACTGGTCTGCCAAGCCTTGAAGAAATATTCTCCGGCCCGGGGGTATTGCTTGAGGTCGAAACAGGTCTTGCCGAGGTTTTGCCAGACGGGTCCGAATCCCGGATTCAACTCGGCGCAGGCGCGGTACCGCTCCAGCGCCGCCTGGTTCTTGCCCTGGTACGAAAGAACATTTCCCAGAGTGAAGGCCACCAGGTAGTGCGGGGCGTCCGGATGCGAACGCTCGTAGGCCAACAGCTTCTTTTCGGCCTCGGCGTACTTCCCGGCCGTCATGTCCTGCTGGGCTTCGTAGACCACCCTCTGCACCGCCTGCGGCAGGTCGCCGCCCTGGTCGGCGGCCAGCGGCGATCCAGCGGCCCACACCATCATCGCCGCCACCAGGGCGCAAGGGCCGAACATTTTCCATCCGGCTTCAGCGGCGGCAAACGCGGTAGGGCGGTCTTTTTCTTGCGGCGATCTCGTTTTCATCACTCATCCTCGAACTTGAATTCGATCGTAGTGGCAACCCGGGTGCAAACCGGTTTGCCGTTGACTTTCCCGGGAGAAAATCTCCACTTGGCCAACGCGCTGCGCACGCTGTCGTCGAAGACGCCGGGCGGAACTGATTCCACGATTTCGAGCCCGCTCACCTGTCCGTCTTCCTTGACGAGAAACCGCACCCTGACCTTTCCGTCCAACTGCAGCCGCCGGGCGCGGTACGGATACAGCGGCTTTACCTGCGACACGGGCACCGGCACCTGATCCACTTCGCCCTGGTCCCAGATGGCCTTGGCCGCCGCCGATGCAAAAACGGTAGGGCCGACCGCCGCCGGCGGCGGCGCCACTGCCACCCCTCCGGCGAGGTTCGCATTGATTTCGAAGTTCAGCGAGGGAACCTCCAGGCTCATCCGCGATGTATCCGGCACCGGCCGGCGGATCGAAACGTCAGGTAAAGCAGCGGGAATCTCTTCCGGGGCCTTCGGCGCTTCCTTTTGCTCCGGCGGCGGTTCCTCCGGTCCGGCAGGCGCTGGCTTCGTATGCCGGATCTGCACCAGATGCACCGGCATGACCACCTCCAGATCCGGTTTGACGCACTTCTGCCTCACGGGCCAAGGAAGCATTGCCAGCAAAAAGGCATTGACCAGCAGCGCGCCCGACACGGCGATCCAGGCTCTGCGGAAAGTCCTCGCGTCCATTTATCCCTCGGCATCGGAGCACGAAGCGGCGATGCTCACGTTACGGGCTCCGGCCAGCCGGCATTGATCCATCACTCGGATCACCATGTCCGTGATGCTCTGCTTGTCGGCGACGATGACCACGGCACCCTCGGGATTTTCCGCCAGACACCGTTCGATATGGGCACGGACGCTCCGCACATCGACCTCCTTTGAATCGAGAAAGACCCTGCCCTCGGCGGAGATTCCCACCAGGATGTTGCCCGCCTCCTTCAGGGTCGCCGTCGACGCCCGGGGCCGCTCCACGTCGATGCCGGTCTCCTTGACAAAGCTCGTGGTGACCAGAAAGAAAATCAGCAGCAGAAACACGAGGTCGATGAGCGGCGCCATGTTGATCTCGGCGGTTTTTTGGCTCCCCCGGATGGATTGGCGAACGTTGATCATAGATGCCTCTTGAGCACGGCGACCGTTTCGTCGAGCCGGCCTTCCAGCCGGCCGGCGCGCCGCATGAGATAGGTGCTCATGAAGAGCCCCGGAATGGCGGCCGTCAGACCGCTTTGGGTGGTGATCAGGGCTTCGGAAATGCCTCCGGCCATGGCTTTCGGGTTGCCGGTGCCGAACAGGGCGATCACGTCGAAGGTGGTGATCATGCCGGTTACCGTCCCCAAAAGTCCGAAGAGGGGCGCCACGGCGGCCAGGGTGGCGATGAGCGCCAGGGCCCTGCGGATCGACGGCCTGGCCCGCATGGCGCAGCGGTCAAGGATCTTCTTGTCAAGGTCCCGGTCTCCGGTGCGCTCCGCAAGAAAGGCTGTCACCACACCGGCCCTGAGCCCGGTGGCGCCGGCCGGCGCCGCTTTTGCCGCAAGCATCCCCACGGCCTGCCGCAGCGGGATATCATCCCGGCCCAGTTGGCGGTAGTAAAGGACCCGGTCGATGATGAGCACCCACATGCACACGGAGGAAATCACCAGCGGGAACATGACGATCCCGCCCGGTTGAAGGTACGCGTAGACTTGGGCCACAAAGTCCATCGGCATCCTCGAGCAAAGCGGTACGCCTAATTGGGAACGCCGCAGGAAACAGCCCGGCGCTCCGCCACAACCGTTTGCCGGTAGATGATGTTCGTCAGCGCCACGGCCTTTTCCTCCATGTCGCCCACCACATGCTCGACGCGCCGGCTCAGGAAGGTGTGGGTGAGCATGATGGGAATGGCCACGGAAAGGCCCAGCATCGTCGTTACCAGGGCCTCGGAGATGCCGCCGGACAACATGCGCGGGTCCCCCGTGCCGTACAGCGTAATGACGTGAAACGTGGTGATCATGCCGGTCACCGTGCCCAACAGCCCCAGCAACGGAGCGATGGCGCCCATCATGTTGAGCATGGGCAGAAACCGTTCCAGCCGGGGGAGTTCCTTCAGGATCGCCTCCTGAAGAATGCTCTCCAGCGTTTCGCGATCTTCTCCCCGGGCGCACAGCCCCGCCTCCAGGACGTCGTAAACCGGCCGCCCTTTTTTCTGTTTGACGACGGCGTCGCACTCCTCCCAACGGCCCTGCATCGCCAGGTCGTTGACCCGGCCCATCACCCCGTCGGTGTTGTCATGGACCCCCTTGAGGAAAAACACCCGCTCCACCGCGATGAGAATCGCAAAGACGCCGATGGCCAGAATGGGCCAGACCAGCAGGCCGCCGCTGCGGATCTGGTCCATGAGGGTGTTGGTATGGGTGATCTGCTTCAGCGCGGCGCCGTCCGAAATATCGAGGGTGACCTCATCCGTATCCCCCTGCATATAGGCCTTGAGATTGCGGCCGATCGACCATGGCGGGAGCGACGAAAGCGCGAAAAACCGGTGGTTTTCTTCCGAATAGTTCAGAAAGCCCACCTCCGCATCAGCCCTGTAGGCCGCCGTGAACTTACCGATGGTCAAGATATCGCCCTGCGTTTCGTTGCCGTTGCGACCGATGAAACTTCCCTTGCGCAGCGCCACCTCGCCGGAAAAGGCCATTTCCTCGAAGAGCAGATCGCTCATGATTTTCGCATCGTCGAGACCCGGGAAATGGTCCTTGTCCAGCATCGACTTCAAAGCGTCGAGGCGTTGCGGTGCCAGAGCGGTCAGCAGCGACTGGGCCAGGGTGGTTTCCAGGTCGCGGGCCACCACCCGCATGGAGCCGGTCAGTTCCCGCAGGGCCGATTCATCTTCCGACTGCCGCTCGGAAAACGCCGCCCGCTCCCGGGCCAGGGCCTCGATGCGGGCGTTGCCGGCGTCGATGTCCGCCTTGAGCGCGGCGACCTGGCCCTCCAGAAGCGCGACTTCCCGCTCGAGGAGCCGGCGGTCCTCGGTGATGCGTTTCTGGCTCTCGCGGGCTTCCGCCAGGGCGGCCTCGTAGCGCGCCTTGGCCTTTTGCAAGGCGGCGCGCATGTCCTCAGCCGCAACCGGTCCGGTGCAAAGCCACAGGCCCACCAGCGCCAGCGTTCCCGCTACAGCGTAACGCCGGACGCTTGATGCCTTGCATCCCCTGGCGCGTTTCGTCGCCCCACCGTTTTGTCCGTTCATTGGACGACAATCCTCCCCAGCGGCAGCCGGACCAGATCCGTGGTGCGCTCCCGGCGTGCGATCTGCATCGCTTTCTCGATTTCGCGATGGTATCGGGAATCCAGCGGTTCATATTCTCCCGTGGCCGGATCGAAATGGCCCGCCCGGCTTCCGTCCGGGGTGCGCCAGAAGACGGCGATCCGCCCCAGCCTCAGGATATCCACCATCAGCGGCTTGCCGTCGATGACCACACGGTCCTGAACCACCTCGGCGCTGCGGCCGTAATCGGCCTCGATCTGCAGCGCCTCCATGACCCGGCGGTACTTTTCCGCGACGCCGGAATCCGGCCGCATGAGGCATTCCTTCACGGATGCGATGCGCTGCGATCTTTCCGCCGGCAGAAAGGGCAGGTCTTTCCGGATGAATTCCTCCAGGCGCGCCACGACGGATTCGAGATAACCCTGCAGCTCGTGTTCGATCCATCGCGCGCCTTCGGCTTTTCGCCGGCCCTCGAGCAACGCCTTTTCTTCGAAGGCAAGGCGCTGTTCCAGCCCTTCGCGGGTGCGCTCGAGGCGCTTCTTTTCGGCTTGCAGGGATTGAAACCGGGCCAGCAGGTCGGCCCTCTGTCCGGCCCAGGCGTCTTCCTGCTGCTGCGCTTTTTGCATGACATCAATGGTTTGCTCGACGGTCTGCCGGACCCGGTCCCCGGTTTCGGCGGCCCCGACCGGCCGCGGAACCAACAGCAGACCGAACAGAAGGCCGACGGAGCAAACCCTCTTGACTTGGATGCGGCGGAGCGTCATCGTTCCTCCGTCATTTGGCGGGTTCAAACGGCGCCAGGGCCAGCGCCCAGCGGGTCAACACCTCGGGGTAGGCCAACGGATCGGTTCCGGCGTAGAATGGCAGTGGATAAACGGCGAACTGCCTGGCCGCCGGCACCGTGGCCAAGTCCGGACGATGGGCCAGCGTTTCGGCCATGGCCCGGAAAACAGGCAGCGGGTCCCCGGTCACGGCGATGGCGTCCGGACGGGCTTCCAGCACCTTTTCCAGACTGCGCAAGGCGATGTGCCCCTTTTCGATTTTCACGTCTGGGCCCGTGATATCGGCGGCCACGTTGACCGCCCTGAGCGGCTTGAGCAGAAAATCGTCCGAATAACCGCCGGCCGCCTCAAGGCGTAGAAAGGACTTGCCCGTGGCCTCCTGGAAGGTCCCCGCAACCACCGCCAGGCGCAGGCCGGCCGGAACCCGGGCCATGAAATTCCGGGCGCGCCGCATGCCCTTCTCGTAGGTCTGGACCAGCCGCTCGCCTTCTTCGGCGCGATCGAGGGCCGCCGCGATCCGCCGCACCGCCGGCTCCGGTCCGCCGGCAAAATCGATGAATACCGGTTGAAAACCGGCTTCCTTGAGCAGCTTCAGCGGTTTTTCATAGGACAGGTCAGGCCGGTACTTGCAGTCGGGCGGAGTGATGAGGAGTTTTTCGGGCGCCAGTTCGACGATCCGCTTCAGGGCCATCTCCTGCCGCGGACCGCAGAAGGCATTGGGACAGCCGAGAGTTTCGGAGGCGGCGGCCAGCACGTCGCCGTTTTCCATCAGCGAGCGGCGCCCCACCCAGGCCAGCGGCGCCACGCCCAGCCGGTAGCAGACGGCGGCGATTGGATCGCCGATCACCACCAGCGACGACCGTTCCAAGGCCGGCGCGGCGCACCCGGCCATGGCCGAATGGGTTGACAGCGCGACGAGCGCTGCGACCAACCCGCACAGGGCCGCCGAGCGCGACAGGGATTTTCGGTACGACTGAGGATGTCTTTTTACGTGCATGAAAACAGCCCTTTCCTGCTTACGCCTCCGAGAGGTATCGTTTTTGGCCTTGTCCACAACGTTGTTCCTTTTGTGGGCCGGAACATGGCGTGGCGGGAATCGCCGCGCGCTTCCACCAGCATCAGGAAGGAAAAAGTATCGAACTATATTAGAGTTGTCTAACCCGAGAAGCCATAAAATTATCCCGCAAAGCCAATTTGTCCCGATCATTCCCTCGCGGCCGAATGCGAAATTATTTTTTCTGAAAAGCTATAGAATTCAGCTGGATGCCGGTCGGGTTTCATTGAGTCGCTTTCCGCTGAAGGTTTCGACAGCCTTAACCGCGAGGGGAACACCCCGTAGCACTCGGCGAAAGTTCGGGAAAAATGGCTCAGACTGCTGTAACCCACCTCCAGGGCGACTTCGGTGACGTTCATGCCGCTGGTCGTCAGCAGGGTGTAAGCCTTATGCATGCGCAAGCGGCGCAGATAGGCGTAAGGCGTTATACCGTAGACTTGCGGGAAGAGAAGTTTGAGTTTGGAGACACTCATACCGGCCTGGGCGGCGAGCGCCTTGAGCGACGGGGGACGATCGAGGTTGCGCTCCAAGGTGGCGCACACTCCGGCCAGCGCGTGCCGGTCGGAATCGCGGACGCCGGAGGCGACTGTCAGATCGGGGCTGCCGGCAAACCGCCAGACCAATTCCAACAAGCCAATCATCGCCTGCAGACTCGGGCCGCAGCCGCCCTCGATGAAAGCAACGGCCCGCGCCAATGCCGCGACCGTCTCGGCGTTGAGATATTTCATCACGCGCAGGGGCCGGTTTGCTTCGACGGCGCGCTTCAACCGCCTTTCCAAATCGGTGTCGCCCAGCCACTCAAGCAAGGGCCGCGCTGAAAAATGAATTGACAGCATCCGAGCACATTGGGAAGTATCATCCTGCGGCGCATGTGGTCGGGGATGGTAGAACAAAACAGCTTGATCCGGAGTGATTCGGTATCCTGTCGGACTGTCATCGTCGCTTGGACAAAGCAGGAGGCATCCCTGGATGCAAAAGACCATGCGACAAGTCCCGGCGGGATAGCCGGCGTCGTTATCGGATCGCCTGCTTTCGGTTTTTCTGAAGACACGCAGGGCCACTCCGCCGCCCGGCCAGTTCCAGACCGTTTTCTTTTCGATGTTCTCTTTCATCCCGCGTTGCATGGGAATCTGCTCCAACGCAAGGCTCCTTTCCGCTCCGATCGTTGTTGAAAACACAAAAAAGGCGAAACCCGTTTTCTCAGAGAATCGGATTTCGCCTTCACTTTTTCCACCACCCCCAAGGGCGTGGAAACCGTAAGACGATCGTGCCGCGCCTGCTCTCAGTCTGTTTCGATCAATACCGCCGTCAGGTTTTTGCGTAACATTTCGAGTTGCTTGGATTTGAAGGCCCGGCGGGTGGATTCCAGCACCTCGATGGCCTCCTGGATCGCTTCCCTGAGTCGCTTTTCCCGTGAACGCAGGGGACAGTCGGCCGCCAGCGCCGATAATCCGCCGGATCGCGGGCAGTTCCGCAGTGCCAGAGCCACCAGATTCTGTTGCAGCTCGATTTCCCGTTGCTGGCGGGCAACACTGTCGGCGATGGCCGCCAGGACTTCAGCGCGCTCGTTGCGGCGGGTCTTGTCCCCCTCGACGGTAGCGGGTTGAATCATGTCGGACAGGTTATCTGTGTACTGTCGGCAATCAGTCGGCATATTTAGACTCCCAAATAAGTCAGTAAAGCGTAACATAAGTATAAGAAAGCCGTCCGCCGGGTTTTCGGGCTGCAAAGGAATAAATCGACACGTAACCCTGAGGCGGGAGAAGATGCCGGCGGACGACATTTCCTCAGGGATGCTCTCCGTACCCGGTCACGATTGAATGTCGTTGACGTCTTTCGGATCTTCCCGGTTTATACGCTGTTTCAACTGAGCGGAGAAAACGGCGGACCGCTCGGGACAGTCCTCGGGCGGAGATCCCCGGCGGCGATACTCCTCGAAACGCTCGAGCCAGTTGGCCCCGGCACGGGGGCAGTCGCACACGAAGTGCATGAAGTCGGTCAGCCTTTCCAACGTGTCGGTACTCAGGCTGTGCTCCATGCGGCAGGCTTCTTCGTCCGCGGTGGCCGGGTCGACCTTGAGGATTCCGGTGAGGAAGTTGGCGAGCAGCCCGTGACGGCGGCGCATTTCCTTGCCCACCCGCCGGCCCGCGGCGGTGAGGTCGACGTATTCATACTTGCGGTACTGGACCAGTCCCCGATCATGCAGCGTCTTAAGCATACTGGTCACGGTGGGCATCTTGACCCCCATGCGGCGGGCGATGTCCTTGACTCTCACCACCTTCTGCGCTTGGTCCAGGTCGAAAATCGCCTCCAGGTAGTCTTCCATCACGGAAGTCAGCGGTCCGGGGGAACGTCCACCGCCGGATTTGGATGGATCCATGATCGTCTCCTTAATTTGATGGGCTTACTTTTGATACATTTTTCTAATCCGGTTGGCGGGTGAGGTCAAGACGCCATGTGTCGTGACAACGACAAAGGTCATTTCACTGGCGTTTCCTTCCTTGCCGACGTATCGAATGGAAGCCGTGCTGCGGCATCCGCCCGCCGCTGATACCGTATTGCCCAGCGGCGCTTAAGAGCCGGTGGCCTTCCGCCTTGGCTCTGGCGGCCGGGATGGCGTCAAAATAGATTCGGCCGCCGTGAATCAGTTTACCCTTGAGCAAGTTGCCGAACAAGGCGGCGCCGAACGGCTTCACCCGGCGAATGCGATGCGTGTCAACGGTGATCCGGCGGATATCGGCGCTCGCCCGGGTTAGGGCATGAATCAGCTGCCAGGCGGAATCGCCGTCAAAGTCGCCTGTCAGAAAGATGAAAAGCGCGTCTCCACGATGTTCGGTCGCCAGTTTGAAGGTTGTGCTCATGGAGGGGCTCCTCTTGCGGTGGTCAATTGGCAGTGTCTTGACGACCAGGCGGCAGCGTAGCGTCGTCCGGAGAGGCCGAGCCGTGCAAGGCGGCGGCAATGGCGCTCAGGCTGGCCGATGGAAGCAGCTGCAACGGTTTTTTGAGCCGCTTGCAGACGCCCTTGACCCGCTTGCAGGCGTTGTGACTGTTGCAGTTGACCGGACAGATCACCAGATCGCTGCGGGCGATGCGCGCCTGGAGATTGTCGGTACTCTGGCGCAGGTATCCGTCGTGGTAATCCAACTCCCCGCCGGCGGCTGCCACCAAGTCTCGATAAAGATGCTGCAATTTGGTCATGCCGCCCACGATCAGGATCCGCCGAGGGCATACCGGGGCGGGCGTCTCCTGCGGTAGTTCGTCCCGTCGGCAACGCTGACGGCGCGCCAGGAGGGTGGCGAGTTGGGTCATGAGATCCCGTACATCTTCGGCCAATTGGGCGTTTTGGGACCGAAGCTCGAAGTATTTAATTTCCAGGTGTTGCTTTTCACGCTCCAGGCGGTGTACTTCCGCCTGGAGCTGGCTGGTGCCGTTGGCGGGGACGGGGATCGGCGGCGGCGCATGACCCGCCCGAGCCGTTTCCGGAATGGGTGGGCGGATGTTCCGCGGCGTCATCGGGTGCCGCTGCCGATGCTTTTTCCGCTCTTGCTCCTTCTCGCGAAAGCGCCGTAAGGCACGGGCGAGGTGAATATTGGTCTGCCGCTGTTGTTCAACCTCTCGGCGCGCCGCCAGCAGTTCGCCGGTCGTCTGATGGCCGGCCATGTGAATGCATCCATAGATTTTTCGGCGCGTCTCTTCGCTCAAGTCCTGACGGGCGGCGGCCACGTAGAAGAGACCGAGCCACTGAGAGCCCCGCCACTCGCGCCGCCAACGCTCGAGGAATTCATCGCAAGGCAGGGACGCGGTCTCGGCGATCGTGCGTTGAAACTTGCGTTGCAGGAATCGATCGATCCGCCGGGAGATTTTGTTTTCATCGCCGACAGCCGTCATCAAGGCCTGATGCAAGTCGTAGGCATCCATGCGACGGGTCTTTTGGGGGCGCTTAAAGATTCGGCGCTGCTCGCCGATGCTCAAGCCCACCCCTAGCATCGGGCATTGCCAGTTAGGCGGCCATAGCCAAATCGGTGCCAGCACCGGCTTCTCGGGAGCTGGCATCAGCGGAAGACTCGTTCCCGGAGGCCACCATCCACGGACGGCATCGGAATCCGCACGGCAGGTATCCATTGTTGAAAATCCTTTCTTCTCCGGAAGATGAAAAGTTTCGCCGAGACCGCTGAGATCGACAACGGCGGCGGATCTGCTGTACCTTAGACAGGTAGATAGGTCTAACTTACTTAGGAGTCAAGAACTTTCTCGGGCTTGAAAATGATGAAAGGCTTGTAGGGAATCGGCGTGAACTCGGCCAGGCCGATGACCAGCACATCCAGAGAAATGGGAAAGCAGCAGGGTTCGCAGAAGGTCAGAATGAACAGGGCGTATATGGTGTGAGTAGGGGGGTCGGCCCGGAGTCGCATCCAATCGTACAGGCGCCGGAGCATGCCAGATGACCTTCCAGCCCTGCCCTCCCACCAGCTTGAACATCCCACGGATTTTGCCGCAAACCTGCCAGGCCGTCATCCGGAGCGATTCCTGCCCGGTTCCGCCCATTTTCCGGTTTCTCCAGGAAAAGGGGAACATCTCCGAAGAAGAAATGTTTCACGTCTTCAACTGCGGCATCGGATACGTCCTGGTGGCCAAGGAAGAGCACTCGGAGGAAGTGGCGGGAAGGCTCACCGGCATGGGTTATCCGTCTTACGCGACTGGAGAAATCGTCGCCAGGCAACCGGGGGCCCCACAGATCCGGATGGCCTGATCGGACTCACCGACGTGTGCCCGGACCGGTCGTGTCCCGCCGCGCCCTGATCCTGACGCTCACGGGGCCGACCGCCGCTTATTACTGCTCCTCGGAGACGATGTAGCGGATGGTAACTGTGTCGCTGGTGCCCGGTGCGAGCTTCAGGGACGAAGGTGAAAGGATGATCCCGGCGCTCAGGGTGCCGGAGCGAGACAGGTTGTCCAGTCGGACGGGGGCCGTATAAAGGGTGTGAATGTTTTCGAGCAGCGTCTTTCCGCCCATGACTTCCACCTTTTCGGGTTCGACAGCCATTTCGGAGAGGATCAATCCTTCCGGAAGCCGCCCCGTCCAATCCACCTGAACGGGGACCACCTTCGATGCGGGCGTGTCCAATACTACTTCAACGGTGGCGGGATTGACGGAGTGGAGGAAGACCCCCGGCGGCAGAATGATGTTCTCCTGGGTGATCGGGAACACGTTCCGCCCTTCTTCCGCCTTGGCTAGGCTGACCCTCACGGCCACCTGTTCGGGTTTGAGCGACTTGAGCAGAGCACTTGATCCATGTAGTTGTAGGTGGACTTCCGTGACCGACGTCTCAAGGATCTGGTACTGAAACGGACGATTCACGTATTCGATGGGCACGCTCAGTGCGATCAGAGTGTCGCGGCTCCTGGTGAATCCGAACCAGATGCCCGTCATGACGATGAACGAAAGCAGCGCGGCCACAACGAGTCGGGTTCGTTCTCTGCGCTGTTTGTCTCCTCCATCGTCTTTGGAAATATTCAGGTGTTCCTGTAGAAGATGGGCGAGATCTTCCGGTTGCAGTACGGGTTTGATCCAATTGTCCTTGGCCACCGTCACACGTCCCCGTTCTTCGGAAACGGCGATGACCAGCGCGTCGGTCCGTTCGGCCAGGCCGCCGGCCGCACGATGCCGGGTCCCGTAAAAGGTGGGAAGGTCCTGGCGCTGGGAAAGCGGCAGGAGAACACCCACTTCAACCACCCGGTTTCCCTGGATGACAATGGCTCCGTCGTGGACCGGATTATTGGGCCAGAAAATGCTCATGAGCATTTCGGGAGAAACCGTGCCGTTCCAGGGGATGCCCCCGTGGACCAGTTCCCGCAGGTCTTCTTTTCCCGGAATGACGATGAGTGCCCCGATGCGCTTCTTGCCCATTTGAAAAACCGTGTCGACTATGGTTTCAATGGGCGTGGGTGTTTCGCGCAGCGGCGAACCCCAGAAGAAGGCTTTGAAATTACGGGCCTGGAGCACCGAACGGATTTCATTTCGGAAAACCACGATAATGATGATGGCGGCTGCGGCTGTGATGGCCTGGAGTGCCCAGCTGGTCAGGATGAGTCCCAGGGATGCGGCCATTTCCTGGACGAGCCACACCGATGCGATGCCCGCCAGGATCCGGAAGGCGTTGGTGTTCCGAAACAGGACGTACAGGCGGAAAAGTACGTAGCTGTTGAATGTGATATCGACCAGGTCCTGCCAGCGGATGCTTCCGATGAAGGCCCAAAACTGAGACATTGCATCTCAATCCGTTATGCTGAAACGTACGGTGCCCAACAGGTTGTTGCGTTCATCCGAAATTTCCACGCGCCAGGGTCCCTTGTCGGTTTCCCGGAGCCGAATCAGGCTGTAGGTAGCCCACCGCGAAGGATTCACTTTGAGGCGGATCTGAGGACAGCTCGATAGAATCTGGAAATCGGTGACAGCTTCCGGCAGAGGTTCTGCCCCAGGATGAGGCAGAGCCTCAAGACTCATTTTTTACTTTTTACGCTTACTGTTGGGTGATTGCCTTGATAACCATGTCACGGGTGTATTCCACTACTACTTGATCGCCCACACTAAAGTCCTTAAGGTCTACACCCAAACCAGCGGTTAACGTCAGTTCCATGCCGGCTGCATCTCTTATTCGCACCCGGCCGGTATCAGGACTTATGTCGCTGATTATCCCTGTCACCTTTGTCATTTCGGCCCCTTGAGACTCCTGGGGCTGTCCTTCCGCTGGACCAGGGGGAATTCTGGGGGGTATCGTCTCCTCCACTTCCGGTGCTATCTTTTCTGACTGTGAGTGCGGAGAGCCCTCCTCCTGTGTTTCGCAGCCAAGAAAACCACCTGCAAAACCAAGACACATCATCACCGCAATAAACATGCACGTAAGCTTTTTCATCCCTTATTACCTCCATTCTTTCTGGTATTCATTAAGCAATCCTATCACCCCAGAACAAGAGAAGGGCTTTCCCAAGAAATCCGCATGGTATTTCATTTTCTCCTCTTCAAGGAGGGCTCGATACCGGTTCAGGTCAGCGCTCATATAGATCGTTCTTACCCTGGGATGATGTGCCCGGATCTCCTTTACCATTTCGAGGCCGTTTTTCACCGGCATTTCGATATCGGTAATGAGGATATGCGGTTTGAACTGGAGGAAGGCGGCATAGCCATGCTCGCCATTCACGGCCGTCTTCACACGATAGATTCTTTCTGTCTCTAACATTTCCTTCAGGAGACCGGTTAAGGTTTCATTATCATCAACGATTAATATCCTGGTCATGCCGGATCCTTGCTTCCCCCCTTTTTATCTGAGATCCCCGCTTCTCCCGACAATACGTTTTATCTCCTGAATGCAGGGAAAGACGCTGTACTCTGCAGGGTGACGGCCTATCCTTCACCCTGCAGAGTTTAAAACGGGGCGGACTTAGGCTGGAATGCCTACTCCTCTTCTTTGGTTAGTCTGCCTTCCTTCATCACAACCCTGTCGCCCACTTTGAGATTTTCCAAGGCTTCCGTATCCTCAACATGCACCGTTAACTCTTCACCACTGTCGCTTAGAACAGTTATCACGGTCCCTTCTATTTTGGTAATTTTACCTCTTGCCTCTTGTGCCGATTGTTCCTCTTGGTCCAACGTTGCCAGAACGGTTACACCATCGGCACCGATGCCATCGACCTCTTGCGCCGAAACGGTCACGCCCGCAAAGCCAAGAGGAAGTACCGAGATCATGAATACAGCCATCCACTTTCTGACAGTCATAGCATTCATAACATTTCTCTCCTTTTTCTTCGTTCATGGCGTCATGTTTCCCTGTGGCAACCAGATATTAACGTTGTTCCCCTTTTCCCCGCGCAGCCGCCTTGCAGGTCCGACCGGGGGGGGTACCCTACCGCCTTGCTCACCTCCCTTCTCTTGAATTGACGTTTTACCCCGTATGCCGGTCGGTTCGATGGGAAAACGTCTTCACCATGGCAAAGGCAAAGGGCGTGCCACGAGGCAGTAGTTAAGATAACTTATTGATATTTAAATGGAAGGCAATCTGAGGGAACAAAGGGGCAAGCAAGGGGTGAATGGTTTTCCCTTCAGTGTAAAGCAGGACGAAACACGGCCGCGAGGCTAATAGGCTGAGATCACATAGTATTTTATGTGAAGGGAATTACCCGCACCTTACGGTGGCTTCTTGAAGGCTGATGGGTTTAGGTCGTGCTTTTTCAGGAGGTCATAGAAATCGGCCCGGTGTTTCCCGGCCAGCTTCGCCGCCTTGCTCACATTGCCGCCTGTAAGTGACAGGATGTTTGAAAGATAGTTCCTCTCAAAACGATTCTTGGCCTCTTTCAACGGTCCGGGGCTCTCTTCTTCTAAGACTCTCGTCTGGAGAATCAGATCCTCACCGACGACATCTTGGGCAGCCATGGCCACGGCATATTCAATGGTATTCTCCAATTCCCGCACATTTCCGGGCCAGGTATAAGACAGGAGTTTCTGGAGGGCTGGCGCAGAAAATCCTTTGACCCTCTTTCCCATTTTCTTGTTAAATTTATTGAGAAAATGATCCACCAAAAGAGGAATGTCCTCCTTTCGTTCCCGCAGTGGGGGCAGGTGGATAGGAATGACATAGATGCGATAGAAGAGATCCTCGCGAAACCTGCCGTTTGCCACCTCATCATGCAGATTCTTATTGGTGGCCGTTAACAGCCGAATATCCACCGCCATCGGTTTTTCACTCCCCAGGGGATATAATTGTTTTTCCTGAAGCACCCGGAGAAGTTTTACCTGCATGGATTCCGTCATCTCGGAAACCTCATCCAGGAAGAGCGATCCTCCATGAGCCTGAACAAAAAAGCCTCTTTTGTTCCGGATCGCTCCGGTGAAGGCGCCCTTTTCGTAGCCAAACAGCTCGCCTTCATATAATCCTTCCGGGATGGCGGCGCAGTTTACCGCCACAAACGGCTTATCTTTTCTGGAACTTAACAGATGCAGTGATTTTGCTATGAGCTCTTTGCCTGTGCCACTCTCCCCATAGATACAGACATTGGAATCGGTCTCCGCCGCTCTTGCGACCTGTTCCATAACATCCTGCATCTTTCTGCTTTTACCGATAATGTTTTCGAAGCCATATCTTTCCCCGACCAAAGCCTTAAGTCTTCTGACTTCCCTTGAAAGGCTGCTCTTCTCAAGCCCGTTTTTTATGTGAAGCAGCAGTTCCCGACGGTTGATGGGCTTGGTGATATAAGTATATGCTCCGCGCCTCATTGCCTCTACCGCTGTATCGATTGTTCCGTAAGCGGTTAGGATGATAACCGGCATTTCCGGAGCTACATGATGCATCTTTTCCATTAGATCAATGCCATCTTCTTTTCCAGACAACTTGAGATCCACAAGGGCCAGGTCAAACAACTCATCTTCAGCCATTTTCAGGGCATCTTCCGCTCCGGCTGTGGCAGTGACCGTATACCCTTCCGCCTCCAGTCTGAGCCTTAGAACCTCAAGCATATTTTTGTCATCATCCACTATCAGGATATGCTCTGCGGCCATTTCACTCACCTGCCCGGTTCCCGGGTACATCTTTGCGTTTTTTCTCTTCAACTTTGATATCGATCTCCTTTAGTGCTTCCAGCCTTTTTGTTAACACGCCTACCGTCTTTTCAAGGTGTTCGATCCTCCCCCCACACCGAATATATGCATCTCGTAAGGCACCTATTTCCTCTTCCAGCGATTTGATCCTGTCCCTGCACCAGATATATTCATTCATAACACTCAGCCACACGCTGGCTTCCTGGTTTAGGTCGCTCTGGGGAAAACTATGTGCAAGCCGCTGAAAATGTTCAAGGGCCTTTTCATAGTCTCTGCGCGGATTATCGGGATGAGCCCAGATAATCCCCATGCGATACAGGGCCCTATCTCCCGGCGAATCACTGGGGAAACATCTCAGTACCTGGTCGTATTCTTTCAAGGCCCCCTCATAGTCTCCTTTCTTCAGTGACTCCTCAGCCAGATCAAGGTGTTTGTGTCCCTGCCACTTCTTTTGAAAAGTCGGAGTCGTGACGCACCCGGCAGATAATAGCAGGACTACTAAAACACAGGTACCGTGAAAAAAAAGGTGGTTCCGGCTTTTTCCCCGCTTTTCACCCATATATCGCCTCCATGGGCTCTGACAATTTGGCGCGCTATGTAGAGACCCAACCCTGTGCCTTTGGCATGCAACTTCTTGAATTTATCGAAGATCTCTTGAATGTTTTCCGCCGGAATCCCGCACCCGGTATCGGATACGGAAACCTCAATGAACCCCTTTTCTTGGTCGCCTGAAGGCTTTCGGTCTCTCATCGCCGCCCGAATCAACACCTTGCCACCTTCCGGCGTGAATTTCAGAGCATTGTCCAACAGGTTGTCAAGTACCTGACTGATCTTTTCCGTGTCTATGGCCGCATACGGCAGGCTTTGGGCAACATCCATGTTTAGAGCGATTCGCTTCCTTTCGGCAATCGGTCTTATCTTTGAAGCGCTCATCTCTATGATCTGGGAAAGACTGCCTCCCTCTATGTGATAGTCCATCATCCCGGCGTCCATCCGAGAGAGGCTCAGCACCTTATTCACCGAGTTTATCAGTCTCTCGCATTCCTCCTCGATGATGCCGACAAGACGGAGCTGCTTTTCCATGGCACCGGTGGAAATACAATCACGATGCAGGCTTACCGCCTCCCGGATTACCGCCAAAGGGGTTCGAAATTCATGGGATATATGGGAAATAAGATCGGCCTTCATCTCATCGAGCTCTTTGAGTCGGTCACACATATGATTGAATGCCTCTGCCAGCTCATTTATCTCTGGAGGAGAAGCTATCGTTACGTGTTTTTCAAACGTTCCTCCGGCAATCTGTTTTGTTCCCCTTATCAATTCAACAATCGGGCTGTTAATGGTTCGGGCAGTGAAGAAAGCAATCATAAGCGCCATGATAACAGCCGCTATGGTTAAAATTGCTGTGACTCTCGATGCCTGGTAACCGATCTTTCCTGACATCTTTATCTTGCTATCCATATCCGCTTCTGCTATTTTTGTAACCTCTTCCAGTTTGCGGATAATCTGATCAGCAAGATCCTCTTTTTTCCTATTATATATTTCTTGAGAGTATGTTTTGTTGCTATTTATCAGACGAACTTCCTCTTGCGCTATAGAGAGGTATTGGCTGTGAAACGCTTTTACGTCAGCAATTAATCTCCTTTCTTCAGCAGTATCCATGAGGACGCTTATCCGCTCCAGATGCTTTTCGATATACTTCTCAGTCTCCAGAAACTGGCGGTGGAAGTCTCCATCTTTAGACACGACATACTTTTTTTCAAACCCCCTCTGGGTAAGGACGAAATCCCTTAAACGGTTTGCCATCCGTATGGTTTCACTATCAATAGAACTGATGGATCGGATTATCTGGTTCAACTGACCGAGACTCAAGATAGAATAAACTCCAATCGCGATAACAACCAACAGGATTGCAAGGTAACCCAAGATAAGCCTTTTAAAAATGGTAAGCTCTCTCATCGTTCTTTGCTCTTTCCCCTCGTTCGCAAGTCCTGGCTTGGGAACGGCCTGCCCGGGAAGCGCCGGCTTCCCTTCTCTCACTCCTGAAACGTGGTCTCCTTCTTGAGCCCGGCCTTATGATCGGCCGGTTCACGCAGCAGCCAGTCCATTTTCTTCTCCATCATGCTTTCGATCAGTCGCCTCGCTGTAAAGGATTTGAACGATTCCATGGTCTTCGATAGATCTAGGCTACTCGCGATGCGGTGCATGTGGTTCTCCATGATCACATGGGCATACAGCCGCATGCCCTTCCCCCCTCCCCTTAATCCCCTCCCCTTGTGGGAGGGGATTAAGGGGAGGGGACCGAAGCGAGCCGGCCAGGATCTCGAAGTGGTCTTTGTGAGTGAAGACCGGGATCCACGCTAGAATAAGAGATGTGACGAAGTCGGGGTGTTCGGGTCCTTTGTTATGGATTTTGTAGCGGGTTCGCATGGGTCACGGCCTCATGGGAATCGAAGCTGGAGCTTCGGCACCGTTGTGTTCCCAAGCTGGAGCTTGGGAACAAGGTGGAAAAACCCTGGCTCAAAACGTCTTGCTTAATAAAGCGATGTGTGTTAGACAAAGCGGTCCGTCGATCGGACGACGGAGCGCTTACGGCTGAATCCGTTCACCGGGCGGTGAGGCAACAGTAGATCCTGCGGGAAAGGATGGAAGCGATGAGCCGGAAATGCGACTTTTGTGGCAAGACGCCTCATGTGGGCCACAACGTGAGCCACGCCAACAACAAGACCAAGAAAACCTGGTATCCCAACCTGCAGCGCGTCCGCCACGTTGGTTCCGACGGGACGGTGCGCCGCGTCCGCGTCTGCACCCGGTGTATCCGGACGGGAGTCGTGGTCAAGCCCGCCTGAGGGGCCGGCCGGGGAAAGGCTTCATTCAGCGATCCGCTGTACACGGTAGACGTGCTTTTCGTTTCTCAGAGCCGTGATCACCCGACTCAGATGTTCTGTATCCCGCACTTCGATCCGCATCTGGAAGCGGCTGAGCCCGTTTTCGGCGCCTCCGATCTTCACGTCCACGACCTCCACGTCCAGCTGTCCCAAGAGGGCGCTCAGGACACCCACGCCGGTCCGGTCGCCGTCATAGGTCACCATGATATCCACCGCGTAACTCTGCAACTCCCCGGAATCCCACTGCACGTCGATCCGGCGCTCCAGGTCGCCCTTGTTCACGTTCTTGCATCCCTTTCGGTGCACCGTGATGCCGCGCCCCCGAGTGATGTAGCCCACGATAGGCTCCCCGGGAAGCGGGTTGCAGCAGCGCGCGACCCGGATCATGACATCGTCGACGCCCTGGACGCGCACGCCTTCCTCGGTCCGGGCGGTGCGCTTTCTTTCCGGTATCTTTTCGAGGAAGGCTTCCTCCCTGGAAGGTTCTTCATCTTCCGGGGCTATGGGGAGCCGCCCGATCACCTGGACGGGAGAAATCTTCCGGTAGCCGATGCTCGCCAGCAGGTCTTCCACGCTTTTGAGCGAAAGCCCCCTGGCCACGTCCAGCAGTTCCTGGGAATTGATGTAGTGATTGAAATTCAGACCGCGCTTCCGAAATTCACGCTCACAGATCTCACGGCCCATGGCGATGGACCGGTCCCGTTCCTCGGTCTTTATCCAATGGCGGATGCGGCTCTTCGCCTTGCCGGTCTTGACGAAGCTCAACCAGTCCTTGCTGGGGCGGTGCTTGCTGGCGGTGAGGATTTCCACTGTATCGCCGTTTTGGAGTTCGTAGCGCAGCGGCACGATCTTTCCGTTGACCCGCGCGCCAACGCACCGGTGACCGACTTCCGTGTGGATGTGGTAGGCGAAATCCACGGGGGTGGCTCCCCGGGGCAGCACCTTCACATCGCCTTCCGGTGAAAAGACATAGACTTCGTCCGGGTAGAGTTCCACCTGGAGGCTGTCGAAAAGAGTTTTCGGGTCCTGCCAGCCGCGTTCGGGTTCCAGCAACTGCCGGAGCCACGAAAAACGCTGGGTTTCTTCTCGGCTGACCCCCTGGAGGGGTCGCCCTTCCTTGTAGAGCCAGTGGGCGGCGATCCCTTCCCGGGCGATGCGGTCCATTTCTTCGGTGCGGATCTGGACCTCCATGGATTCGCCGAGTGGGCCGATCACCGTGGTGTGGAGCGACTGGTACATGTTGGGCTTGGGCCTTGCAATGTAGTCCTTGTAACGGCCCGGTACGGGTTCCCAAGAAGCATGGACGATCCCCAGGGCTTCGTAGCAGTCCTGGACGGAATCCACGATGATGCGGAAGGCGATGAGGTCGTAGATGCGGTCCAGGTCCAGGTTCTGCTTCATCATCTTGAGGTAGATGCTGTAGAGGTGCTTGGAACGGCCGATGATGCGGCCCCGCAGCCCCTGCTCCCTCAGTTTTTCCATAAGGATCTGCCGGACCTCCTCCACGTAGCTGCGTCGTTCTTCCCGGGTTTGAGCCAGTCCCTGGGAAATAGCCTCGTACGCTTCGGGTTCCAGCCGGCGGAACGCCAGGTCTTCCAACTGCAGCTTGATCCACTCGATGCCCAGGCGACCCGCCAGTGGAGCGAAGATGTCGATGGCTTCCTGAGCCATGCGCCGGCGCTCGTCCGGCGGAAAACGGTCCGCGACGCGCAGATCGTGGAGCCGATCGGCGAGCGTGATGAGGATGATCCTGAGGTCGGTGGTCATGGCCAGGATCATCTTCCGAAGCGTCTCGGCTTGTGCCTTTTCCTTGTCGTTTCCAAAGTGGAACCGGTTGACCCGAGTGAGTCCCTCGATGATCCGGGTCACCGTGGGCCCGAAAGCCTTCTCCAGTTCTTCCGGGGAGGTGAGCCCTTCTTCCAGGGTGTCGTGGAGCAACCCGGAGGCCACGCTGCGGTCGTCCAGGTGAAGCCGCGTCAGGATAGACGCCACTTCCAAGGGATGTTCCAGGTAAGGTTCACCGGGAACGCGCGACCGCCCCCGATGGACGAACGCACTGAAAACATAAGCCTTTTCCAGCAATTGGACGTCCGCATCGGGGTGATAGGCCAGCAACGCGTCTTCAATCTGGAAAAATTCGGTCACTGGGATCGTTTCCCCGCTGTTCAGCCCGCTCCGGATCCACGGCCTCCCCCGTCATGGCTTCCACTTCCCTGACCAGCCGGGAAAGCAGCTCTTTTTCCGGAAGCTTTTCGATCATGCGCCCTTTCTTGAAAAGGATCCCCGTCCCGCGGCCTCCCGCAATGCCCACATCCGCTTCGCGCGCCTCACCGGGCCCGTTCACCACGCATCCCATGACGGCGACCTTGATCGGCGTCCGCACGGTTCGAAACAGCCGTTCGGCCTTCTCGGCGAGTCCGATGAGATCCATTTCCGTCCGGCCGCAGGTAGGGCAGCTCACCAGTTCCACACCCCGTTCGCGCAGCCGGAGCGCTCGAAGGATCCCCCAGGCGATGGGCATTTCGTCCACGGGGTCGCCGGTGATGGAAACCCGAAGCGTGTCTCCGATTCCTTCGGCCAGCAGGATGCCGATCCCGAGCGCCGACTTTACGGCGCCTTGAACCGCCGTCCCCGCTTCGGTGACCCCCAAGTGCAAGGGATAATCGGTTCGTGAGGCCAGGAGCCGATAGGCGGCCACCGTGGTCAGGACATCCGACGACTTGAGGGAAATTTTGATGAGGCCGAAGCCGTGGTCTTCAAGAAGCCGCACGTGGCGGAGCGCGCTCTCCACCAGGGCTTCCGGCGTCGGGCGGCCGTAGTGTTCGAGGAGATCCCGTTCCAGAGACCCGCTGTTGACGCCGATCCGAATGGGCACCCGACGCTCCAGGGCAAGCCGCGCCACCTTTTTCACCCGGTCCGCACCGCCGATGTTTCCCGGGTTGATCCGCAGCCCGTCTACGCCGGCCTCGAGCGATCCGAGGGCCAGCCGATGATCGAAATGGATGTCGGCGATGAGGGGAATACTGATGTGCTTTCGAATGAGTGGCAGCGCCGCCACGGCCTCACCGTCCGGAACGGCAACCCGTACCAGCTCACACCCGGCGGCCTCGAGGCGTCGGATCTGGGCCACGGTGGCCCGCCAGTCGCGGGTATCGGTGTTGGTCATGGATTGGACCACGACGGGAGCGCCCCCTCCGATGGTGACGGTACCCAGACGAATGGGGCGGGTGGGGCGGCGGGGAACAGTGAGCGCCAAAATGCCCTCCTTTGCAAGCATGTACAATATTCTAGCCGCCTTACCCAGGGTCAGCAAGGAGTTTTTGCCATGATACGGCTCCCCACCGGGGGCGCCGCTCCTACCGGTCGGTGGTTCTGGGCCCACCCCCGTAAGATTATTTCGCGATTGACACGTTTTTTGAAAATTCTATCATGCAAAGCATCCTTTGTAGACGCTCACGACGTCGAACCGGAACCTCAACCTAAGAGGCTGTCTGAGAATACCCTTCACCTTTCTGCGGATTGCGTGTCCGTTTTTTCGTGTAGGGCCGGTTCGCGAACGTCCTTTCGCCGGAACGACGGGGGTTGAATTGTTTCGTCATTCCGGCGAAAGCCGGAATCCAGACGGTTTATCTCTAGTTTATATGAAAATAGAAAATTCACCAATAATGTCGCTTGGTTATTGTGCCACGTTTTTGGGCTCTACCCCACTGCCCCGTATCCCGAATTTTCATGCTTCGTTGTGACCCCACGGGGTCATGGGGGTTATTGAGGGGGATTCAGGAGTCGGGAATCAGGCGTCCCGAACCAGAAACAATGGACCTACTTGGCGGCTTGGCACGAGGCAGTTTGATGAACAGATGAAAGAATCAAGGGGCTTGATGAAAATGCCGATAATCTGTGGCCACCGGTGAAATCTGTGGATGAAGACCTTTGGACGACGGGGCAGGGGCGTGGTCGTGGCTCGAGGCGCAGGACATGGCCCGGGCCGCCGCCCGGCAGCAACCCGGTACTCGAAGCCATGGACGGCTTCTTTTGACCGGAGCGACGTTGGTTTCCGCGGTCGACCGATTCAGCCGGAAGGAACGGTCGGCCTTTGGGTTCGGAGCCCTGTAAGTTCCAGGAGAACCCCGCCGCATGTATCTGGATTTTTACGGTCTCAACCGCGAACCTTTCCACATCACCCCGGACCCGGATTTCCTCTTTCTCGGCTCGAGCCACAAAGAGGCGCTGGCTGCGATCATCTATGGTATCCAGCAACGAAAAGGCTTCATCGCCGTCACCGGCGAAGTGGGGCTGGGGAAGACCACCATCGTCCGTACATTTCTACAGCGCTACGATCCGGAACGCATCAAGACGGTGCTCGTGTTCAACGCCAACGTCTCCTTTCACGGCCTCCTCAGGGTCATTTATCAGGAACTGGGGCTCAGTCCACCGTCGGATGAACCCTTCGAAATGGTCCAGCATCTCCATTCCGTGCTGATTGAAGAGTATCGCGCCGGCTGGAACGTGGTGCTCATCATCGACGAAGCTCAGAACATGCCGGTGGAAACACTCGAGAACCTCCGCATGCTTTCCAATCTGGAGAGCACGAAAGACAAGCTGATCCAGATCGCGCTCATCGGGCAACCGGAACTGGAAGCCATCCTGGCTCGGCGGGAACTGCGACAGCTCCGCCAAAGGATCGCCATCCGAACCACGCTGAAGCCCCTGAGACCATCCGAAAGCCTCGACTACATCACCCACCGCCTGTCGCTGGCCGGACGGACCAAGGACGAACCCCTCTTTTCCAAGAGCGCCCTGAGGCTCGTGGTGAAATACGCCCAGGGCATCCCGAGAAGGATCAATATCCTTTGCGACAATGCGCTGGTGACCGGTTTCGGCTACGGCAGGAAGACGATTTCGGCAAAGATCGTCCGTGAAGTGATCGGCGATCTGGAAGGCAAAAGGAAGCGCCGCTTCGGGTGGGCGGCGGGAAGCGCCATCCTTTTGGCAAGCCTTGCGGTCGCTGTGATCTTCTGGTCACCGTATGGAAAGGCGTGGAGACGTTTCGTCGGCGAAAGGTTCGCCGAATGGATCGGGCCGCAAGAAGACGCCGCAAAGCCGAACGCCATTGGCGTGCCTGATTCCGGGGCAGAGTCACACCAGAGCGACGGCCTTCACGACACTCTTCCAATGCTGATAAAACCGATACCCCCGGCGAAGGTCGGCCCGTCATCCCCACACATCTTTCCCAAAACCTTCGAAACGGCGGAGCCCCCTTCCGCTTCGCCCCCACCTGCAGACCCTGCGAACCCAAAATCCGTGCTCGGACTGGACGGCGCCGACCGTTTCCCTTTCGAATCTTGGCCGAACCCGCCTTTCTTGGGATGGAGCGGTGGAGACGCGGGTATCGGGCACCAAATGGAATCGGAAAACCGCGCGCCAAGGCAATCAGCCGAAGTCTTCACATTCCCGGCCGAATCCGAAAGAGAACTTCCGCCTCCGGACCCCAACAAAATCATCGATTGGCTGTTGGAACGAAAGAAGGCGGACCAAGGCGGCGGCTGAAGCCCCATGAAAGTTCCAAGGCCATCCAGGATGCCTGCCGCGGAAAGCAACTGCAGTGTTGCAGGAACGGCCTTGGCCGCGACCGGCGGTCTTGTGGATCGCCGGCAAGCCGGCTCCTACAAGCTTTTTCAACAAGCCGGCTCCTGCAAGCTTTTTCAAGGGGAGCGGTTCGGGAGACTTGAAATCACCGTTGGAATGTTTTAGCACCGAGATGCGTTCAGATTCCCGTCCGGATCGACGACCCGTTCCCGCGAACGAAAGGAAACGATATGCGCGAATATGTCATTCGACCGCTCACCATCGGAGCCAACGAGACGGACCAGGGCATCATGACCTACCTCCGAGACTACGGCAAACGCATCTGGATTCCGAGCTACGCCTTCTACCTTGAAGGCGGCGATGAAACGATCCTGGTGGACACGGGCCTCGAGCAGTTCATGGTGCCCGACGAGGTGGCCCGGGAAAACGGGCTGGAAATCTTGGCATTCGAAGACGCCTTGGCGACGGTGGGCCTCAAGCCCGAAGACATCGACCTCATCATCCACACCCACCTTCATAACGATCATTGCGAAAACGACTATCAATGCTCCAACGCGACCATCTTGGTTCAGGAAAAGGAATACGAATTCTTCAAGAACCCACACCCCATCGATCACCGCTACTATCCGGATCTTCTGGACGGATTGAAGGTGGAAGTCGTCGACGGGGACGTATCCCTGCGAGAGGGTATCGACCTGATTTTCACTCCGGGGCACACGCCGGGAGGCCAGTCCGTTTCCGTAAACACCAGAGCGGGACGGGCGATCATCACGGGATTCTGCTGTAACGCCAAGAACTTTCCGGAAACCGGTCCGGCGGTAGCGCCCGGCGTGCATACGGACGCCATCGCCGCTTACGACAGTGCTCAGAAAATCCGGCAGATGGCCGACATTCTGATCCCGCTGCATGATCTGAGCGTCGGGAGGCGGAAGAGGATTCCCGCATGAGCACGGACGGTGGGATGGAATCGCGCACGCCTGAAACCTCGAGGCATCGGCGCCGAAGGAAGCATGAATACGTCTGCACCATATGCGGCCGGCCGCAGCCTTTCTGCTGGACATGTCCGTGCGGCTTCATGATATGCCCGTACTGCATGGAAGAAAACTTGTGGGGGATGACCTGTAACGGCATAACGTGGACCTGCCCCGACTGCGGCGCCGTTCGGGGCTTCGGAAACGATTGACGCGTCGACCGCCTTGTCTGCGCGGCGCACATTCAGAAAAGGAAATGCTCTCATGGACACCAAGCGAGTGGTAATCATCGGAGCCGTGGCTCTCGGACCCAAGGCCGCCTGCCGCATCAAGCGGCTCCAACCGGATTGGGACGTGGTGATGGTCGACCGGGACGAATTCATTTCTTACGGCGGCTGCGGCATACCCTATTACATTTCGGGCGAAGTGACCGACCTGTCGGAACTTATGAAGACCAGTTTTCACATGCTTCGGACGCCAGAGTTTTTCCGGGACGCCAAGGGCGTCCACGTCCGCACGCGAACCGAAGCGGTTTCCATCGACCGTAAAGCCAAAGCAGTGCGACTCCGGGACCTGGATACCGGAAAGGAAGAAGACCTGGCTTACGACACGTTGGTGCTCGCCACCGGCAGCGTCCCCAACCGGCTTCCGGTTCCCGGGGCCGATCTCCCGGGGGTCACGGCGGTGACGGACCTGCATGCCGCAAAGGCCGTGAAAGACCGAATCGCCCAGGGCGGCGTGGACCGGGCGGTGATCGTGGGAGCGGGCGCCATCGGCTGCGAAATGGCCGAAGCGCTCACAGATCTTTGGGGCGTGGAAGCCACGGTGGTCGAAATCGCCGACCAGGTGCTTCCGGGCGCTTTGGACCCCGACTTTGCCCGCATGGTCCAAAGGCACATGGAAGAACACGGCGTCACCTTTCACTGCGGCGAAACCGTCCAGGAAATCGCGACATCAGACGGAGACCACCCGCTCCGGGTGAAGACGTCGGCACGCACCCTGGAAACCGACCTGGTGATCACCGCCGTGGGCGTCCGCCCCAATTCCCGCCTGGCCGCCGACGCGGGACTCCTGGTTTCGCTTCGAGGCGGCATCCTGGTGAACGGAAAGCTCCAGACATCGGATCCCGACATCTACGCGGGAGGCGACTGCATCGAAGTCCTACACCGGATCACGGGGAAACCGTTCTATTTCCCTCAAGGATCGCTGGCCAACCGCCAAGGACGGATCATCGGGACCAACATCGCGGGAGGATCGGCGGTTTTCGAAGGCTCCGTGGGGAGTTTTGTGGTGAAGATCTTCGAAACAACGGTGGCCGCTGCGGGACTCACGTTGCGGGCCGCGCGGAAAGAAGGTTTCGATGCGGACCACGCCCTGGTGGTTCAGACCGATCGGGCCCATTTCTATCCCAGCCGCGAGCTCATGACCCTGGATTTGATCTTCGACCGTAAAACACGCCGGATTCTCGGCATCCAGGGGATCGGGAAAAACGGCGATGCGGTGGTCGCCCGAATCGACACAGTGGCGGCCATGCTGCCTCAAAAAGCGACCATCGAAGACCTGTCCAATGTAGAACTGGCCTACTCGCCGCCCTACGCTTCGGCCATGGACATTTTGAACGCCGTGGCCAACACCGCGGAAAACATCCTGGACGGCTTCAACCGAACCATGGACTTGGAAGAATTCGAAAAATGCTTTCTTTCCGAACCCTGTGACGACGTGGTCTGTCTGGACGTGCGGGGGCCGCAGGACGCCGCCCCGTTCGTTGCACGCTTCGGCGACCGGTGGATCAACATCCCTCAGGAAACCCTGGACCGGCGGCTGGAGGCCGTCCCGCAAGGCAAGCGGCTGATCGTGGTGTGCAATACCGGTGTTCGATCCTATCAAGCCCTGCTGCAGCTTCGAAAAGCAGGCCATGAAGATGCGGCGAGCCTGCAGGGCGGGATCGCGACGCTCAAGGATGCCGGCTTTATTCAGATCGAAGGCGAAGACAAAGGTACCCCGTGACAGAGGAAGGCCGCCCGGACAGCCGCTCTCACATCCCCTTTCCCGCAGGCCTTTTATGGGACCAGTCGCTGGTCTGGGGTTTGATCTGCGTCGAAACCCTGAAATCGCTCGATGTGCCGTTTCGGGTCTTGAGCGCCCAAGAGATCGCTTCGGGAGCGCTCGGCGACTTCCGCGTGCTCATCGTTCCCGGCGGCTGGGCCGCCCACAAGGTCAAGGCTCTGGGCCGGCAAGGCCGAACGGCCGTCGCGCGTTTCGTTGACGGCGGAGGCAGCTACCTGGGTTTTTGCGGCGGCGCGGGACTGGCGCTGGCGAGCCCGCCGTCGCTGGGACTGGTG